>JBBSWF010000001.1:0-4839 GCA_038046365.1 Nanobdellota archaeon
AAGCAAACTTTCTCATTCTTCAATCGAAAATCACGGACCAATCTTACTGTCTCGATTCGAAGTATTATAATATAGTAAAATCTCCTTGAAACGAAAAGTGTTTTATAGACGATTATAGTGGATAGACAGGTATGCGATTGTTTGAATGGCCAAGCGGCATGAAAAGGGTATCTTATGTAGTGTCCGTGCTTGCGAAAGAAGGATACGACTACGCGATTGATGAGATGCACTTGCGCTCACACCTGCCATTTCTGACCCGAGTGTTTCGACGGAGAACAATCAGGCAGATGGATACGCGGCCTGAACGCGTGCGCAAGGTCCTTGAGAAACTCGGCGGAACATATGTGAAACTCGGGCAAGTGCTTTCACTGCGGCCTGACCTGATACCACATGAGTACTGCCATGAATTCTCCAAACTGCAAGATGAAGTCGCCCCTTTCTCATTTGATGAAGCCAAGACGATTATCGAGCGGGAGATTGGGGCAAGGTTGAATGAGGCATTCTCAAGCTTCGAGAAGAAACCGCTTGGATCGGCGTCTATTGGACAAGTGCATATGGCCACACTGCGCAAAGAGAGACGACGTGTAGTTGTAAAAATCAGGCGGCCAGGCATAGACAAGCTGTTTGAGGAGGACATCGAAGCGATGTATTTTCTCGCGCACAAGTTCGACCGGACATTCAAGTCAGCAGGATTCTCAGCGATGCAAATAGTCAAAGAATTCGAGCGATATACCAAAGAGGAGCTGGATTATTCTATCGAGGCAGACCACATAATGAGATTCTACCGGGCGTTTAGCGGCTCTGACACGATAAAGATACCTCAGCTGTTCCGCGACTATTCAACACCTCGTGTGTTGACAATGGAATACCTGGACGGGATGAAACTGAGCGAACTGATACGGTCCAAGAGGAAGTTCGATCGGCATGAAGTCGCCAGGAAGGTATTCGAGCTAGTGATCCGACAAGTCTTTGAGATGGACATCTTCCACGCAGACTTGCACCCAGGAAACATAATGATTATGCCCGACGGAAAGATAGGGCTGATGGACTTTGGGATAACAGGATCGTTGACTGAGCAATTGCGGGATTCCGGGATAAAACTATATGTGGCACTAATGGACGGGGATGTGGACGGAGTGTATGAGGCTTTGATGACGTTGGATGAACTGCCGTCTTCAGAGCAGAAGGCCTTGAAGGCCGAAGTGCGCAAGCTGATGGAAGGGTGGAGAGGCAAGTCACTGGAAGAAGCAAGATTCACCAGAGTGCTGCATGAGATGCTGGATATGTCGGTTCGACATTCTTTGCATGTGCCGCCTGACATGATACTACTTGGGAAGGCTTTATTGACTGCTGAAGGCACATGCGCGACGGTGTATCCATCTTTTGACGTCGCTTCGGAGTCCAAGCCGTATCTGGCCGAGATACTGAAATCCCAGGTCAAGATGCAGGCTTCGATCAAGAGCATCCTGCGAAAGTCCATGGCAATGAAGGACTTCATCGAGAAATTCCCAGGTCAGACGTTGTCTGCGCTGAAGTCGATTGAGAGCGGGACGTTTAAACTGAGCTTAACAGACACTGAACTGTCTGAGCTTGGACGTGATATTGACACATCATCTGACCGGGTGTCTGCTGCACTGATGGTGTCTTCATTCATTGTGGCAGGGGCGTTGATATTGCAGACCAACCTTGAGCCCAGATATTGGGGGTATTCACTTTTGGCTTATGTGGCCTTTGGAGTGGCATTCTTCATGGCATTCATACTGATCGTGTCTTTCTTCACAAAACACAAGCATGAGAAGAGATAGTCTTTAGCATTTCTGATAAACAATCTTTCAGAGAAATCATTAAAAACCTCAAAATTGGAATTTCTGCAAAAGTGAGGTGGTAAACGTGATAGTCGATCAAGCGAAGAGACTCATATCTCTAGGGATGAGGGCGACCCGAATGGATGACGCCCAGACAAAGAAAGAAGTGCGCAAACTCGTAAAATCCGGACTCGTCGAGGCGAAGTACGCGGCGAAACTGGCACGGGCCGTGATCAACGAAGCAGACCGCGAGAGGAAAGTGCTAGGTGATTTCTTGATGAAGGAGTACGCCAAAGAGATGAAGAAAGCAGCTCCACACGCCAAAGTGGCCGCAGCGAGGGGAAAGAAATTGGTGAACCGAGTGGTTAGGACCGCTAGGAAGATACAGAAGGCAGCAGCGAAGACCAGAAACTCCACTAAGAGAGGGATGGCGAAGGCGCGGGCGAAGAAGAGGGCAGCGCGGTCGAGGCCTAAGAGATCAAGGACAAAAATACGGCCCACACGAAAGCGCAAAGCCGCGCAGAAGATGAGAAGGCGGTAAACGTCATCTCATGAGTGTTCCCATCTCTTGTGTTTTCTATTATTATCCCCTCCTTAAGATGACTGTCTCAAAAACGGGCCCTCCAATACTGCATCATAGCTTAAAAAACTGATGGAAAAAATCTAGGAATACGCGAAGCGTTTTTTTGTCGTCATAAATCACTAGTATGGATTGATACGGATTGAACATCAGCTTTTTAAACGATCTGACTGCATAGGAATCTATGGAGACACCAAACCTAACCACGATTCGGGACGCCTCTTTCTCTGACATCTTGGGGCAGGAGCAGACAAAGAGACAGCTCAAGTCAGCATGGCTGATGGACAGGCACGTCATCATCGTAGGAGCGCCCGGCATCGGAAAGACAACCATCGCGCGCAACCTGGCACGCCTATTGCCTGAAGTGACCGTGAACGATTGCGAGTACCATTGCGATCCATCGAAGCCGCTCTGCCCAGCATGCAAGACGGCCAAGAAGAAAGTAGGGACCAAGAAGATCGGCGGGGTAGAGCGGTTTGTCCGTATCCAGGGATCGCCGGACCTGACTGTGGAGGACCTCCTGGGAGATATAGATCCAGTGAAGGCACTGACCTTCGGGCCGATGTCAATGGAAGCATTCACCCCGGGAAAGATCTTTCGGGCCAATAATGGGATCTTGTTCTTCGATGAAGTGAACCGCTGCCCAGAGAAACTGCAGAACTCGCTGCTGCAGGTCCTCGCAGAAGGAAGGGCCACACTAGGGGCGTATACCGTGGACCTGCCTGCTGACTTCATGTTCATTGGGACGATGAACCCTGAAGACACAAGCACAGAGAAGCTCTCAGACGTATTCCTGGACAGATTCGACGTGGTCGAGATGGGCTATCCAGAATCGCTAGAGATAGAGAAGAAGATAGTCCTTGGAGTGGGGAAGAAGCTTGAGGTCGCGTTCCCTGAAGAGCTGCTGTCGCACGCGATACTGTTCGTCCGGCTGCTTCGGGAGTCAAAGGACCTCGAGAGGAAACCTTCGGTGCGCGCATCACTTGGATTGTACGAGAGAGCGCAGGCGAACGCAGTGCTGTCAAAGAAGAAGACAGTCACGCAAGAAGACATCGATGAAGCGATCGTGTCAGTCATATCTCACAGGATCCAATTAAAGCCATCTGTCAGGTACCTGCAGACCCCGGAACAGTTCGTCCGGAACCAGTTCAAGGCATTCTCCGCCGATGAGGCCGAGCGCCAAGACCGTGGTGGTGGCCTTTAGCCACGATGAAAGAACTGAAGTCAAAAGACTGAGCAAGGCAGAGGAATTGAACGGGAAGCTCGCTTCGCAGATGGAAGAAGACAAGCTGATGAAATCAGTCTTGCAGAACGACAAGAGCAAACTAGACGAAGGCCGGATGCTCAACGAAGCCATCAACCAAGGGCTTGTGGCGTTCACACCAGACCTTATGATGTCACAGATAGTCAAGAACTATCGGATGGCTGAATCTTTGTATGGCGAGAAACTCGTGAAGCTGCTCACTGGATATAGCCCTGATTATCTGCGGAAGAACATCAACATCCCTGAATTCAATCGTGAGCTGCAATTGCAGATGAAACAGCGGCTCGATCAGCTGAAAGAAGACGGACTGGTCGGGGCTGATGGGCAGATAACCAAGATGGGTTTGTCACTCGCGTCATTCGTGATGTATGTGGAGGAATTGGATAGGCTGATGCCCAAAGGATGGCGCGGCGAGCGCATCCATAAGAAGACCTCGCATTACGGAGAGCCTAGCGGAAGCAGGATATTCCGCAAAGGCGACAGATACAAGGACGTGTCGATCCGCGAGACAGTGCGGCTGGCGATCCGACGCAAGCATAAGACCCTTCTTCAACACGACCTCAAGACATTCGAGAGGCAGGCAAAAGGATTGGTGTACGTGATGTACGGACTCGACGCCTCCGGCTCCATGAAAGGCGAGAAGATAGAGATGGCCAAGAAAGCAGGCATAGCGCTTGCTCACTCGGCCATCATGAACAAAGACAAAGCAGGACTGATCGTCTTCGGGTCACAGGTGAAAGATTCTGTGGCGCCCACAGACGACCTCAAGATGCTAGTCGAGAACATCGTGAAAGTGAGGGCTTCTCGCGAGACCGACTTCACAGAGATGATAAAGAAAGCCATCGAGCTGTTCCCCGTAGAGCACGTGACCAAGCACCTGATCCTGCTGACCGACGCGTTGCCAACAGTGGGACAGAAGCCAGAAGAAGATACAATGGAATCAGTGTCCATGGCGCGGGCAGCGGGGATAACAATCTCTATCGTCGGAGTGAGCCTTGACGCGAAAGGCAAGACCATGGCCGAGAAGATCGTGAGACTGGGTGATGGGCGGCTATATGGGGTCCGGAACCTCAAGGACATGGACAAGATAGTGATAGAAGATTATCAGTACGCTGTCGGGGCTTGATCATGCTTTTTGGTATTTGTATAGCTGATTTTGGCATTTTCTGATCTATTTTGTTGATCTATAG
>JBBSWF010000002.1:0-1522 GCA_038046365.1 Nanobdellota archaeon
GACCCTTAACTTAACGACATTGGGTTGGGCCCTACGGGCCTTCACCGAATCATCGGATTCCCAATAGACACGCGAGCAGACGGTGCCGCTTCAGGATACTGAAGAAGTACGGTATCATGGCAGACGTTTCGAAGATGCTAAGACAGTATGCGGGTTCAGCTGATTGGCGCGCTGGCCAGCCTGTTTATCGTGAACAGCCCAAGAAGCATTATGAATATCAGTCCTAATACTTTCGGATGGAACAGGGTCTTGAAGAACTCGGCTTGCTGCCCTCCGGCAGCTCCTCCGATCGCTCCAACTTCTAGCGTCCCGCCAGGTCCGGTGTAGCCGGGGACTCCGCCGCTCTCTGCTAATGCCATGAAGAACGATCCGAATCCGATTAGGATCACAAATGCGGCGATCCACCAGAAGATGAACTGGTTTTCTTTGAGCTTGATCGCGGACATTATGTCTGATTCTGTCGGCCCGAGTGTCATGAAGACCATCAGCAGAAAGAGCAGGAATATTATAAGCACGACGAACATCGGGGACATCAAGGAGATCGTCCTCACTGCGATTGGCGAGAACAGCGTCATGAATGCCAGGACGAGCGCAAGCAGGGCGTGCAGCGCCTTGTTGTCCTTGAATGCCTTCATGAATCCGAGGCCTGCGTAGACCATCACAAAGACCAGGAGGAACGGGAATACAAAGTCGAATTGCTTGACAAGTGTTATGTCCAGTGGTGTTGCCATGGGTTGTTACGCTCCTTATGGGAAGGATTCCGCGCGATGCCAATCCTTCACTCTTTCTTCTTACCCATCATGAAGTCAAGGAACTTCTGAGCGGAATCATAGCCTGAAGTCTTGGAGTCTTCACCAGTCACCCAATTTACGATGAGCGCAAAGACTATCAGCACGACTATCAGCACCTGGAAATCAGGATCGTCTATCCACCACGCCCAGGTCGGCAGGTATTGGAACCAGCCTATCGCGCGTCCGAAGATTATGAGGACTGCGATCAAGGATGCTATTATTGACAGGCCTTGTATTCCCCCTCCAAGGGTGCTGTACCCTAAGAGACCGGCTAGTACAAGGAACATTATGATGACGACTGCAATTACCGAAACATTAGGTATCGCGTTGTTGATTATAAGAACGGGATCTGCTTCAGCGGGGTAATTGCCTGTGAGGTGAGGTGTTATAAATATCAAGCCGATCGCAAGCGCGACTACTGTCGCAAATTTCTTGTTATCTCCAAGCACCTTGGTCTTGAGGAGGATGGCGTACATTACAGTGAATATGAGTACGAACGGGATGAAGACGTCGAAGATCCCGTATCTTGAGAATATGTCTGCAAACCGTGATCCTGACATTCCGCCGTAAAACTGGAATAACATATTTCCACCTCGTTGTATTGGATATTATTCGATGTTTTCCGGTCTTGCTCCCTGCAAGTGTTTATATAAATGTTTCTATAGGCTTATCATCTTGAATAAGTCCGAAATTAGTTCTCACTTCTGCAGTATATAGATCGTTTTCCGACA
>JBBSWF010000003.1:0-3618 GCA_038046365.1 Nanobdellota archaeon
TTTAGACATCAGAAATAGATCATTTTGTCAAAAACCGAATTGTTCAAAGTTCTCCGTAATACTGTTTGACCCTGTCTTGAGCGATTTCTGGGTTTTGTATCTCCTCGACCCGTTCATACCCTACTTGGGCGAGCCATTGCTTGAAGGGTTCTGCCTTAGGGGAAGGTATGGATTGGATTATCCTGAACATCGCCTTCGTGTTCGCGCAATCTGTCTCTCTCATTTTCCCATCAGGGCTTGGCAGTTTCAACTGTACACAATTTGTGTACAGTTGGACCCCATTCTCTGATTCTCTTATTTTCAGCATATTCCAGTAGTTTCTTGGATTATTGCTGTCTGTCAGGGCGGCTATGACATCGACTACTGAGAAGAACCATTCCCCCTCGTGCCATGTTCTTCTTATCGCTTTGTCCTGGAAGACTATGAGCGCGTTTTCTTGGGTTGCCATCTGTATAGTGGGTTCTTTGAGGGATATATGGCTTTCGTGGGTTTGTCCGATGTTTCATCCGCTTTTTTTGGAGGGTTTTCGCTTTCATGAAGGACTCATTTTGAAGAAAAAAAAGATTACCTCCTGCCCCTCTGCGGCCCTGCGTATATCGCCTCTTCTGCCAGTTTGTTGACGTATTGTTCGGGAAGTGAACTGGCCTGCCTCGCTTGCATCTTTATCCAGCATTCTAGCATCTCTGTGGCTTGGCGTTGGTCTTTGAGGTCGTTGGATGGAGGTTTTCCTGTCTTGAGTTGGTAGTCTTCTGATGTGAGGTCTCCTGCGATGAATCTTTGGTCCATAATCTCCGGGAACATCTTCTTCTTTTGTTCTATGAGTTTCTTTGAGGGTTTTTCGCCGGTCATCAGCCCGTAGAACCTCTCTCCTATGTCTCCTGCGAGGAATTGGTGCTGTATGATCCTGTGCCTTGCGATGATGTTCTCTGATTCCTGTTTAAGATGGTCAAGCAGTATCTCCTCTATGACTTTCTCAGGCGATTTCCCCATTGCGTTGGCTATCGTCGCTGCCATCTTCTTGATCTCGGTGTTCCGTATCAGCAGTCCGGTCGCCGGTTTAGGGCTTTGCTTCTTTGGGGTCTTGGCCATGGTCGTCTGGTTTCTTTGTTTGGATATAATGGTTCGCGAGCACTCTTTGTGGATAAACTTGGTTTGCTACTATGAATAAATGGTTTCCCGACACTACTGGCGGATTGTTTGAAGGAGGTTGTGCTAGGAATGGGTTTATGTGGATCGAGCGGTTATCCGTTGTGTTATCTCCCCAGACAGCTTCTCTAGCGCCATATTGAACAGCATTTGATTCCGGATTATGTAGTCTTGGCCCACGGTCTTTCCTTCGTATGCGATGTCGTTTCGGATTATCCTTAGTCGGTCTATCGTGTCTGCCTCGTGTCGCGTGAGGATCGAGTGGTTCTTGGCGATGTATTCTATGGTCCGTTTGTGGGCGTATTCGCCTATGGCTTTCTTGCCGTCAAGGAGCATGATCGCGGTCATCAATTCCCTGATGCAGTCGTAGTAGTCTTTGGCAGTGTCAGATGGGAATTTGAGCTGGTCTGTGGATTTTAGTCTTTCGAGTGTTGTCTTTGAGGTGTTTAGCATCGATTTTGCCCTTTCAGGGTCCGGCGTGATGAGTATTATGTCGTGCATCAAAACACCTTTAGGTATCCTTTCATTATCACCCCGTTGATGATGTTGTTCTTTAGCTCTTCGCTCATTTTTCCGAAATCTTTTCGGAAGAATAGCTGGATCTTCCGGTTTAGTCCGGAAGCGAATCTTTTTGTGTCGATCTCTTGCTGTGTCGCCTCGACGTAGATGTCTATGTCGCTCTCTTTGATGTCCTCGCCCCTTCCGGCGGATCCGAAGATTATTATCGCGTTTGGATGGCATGATCGGTCTATGTGGTCTATCAGGCCGGATTCTTGGATCCTCGCGATGTTGTCTATCCTCTTCTTTTTTAGGAATCTTTCGTCGTCTCTGTTGGCTCTATAGGTAGGGTATCCTAGCATGCGGTGCTTTGTTATCGTGATGAGGCCTTCGCTTTGTAGTTCTTTGAGGTATCGTTTTGTCGATGGGGGGGCTACTTTGGCTTTGCGGCTGATCTCTCTTAGCTGGAATCCGCCTTCAGCTAGGGGGTCGTCGAAGAATATCCTCATGATTCTTAGTTTGTTGTCCGGCATATGTAATATATTAGTTACAGATGTTATAAAAAGGTTACTATAATTGTTATGTGCGAGGTAGGGATCCGAGATTCATTCCAGCAATTCCTTAGGCACCAGGTATTCTTTGTCTGAGAAGATCAGCTCTTCGCATTCTGTGATGGCCCGCTTGCACATCTCAGTCATGTAGGTGTATTGCTGTGTGACCTCTTCGCTCTTGATGGATGAGCTATACCGTGCTTTCTCTCGTTCGTCCACGTCTGACTTCTCGTCTTTGTCTCTGTAGACTGTGATGCGGTCGATGAATTCATCATCGTATTCTATCACTTTGTGGTCTTTGGCGTATCTCAGGAATGAGGCGGTGCATTTCTGGCTTCTGCTCTCGATCCCGAATTTCGCGAGTATGGCTAATCCGCAGTAATAGAGGGTGTAGAACCATTCTTCAGGTATCTTGTAGTCGTACCCATTCTGTCTATAGAGGTCGCACAGCCTCAGGTTGATCCTTGCTTTGTTGAGGTATTCCTGCGCGGTCTTGTCGTCTGGTCTTGTTATGAGGAGCCCTTTGTGCTTCTTGCCTTGGTTTTCGTCTTTTATCGCGTTTTTGAAGCATTCTTTTGGAGTGTTCATTGTTTGGTGATGCTTCTTATCGTTTTGATGAAGTTCTCCTGGCCGAAGAGGATTACGCCTTTTTTTATGGCGTCGATGATCGGTTTTGAGTTTATCTCTTGTTTTAGCTCTTGTTCGGTCAGGTTTGTGAGGTGGATCTTCTTGGATTGTGACTTTTGGATTTTATTGATGGTCTCTGCTATTTGGTGGAGGTTCTTTTTGTTCGAGACGCTTAAGAGGTCTATGTCTCCTGCTTCTTTTGGAGAGTGTAGTATGCTGCCAAAGATTATCAGGAAGCTGGATTGATGCTCCAGTTCTTGGAAAGCGTTCCTCCAGCGTTGGTTTCTTGTGGATTCTTCCGTGAGCTCTAATGCTAGAGTCTTCTCTGTCAGAGGGTTCTGCCAGTCTAAGGTTATTATGCCGGTGCTGGTCTTTCCTTCATTTATTTTTTTTGTCTGGATCAGGTGGCTCTTTTCTAGTTTCTTCAGGTTCTTCCACGCGCCTACCCTGCTCAGGTTCTGCGATTTCGCGATGGATGTGACTGTGTGGGTGGTTGTGAAGTCTTGGATTAGAGCGGTGAGTACTGTTGCCATTTGGTTAATAGTTATTAATATATAGTTAATAGCTGTATTTAAGGTTTGCTGTCGGGGCATGAGGGATTGGAGGGATCTTAGGGTTTAGATGTGTTTCTTAGAGATTTCCGTGATTGTTTCGGAGGCTATCGTATGGGATTCGGATTAGGCGGAAGAATCGAGGTTGGAGTTGGTTAGGGATGCTTGAATTTTCGTGTTTTATCGGAAGTTGTCAATTGCGAGCGCCCACCCCCGGTGAGTCACGATGTCGCTGTTGCTCTTCG
>JBBSWF010000004.1:0-43626 GCA_038046365.1 Nanobdellota archaeon
ACTTTTCGGTTTTAGCAACCACTCTTCAGAAATCACTCACCTTCGGAGATACTGCTAAGAACCTAAACTCTCAGCGGCTCTTCGACACCGGCAGCGCAGTGCAATGGTGTTTGGCGCAGAGTATCATCAGCACCCGGTTATACGTGTAAGAAGGAGCCACCACAAGTATCCCGAACAGCAGGCCGAGCCCAGCAGACCATTGCATCAGCAAGGATAACAGGAAGTTGGATGCGTAGACGATCAAGAGAATTGCCAGATACGCAGGTACCATCGTTCTCCATCTCCGCAAGGATGTCTCCATGGTGGCTCCTTGCCCTGCGAGCGGGTTGCTCGCGTATCCGCAGAATATGAAATAGGTCAGTGTGAAGAACATGAGCGCGATGATCACGCTGATCCCGGTCTGCGCTCCATCCCCCATCCTGTTGATGTTCGCCCATGCTGCGAGTCTTATCGATAGATAAAGGATGCCGACAGCCAGTATCGCCGCAGGAATAGTCACCATCCCGAATCTCTTGGTCCAGGCATATACGCTAGCTTGCTCCTTTCCGCTTATTCTGTTTCCTGCGATGTTGTGGCTTATCGCCCAGCTGAGCCCTTGAAGCACGAGCCATAGCGCGAGCACGATCCCTATGAACTTTAGCGCGGTGGATATCACTACAGAATAAGCTGCCATGAATTCCTGCTGGCTCGATAGGAGCGCGCTCAATCCTTCCGGGTTGTTCATGTCGACGGCGAGTTTGGATATGTTCTCTCCTGCCAGGTCGTATATCTTGTTGAGCGGCCCTTCCATCGTGATAAACGCCCATGTGGATGCCCAGGAGAACAGGAAGAAGAAGAGTATATCGACGACCGTTCCGGCGATTGTGAGCTTCCATCTGGAGAGGACGAGGCTCCAGGCTTCTTTGGCATGGGTAATTAATCGGGAGTCGGCCCCAGTGGCTTTTTTTTCAGTGGTTTGCCCAGGTCTGCTTGTTTCCGCAGTTGATCTTGTTGTTTTCATTTCAATCGCTCTATACTCATTCTTCGGTCATTACTGGTCGAATTCGACCACCTTGTCCTAATCCTATCAAACGATGGAATCAAGATTGTTGCGCCTGCCTTCTGACTATCTCTATGTTGTTCTTCCACTCGAGATAGACTCCTTCAGCGCCGTCGCAGCAGTAGCAGTGGTCTGCTCCGCCGCTTCCTTTGCTGCAGCAGGGGTATCTCGCGCTGATTGATGGCAGGCTGCACTGGTTCAATGGGCCGCCGATGGTCTCGAGTGTGTCTTGCCCGATCGGCAGGTAATTGTTGGAGAATAGTTTGGCAGCGTCCTCTATCGATGCGTCCTGGCTTGTATATGCTGCCCATCTTGTCGATGCCGCGCACACAGCGCGTCCGGCTTTGGCTTCTATGTTGAACATGTTATTGCAATTATTGACGTTCGTGTTCGTCCCAGTCCCTATGCTCGTCTCCGCGTTCGCCAATGCGACTAGGAATGCAGGGTCTATCCCGTAGTTGGTCCCATGCCTCATGAATGATTCGGCGAGCGCGCTGTTGTCGCTCCTTCCCGGCCGCCTGGTGTTCAATACGGATAGGATCTTGTCTTTTGTCACAAGCCCTGGTTGTATCCTGATGCTTGCCCCGGCTGCTCCAGTGGCTGTCCCGCCAGTCGTAGTCGTCCCCCCAGACGCAGTCTGCGCGGCTCCCATCGCGCATACATTGTTTCCAGTCGACACGACTTGGCAGACCTCTCCGGTATTGCATCTGATGGGCTGGTACATGTCTCCTCCTTTGTATCCGCATGTGCATTGCGCATCAGCAGACGTCAACACGGTGTCTGTCGGGCACACTTTTACGTCGCTCTCCGCGACGCATGCCCCGTCGATGCAGTATTGCGGGTTCGCCGCTGATTGCGCGCAGTTGCCTTGGTGTCCTGCGGCGAGCTCGTCAGCCACTTTCTCGCGTGTCGGGTAGCAGTAGCAGGCGAATGAGTTCTTCTTCATCTCTGTGCATTCCCCTCTCTGCTTGCCAAGAGGCAGCGCTGTGTTGCATATCGTCTTGAATCCGACTGTCTGTACCTGCGCTCGTCCATTGACCACGCTTGTCTGGGTGCCTGGCAGGTTCGATCCCAGGCTTTGCTGGTTGGCGTCTCTTATCTCGAATGTGGCTGTCCACGTCTCAGTCGCGCTCGAGGGTTTGTCAGGGTCGCACCTTTTCTGTGTCAGTGTGCTCGGCAGCTGCACCGAGGGGATCAGCACGGTGAAATCCTTGTCTATCTTGTCAGGGCTTTTCAGAGTGATTATGTATCCCTGGCTTCTGATGTAGTTTTGTTGTGATGTCCCGTATTCGAGCTGGCTTCCGGTCTTGACCCCTCCGCTTGCCCTGTACACTGTCCATGGAGCTCCGAAATCGCGCGGCTTGCTCACTTCGAATATGAGATCATAACTGGGCCGTGTCGCTTGCGCTTCTGGAGCGACTTGTATGTATGGCTCGACTGTGTCCGGTGTCGCGACTGCCCTGATGTATCCTCCTGTGGTGGTCCTGCTGTTGAAGTTGAAGTGGTCTGCGGCAAGCGCGCCTAGCCTCACGACGTAGATTTTCTCGCCTTGTGTGGACAGCATGTGCTCTGGCGCTACGTCGGCGAAAGCGTTCACGTCAGTCGTCACTGCGTCGGCTCCGGTCTTGCTCGGGTCGTACACTGACTGGTCGTTTGTGGCTATCACTGTGCCTTGCGCATTCTTGATAGAGTATATCAGGTATTTTGTCGCTGAGCATGTCCTTCCTGCCGTGCACACTGCTCCTTCAGGCACTCTCTGGACGATTGGCACGCTAAATGCAGTGTCATCGCCTATCTTGAACACTTGCGCAAGCGGGTCTGGGTAGGCAGGCATGACAGTGCCGCTGAATTTTGCGTAGTAGTCGCTAAACAGGTCTGTGCTGCATCGAAATGAGTCCTGTAGTATGTCGAATGCGCAGAACACTGGCGCTTCTCCGCCGATGGTTTCTATCTTGCAGGTCTGCTGTCCTGTCTTTGCCTTGCCGTCTTTGTCGCGGTACGACCATTCGAGCGTGGCTTTGTCGTATCTCCATTTCTGCTGCACGTTCTCGAATATCTCTCCTCGTTCGCCTATGTTCTCGAATTGTTTGAGGTTTCCGCTTAGCACTGCTTGTGTCTTCTCTCCGATCTTTGCGCAGTCGCATTGTCCGTTCATGAACCCTTCCATCGGGTCGCAGTCGAATCCGTTCGAGCAGGTGAGTTTCACGGTGTATGTCACGTCTGCTCCTGCGAACAGGTCTGCTCCGATGTGGTAGTTCCATGTCGCCAGGCCTTGTGGTTCGCTTGCCACGTCGAATTGTATGAATCTTTTTTCGCATGGGAACATGAATGGCTGTGAGTCGACTGGGATGTTGGCTATCTCGCTCTCTGCCAGTGCCTCTGGTTTGAGGTTGAATGTGCCTGTGAACGCGAAGAGGCATACGCTGTTGACCATCTTGTCTTCTGAGAACGCCGCTTTGTATGTGGGCGATCCGCCGTATCGTGATTGTAGGTCTTGTGTGACACTTGTCCCTCCCTTGACTAGCATGCCTCCTATCCCTCCTATTCCTGTGAGTCCGCCCTGGAATCCTCCTTCTCCTTCAGGTCTTTGGTATCCTGCTGTGTATCTTTGCACGAAGCATTTGATGAGTGTGTAGATGAAGTCGCATATGTATCTCGATAATACCGCTTCGCAGGCTCCTGGGGTTCCGTCTCCTGTCACGAGCACTGCGTTGAAGCAGTTGCGCACGGCGGTCATTATGCCCTTCCATTTCTTGAGGTGGGTCATGATGCCAGGCAGGCATCCGCATTTTAGTGATGATGTGAGGTCTTCAGCAGGGTTGACTATGTAATCGCGGTCGCCGACTCCGACTTTCTTCCTGACTTCATCCCATGCGGTCTTTGCCGCGGGCTTGCTGCAGCCGGTCATGTACGACTTGCCTGCTCCAGGCCGCGGAATGGTGCCTTCTGCTGGTGCGGCAGCGCCTGGTGCGGCCACTGCTTCTCTTGAGCATAATGCCGTGACCCATGCTGTCTCTATGTTTGTGTAGACTAGCGGCCCGCCGTCTTTTGGCGCCTGGAAGTACTGCGTGAGTTCCACATCTGGGATGAATTCTAGGGTCTCTGTCAGGGTCTCTTTCTTTCCTGTCGGGTCAAGCGATGGCATGTCGAGCATCGTGGCTTTCTCGACCACGTATCCTCTTTCCACCTTGAAGGCTCCGCCTTCCTGGGGCACGATCTTTAGGTACACCCGCCTGTCCTTGATGTAGTCTGGCAGCCTGCCTCGTGTCACGTCCTGTTCGAGTGTCCGACCGTTCCATACCCTTGATACTGCGTCGTTCTCTGCTTCTTGTGCCTGCTTCCTTTCGTTCTCGTCGACGTATATCGATCGTGATTCCTGGAGGTTCTCGAATCCGCTCTTCTTGGCCTTCTCTTCTCGGCTCTTGTCCTTGGCTTTCTGTATCTCGTTTAATGGATCGGCCTCTTCGCCTGTGAGTTTGCCGTAGCTGATTGTGGTCGGCACTAGGTTCTGCGACACGTCCATGGATTTGCTGCAGAATCCTCCGATGGAGTTTAGTGTCTGCCTGAACCCTTGGCATCCGGATACTGCGCCTGATTGGCTCTGCTGGGCTGAGAGGCATCTGGATTCTGTTATTTCGAAGTCTGGTATCATTATGCTGCATACAGGCCCCCACGTCTGCTGGTATTCGTATCCGCAGCATTCCATGGTGCTTGGGTGGTTGTTGGCGCAGTTGATTTTGCTCTCGCCTTTGACTTCAGAGACCGGTGCGCTTCCTGGTGAGAGCTCCTTGCTGTCTTCATTGACGGATTGCTGCGCGCCGGCTGTTCCTGTCCTTCCGCCATATTCGAATTTTAGCTGTGTTGGCTTGAGGGATTCCTCAGTGATTCCTTTGTCTCCGTCAGGTTTGTCGTTCTTGTGCAATTTATACAATTGGAACACTTCATCTATCCCTAGCTCGTTGGTCCCTGACTTGCCTTGGTACAGGTTTGGCTTGAACACCGACGCTGCGCAGTCGCTTCCGATAAAGAATTCTTTTGACTGTCCGACAGTCGTCGATGCAGCGGCCCGGGGTTTCACTCCCTTGCGCTGCATGTCTGTGATGTACTTCTGTAGCGATGGCGCGCTTGGGCAGAATATCCTGTCGCATAGCTGGTGCATGTTCTGCAGTGTGCTCTTGCGGTCGTTTATTGATTTCTGGCATTGCATGCAGTTCTGCCTAGACAGCTCAAGCTCCGGTTTATCCTCGGGATAGTATATGCCGCACATCCCGTTCTGCGCCACTTCAGGGTTGAATGATCCCTGTGTCAATAGTCCGGTAAGCACGGCTCCTTCGCATGATTTTGTCTGCGTGAAGTCTAGGAAGAATCCTATCGTGAATCCGAGGTAGCATGCGTAGAACACCACGTTGAACACTGTCTGCAATGGTTCTAGTATAGAGTCGATGGCTGATATCGCTGAGTCGAACAGCTCGACTGATGATTTCAGCAGTGAGTTCGGAAGGAGTTTGGGGTCTATCCTCTTGTCTATTGCGATCTCGACTGGTATGCATACTCTCTGTGTGAGCGGCTCGATCCTTGGGCCTAGGGTCCCGTACACTTCCCTCTGCCTGTCGAGGTCTCCTGTTGGTTGTTTCTTCTGGTATCTGATCTCAAGCTCAAGTGGTATCTTGTAGCATCCCATGCCTGGGATCAGGCAGTCGTCCTTGCGGTGGTCGCTTATGTATTGCTCTTTCTCCCATGTGGTGTTCATATTCTCGATGCCTGCGGGAGGCCGCACTGTTAGCTGTACGTAGCATTTCTTGTTGTCAGGGCTGCATCTGATACTGCGCGTCAGGTCGAGGTCCCACTTCGGCTGCTCTTCTAGAGACACTGGCCGCACAAGAAGCGTCGGCTGGTCGAGATAGTCGAGGGTCTCGTTTGAATCAAGGTATGTCAGCTCGACGTTGAATCCGACTGTTCCGAAGTTCTTGAGTATCAGCCGCGGGTTTAGCACGTCGGGCTTTGGTTTCCCTATGTCGACGGAGAATCCTGATCCGAACCCGCATTGGGCTAGCACGACTGAAGCCGGCCCTGCCTCTCCCATGTTCTTGGCGATGTCGACTGCCTGGAGTTTCACTGTGTTCTGGTATCCTTCGCCTGTGAGGTCGCCGTACGCCGGGCCGGTCACTGTGTTGGGGTTCGTGCCGGCTGTCGTCTGCCCAACTCGCGTGTCGCGCCGCAGTTTGGCTTTTATTGCGAATGTTCCGTCGTCGTTTGTCGTCCCGTATGCGCTTGGCGAGGCTTCGTTGTTTACGTATACAAGGACTGTCGCTTTCTCGCTCACTTTGCCGCGCACGATGATGTCGCTTGTGTAGCTAGGAGATAGCGCGTCGAGGTTGGTCTCGATGAATTGCGGCGGCTGGTTGTCGAAAATCGTGCTGTTTGTGTAAGCGGCGCTGTTGCCTGCCTTGTCTGTGCATATGACTTTGATGCTTGTGGTGCCTGACGCGAGTTGTATTGGTTGTGTGAAGTCGCCGTCTGCGCTGAGCCTGAATGTGGGCTGGTCGCATCCGTATGAGATGATCTGGGGGAGAGCCACGATAGTGTTCCCCCCTCCTGGGACTGCCACGTCGATGCTGTCTGACAGGTCTCCTTTGTTGCAGTTGACGTCCGTCGCCTGCACCCTGTAATTATAGGATCGCCCGCTTGCTGGGGTCGTGTCTGAGAATTCTGTCGAGCGGGATATTCCAATGAGCTTGTTGTCGCGATATATCCCGTATTCTCCAGTGTCGTTGCGCTCAACAGGGTCCCAAATGAGCGTTACTTGGTTGGGTGTCACTCCTTTGAGTTTGAGTCCTCGGACTCTCGGTGGCGCGCTCGCCGTGTTGGATGGCGTCACGAATATCTGCGCGTCGCACTTCTTGTTGGTCCTGCCGTTGAGCACAAATGATGGCTGCTGCAGCACGTCAGGGAAGTTGCGTATCTCAAGCATCGGCGGGTTTGGGTCGACTGTGACTTTTATCGTGAGTTCTGCCCTGTTGCCTTGCTGGTCTGTCGATTCCAGGAGGATTGTGTTCTCTGTCTTTGGCAGGATCAGGTTGGAGAACACGACTTCGCCTGTCGCTACGTCTGAAGGGTTCGCGATCCTTGTCAGCGCGCCCTCGAGGAAGAGTTTGACCGTGGAATAAGGCTTTGTGATCGCGCGCAGGTTCACCCTGTTGGTGTTCACGACGTCAGGCACGCTCACGTTCATTGTAACTGGCGATGTGTCTACTCCTGCCAGGAAAGCCGTTGGCGTGGTCGCTGCGCAGGCCTCCCTGTCGCATGATTGCACGACGTAGATGTATGTCTTGTTGCTCTGGGTGTCCATCGCGATCCGATGGTGCGTGGCTGCGTCGTTCACCGTCTTGTTGTTTGTTATCGTGTTGTTCTCGCCCCATAGTACTGTGGTGTTGCCGGATTTGTCAGTATCCCACTCGACGCTGGTGGCTGATGCTGTGAAGTCGCGCAGCGCGAGGTTGTTTATCGAGATCGCGTAGGCTGAATAGACAGGCAGAATTATCATGAATTCGATTAGCAGCGTGGCTATAATCCGTATCTGGTGCAGGCGCGCCTTTGCCGCCCGCTGCTCTCTTGTCCTGCTGGTTTCTCTCATTTTTGTAATTCAGCCAAGTCTTGGTCCTGGTATGTCTTTTGGTGTGCCTGCCACCAGATATAATGCCATCGCCGATTCGTCAGCGTCTGTTATCGGTGTCGGCCTGTATTCCGCGGTGTATATGGTGGCTGTGCTTGCGCTCGCCGCATCTATCCCTTTGATCGTGATGTTGCTGTTGTGGTAGCCGCCGGTTATCCGTCCGCCCTTGGCGAGTACCACGTCGATGCTGTAATCCGCGTCGCCTTCGATCAGTGTCATCGTGCTGTTGCTTGATGGGTATGTTGTGGCGCTCGATAGTCCCTGGGCGTCAAATGCTCTGATGAGTATCGTGGCGTTCTCGTCGCTTGCGAGTTCTTCTGATTCCCTGCCTACTGCTTTGTCAAAAGCGAAATAGGGCACCTTCCTGACTTTTACATTGACTGTGTTGAGTCGCGTCAGGGGTATTAGTGTCAGCGTCTCATCGAGGAATTTCTCGTTCTTTAGGTATCCTGGTTTTTGCGCGATGATCGATGGGTTCTTGCAGGCTTCTGGCAGAGGGGTTATTAGCGCGTATGACCCTGAATGCGCGCTGGTCGTCCCGAGGTCGCATCTCCTTCCTGCGCATCTGTAGCTTATGTTAGCTTCATCAAGTCCGGTGTTTGACACATAGCCTTCCTCGTCCGCGCCTATTGCGCGTATCTCGTAGAATTGCGTGCCTAGTTTAGCGCAGAATTCCTGTCTCGGTCGTATGTCGCTGATGAATCTCTTTGCCGCGGCTTTCGGCTCTGGCGCGTTGTTGCTGATCACTGCTGGGAACGCGTACTCGAATGTCAGGCCCTTGCCTCCGAATGAGATGGGATCGTACACGCTCACTCTGACCGGGTATCTGACTGTGTATGTGAAATGGTAGATGTTGAGGCACAGGAATCCAAGCAGGTTCTTTGATGCTTTATAGAGCGTCGAGCTTAGCATCCCGTTCGAGCTTGGCGCGGCGGACATGTCCATGCCGTATTCCGGTCGGTATGACAGCGCCGCGGTCATCGGTGTCTTCTCTGATCCGACGTCCCAGTATGTGTGGAAGTATTCGAACGCGTCTGATGGTGTGTTGGCAGGGACTCCGGGTATGGTGTTGAAATCGTCATTCCCATCTTCTAGCGCCGCTGTTATCTGCGCGCGCGCCTCGCTCAGTTTCTTGTACGTCTTCTCGTCTGCCTCAAACGGCACATGGTCTGTGCTCTTTATCCTAATTGTGAGGAGGTTTGCCGCGATGACTTCCTGCAGTCTGGTCTTGATGTCGTTCTCAGCCCAGGTCTTGCGTTCGCACTCGATTCCCATGTGGTTCATCGGGATTTGCGTGTCTGATGACATTAAGTCGATGGTCAGGTTCTCGACTGCGAGTTTATTGTCCTGATAGATCATTATGTTCCGCGCCAGCTCAAACGCTTTCTTGAGCCTGGCTTGGATCGTTGTGGAGAAGTCTCGCATACGCGTCTCTTTTATCGTGGCGCGTGGGACGACCTTTACCGGATAATCTAGTGAGATAAATACCGTGTCGCTTGTGAGTGTGGCTTTCGCTGTGAGGTTGCCCTCGATCGTTATCAAGTATCGGTCCGATAGCGGCTTGAAGTCATTGATGCACTCGACGGTCCTGTTTGTGACGTACTCCCCGATCTGCGCCTCCATCGCAGGTATAGTCGGTATCCTGCTTGCGCCTCGCCGCGTCCAGAATGGGAGTATCTTCAAGTTGAGGTCGTCTAGCGGCAGGAACGAGTCGTATTCCCTCTCGATCTCGGGCGGGAACGTGATGTATCCTCCCTGGCTCGCGATGATGTTAACGGCATCCGTGCCTGTCTGCGCTGAGCAGTCTTGGATGTATCTTGCGACCGGTTCGACCTCTGTGGGGTATGCCACGCGCAGTGGTCCGAAAAGGTTCCGTAGCGTGCCTGTGTAGAACATCATGGCGGCGGTTATCAGTATTATCCCTGCGAGTATCATAAAGGCAGTGATCGCGCCTTTCCTGTTCTTGGATAGCCTAAGATGATCTGCGCGGAGCGTTTTGCTACCGCTTGTATTGATAGCTCTGGCTTCTATCTCTCTTTTTTCCACTATACTATCCCCCGATATAATACGCTGGGGGTTTTTCGGCCGAAGGGTTATTTAAACGTTTCCCTGTTTGTCGAGAGAAGAGGTTTCTGGCACATCCACGCATATCTTCTGAGCCATATTGTCATTATTATGAGGTAAGGCAATAGCGCGATGCTGCCTGTCAGGTCAATCACAGAGTCTATAATTGATGTGATCAGGAGGTATGCCACAAGCCAGATCATCATGGGCCATAAGATGGTCTGCCAGTCCAATATCGCGATGCCTGTCGCTCTTTTCATCGCATCCCATCCCTTTGATCCGTCTTCCTTTGTGAGAGTCATGTGGAGTGGCATTGTGAGATATTCATAGAGTATGAACCATATCGGGACCGTCCAGTTGTACCATTCCGGCTTGAACGCGATGGCCATCAGCACGAACAGGACTGCCCATGCTATGGTCCATGGGATAGTGGTCCACACCCATCGGCGTATCCAAGGATAGTCTGCCTTCTTGCCGCTGAGTTTCGCCCATATCAGTGAGTTGAAGATGCAGTATGCCGCAAGGAAGACCAGGATCCATATCGCCGCTGCAATGCCGATCTTCCACAATACCGAGATTACTCCGTCATACGCTTTTTGTATCAGGAGGGGGTTTCCCGCCCAATCATCCCGGTTTAGGTCGATCGCTTCAAATCCCGGCTTGATCCATTCTATAGTCTGTGTAATCCCTCGATAGATAAGATAAACCGTCGCGCAGAACACCGCCTCTATCGCCATAGCCCATGCAGCGCCGCGGTCCATGCCGGTGATGCTTGGCTTGAGGTTTGAGATCGCGGTCTTGAACCTGCTTTGCGGCTCTTCGGTCTTCTCAACAGGCGCTGCCTTTTGTTTCCCCATTGATCAAGGTCACTCGGCCCTCTATAAAATTGTATTGCCCTTGCCGGTTTTTCCGTCAGCCAACTTTTTAAGTCATCAATCGCTTGGAAGATACGATAAATCAAGCTGTACTCTACAATGGACCCTCTCGAGAATACTGTGGAATTGACCGATCTGTCCAGACGCCTATCTGATCCTCAAGGCAGGCAATACGCTACCGCGTGTAACATATTCGAGTTCATAAGGGATAACGTCAAATACGAGGGCTTGGTCAATTCCGACGGCTCGCGTCGTCCATACCGCTCGCCTTCAGAGACATTGAAGGCAGGCGCGGGGTGCTGCTATGAGATGTCTGCTTTGGTGATATCCCTCTCGCGGTCTGCTGGCCTCATCACGCAGGCCGTCCTTGCAGGATACGACCGCGGCCTCCATATGGTAGTCGAGGTCGCTCTTCCAGCCTGTCCGATCATCATTGATCCGACTGCAAAGAACGGTTATGCGATGCTCCTTGAGAAGACAGACCCCTTATGGTCTCGCAAGATATCTGACGATGAAGTGAGGAAGATCTCTAAGGATCGCGCATCTGGTGTAGTCTGGGCGGATATTTTTGAGTTCCGGGGCAGGTTGGGCGGCTTCTCTAAGCTAGCGCTCGCTTTGCTAGTTGGACTGGGCGCGTACGTTAACTACGCCGGTTACAATGACCAATCCCTCTTCTCCCACAGCAGCGTGCATTCTCGCCTCGAGCGGCAGCGCTATCAGATCATCCCCGAATTCCGCTGATCTGGTCCGGTTCTCTCCAGTTCCTTCGTGACCTTTTTAAAGCTCTACCTTTTATATCCGCTATGGTCGCATCAAAGGCTCTCTCTATTGATGTCGCTCGCGTCCGCAAGGCTGTAAAATCCAAGCTTGGCGTCGAGCCGGAGAAGGTAAAAAAGCTTTCAGCGACTCCTCATTCTCAATCATTTGATATTCAGTCTTCAAAAGGGCGTTTTGTGTTCACTGCTGTGTCGAAGCAGTCAAATGGCAAGCTCGCCCGCCAGTCCTGGTGTTATTCAGCTCTTTCAAAGTCCAAGGTCCCTGTCCCGAAGGTCGTGGCTGTGGACACAAAGAAGAAGATCATGCCTCACGAGTTCATGATCACGAGTTTCGAGCCTGGTGAATACCTGTGCGACGTCTTCCCGTCTAAGCCGGTGATGCGTAAAGAGCTCGGACGCTCAGTAGGTCAGGTCTTTGCCAAAGTGCATAAAGTGGATGTCAAGGGTTTCGGGCTTCTAAACGAAAAGGGCGTCGGTCAGAAGAAGGTCTGGGATGCCGTCGCTTTTGAGCAGTTCGATGCTGACATTGCTTACATCAAGAGGAACAAGCTTCTCAAGCCAGAGGAGATCCAGGCCATCAGCGATATGGTCGAGAAGCGCAAGGCATGGCTTGAGTGCAAGAAGCCGGTTCTCATCAATTCCAGTCTGGAGCTTGAGAATGTCCTCGCAATCGGCAATGATGTCTCGTCCGTTCTAGGATTCGGGCAGGCTAAAGGTGGAGATCCTGCGCGGGAGTTTGGCCGCTTATACAGTTCATTCTACTTCAATCGCGAGAGGCCTTTTGTCGAGGCTGTTCGGGTTTCCTATGAGACCACGCTAGGCAAGCGCCTTGACATGAAGCGTGTCTGGCTGTACTGTCTCATGGACCGCGTCAAGTCATTTCGCGAAGATATAGAGATAGATAATACCGAGCCTGCTCTTGCCAAGAAATACCATCGCACTTATCTTGAGCGTGTCATGCGTCAGGTCGCGGCGTATGGGTAGATGGATTTAGCTCTTCTATGCCTGCTTTGGAAAAATCTTCGAAATCAGATCATCTGTCAAAAGGTTTATAGTTGACTGGCCCGTCCACCCACTATGGGAGACCTGTGGGATATCAGCGTCTTGAAGGATTACCTTAATGCTCAGGATGATCCTGCTGTGAGAAATGTCCTAGAAGTCCTCATCAGCCAGCTTTCTCCAGGAGTCTCAATCTCTCATCATCACCATCTGAAATTCTTGTGGCACCCGGACCGGGTCGAGCGATTTCTAAAGGGTGATGTCTTTGGCATTCGCCCTGTTACTGCCGAGTTCGTCCCTTCACTCGAATGTGACTATTCATGCCCTCATTGCACTTATAGTTCGTGGAAGGGGCGCACCTCCGAAAAGCGCGGGTCGAGGCTCATGGGCCGAGATGATATGATTGATCTTCTCGTATCCCTTAAAGGTGGCGGACTGGAGGGGGTCATCTTCACTGGCGGGGGCGAGCCTTTCTACAACAGCCACACTGTAGACGGGATAGAACTGGCACGAGACCTCGGCATGGGGGTGGGGGTTTTCACCAATGGGAGCCTGTTGGACCAAGACGCGATCAGCAGGATCAGCAATTGCGCTGATTTCATTCGTTTGAGCATCAATGCCGTCTCTGAAGGGAGATACCTTAATTTCCACGGGATTCATGACGCCTCCTTGCTCGAATCTGTGAAAAAGAATGTCTTGCGCTTAGCCCAGGCTCGGACACATAATGGTCATGCCAGTTTCGGGTTGGGTGTCATTGTGGATGAGAATAATGTGGACGACCTTGTGCCGGTGGCTTCTTTCGCCAGCGAGGTCGTCAAGACAACTGGCGGAGGGATCGATTATGTAGGGTTCAGGCCTGTTGTGGACTATTGGCATGGGGGAAACGTCATTTCTTCGCGTCTGGTCCACAAGATCAGAGATTATGAGGTCGAGGTCCGTCGCATATTATCACAGGCAGGGATCGTTCCATTCTTCGCGTTCGACTATTTTTCTGATGCCTCATCTTGCGCTGAGCGTCCTAAAGAGTACAGCAAGTGTTTGGCTAATCCTTGGGCGGTCAGTTGCGCCTATGACGGGACTCTTTATCTCTGCTCGGAGAATGATGGCAACCCTGATTATGCTTTAGGCAATTTATTGAGGAGCTCCTTTGATGAGATCTGGTCTGGAGACCGGCGTAAGGAAGTCATTGAGCGCATAGGTGATTGCCCTGCTCCGGTCTGCAAGCTCCATCGTCTCAACAAGTCTCTTGTACGGATGGGCATGCAGCCAATGGATGATAAGCAATCAAGGGCGGTCCGTGGCTTCCTTGACATTCTGACCTATATCGGAGACCCGGGGGGTGTGAGATTCTTATGAGTTCCACTGTTCTTGTTGACCATGATCCGGTCCTGCGGCATGCCTCTCCGGGGTTAGGCTTGTATGAATCTAGGGCCTATGGCCCGGATGGCCCTTTGACAGTCCATACGATCCTCATCGATCCCGGTATCATCGACGTCACGCCTCTCGTCAATGTTTCCGGGCAGGGATATCATTGGGCGGATTGCACTGTGCGTGGATTGGTCGGTTATGAGAGCTGGATGGACGCGTATTTCAAGGAGGTCTCTGCCGTGTTTCGGCAATCGTCGATAGATAGCTACGTCTCTTCTTTTCGCTCCAACACCGTGAATCCAGTTGAGATGGCTTGTGATTGCAACGGCAATCTCTTTTGGAATCTGGGCCATTGGATCTTCTCCGGGGGCAAATTGTATCACCATTATCGCGAGTTGATCAAAGGCAGGCAGACTGCCCTGGTCAGTGGAAAAGACGGCAAGATGGCCATCCGGACTTTGGACTTCGATGAGGCAATCCCTTTCGCCGGGTTAGACTATGCCATATCAGGTGTGGGACTCGTCCGTGGCGGGAAGGCTGTTGATCTTGCTGGCATCGACGATTCCCTCGGCCGTCTTGCGCTCACAGAGTTTGTCGGCGACTTCAGCCACTTGATCTCTGTGGGATTCAATCCTATTGTCAATCTTGAGATATTCAAGTCTAACATCGAGGTACTGGAAGGCGAAGTAGACATGAGTCGTATGAGCCGGTATTCTCGAAGGATATTCGAGTCAGATTGCCGCAACTTCCTGTCAAAGAGAGCCGGAAAGTCAGATGTATTCCTCCAATATCTCGTGAAGGGAGAGGCGGTCTGTATCGATTGCGGGTCCGAGTTCTCATCGGTGAGGGCTTCACTTTTAGCCGGTGGTTACAGGGAAGGGCCTCTCGATGGACAAGGCACTTTCTGCTTGGATGGTTCCTTGTTGCATCTGCGTGCGAAGAGGTCGCGTTTCGGGCATTCTCTCATATCCCTCTCCGATCAAGGACAGCTGTTATTGACCAAGGTTTACACTGATCATTCCCGCAGGGGACTCACCTTGGAAGATACGGTTTCCGTATCAGACTCAATAGCTGGCAATCTCGGAATCGTGATATCCGATGTTATGGTCGCTTCAAATGGCGGCGACCTCAGGATCCATTGCCTGAATGGTGATTCTGTCATTCCGGTATCTGAGAGTCTGGATGGCGAGCCACTCCTTTTCAGGGGTGTGGATTATGGTGTCACATCAGCGCTTGTGATGGCCCGGAGATGAGTATCATGGACGATCCTGATTTCAGATTCAGCGGAGACGGAATTGAACAGGCCGCTAGAGTCTTGTCTTCTCAGTTCGCGAATGTAGTGTTCTACAGGACCCCTTTTTTTGGGAATTCACTGCCTTCAGAGGCCATCATAGGGGGATATCGGAGAGGTTTCCGCAGGGGTGTGGTTTCTCTCTCCGTCCCGAAAGAGGTCTCGCATGCTCTGGCGTGTCGGATAGGCGATTCAGAGTTCATCCTCCCGATGAGAGCGCCGAACCTGCCGGATATATCCAAGGGTCTGGCTGATGCGTGTTCTGGGGAACGCCCCGTGTTGGATGCATTCCGTGAAGTGGGGATCTATGCGAGGAAAGATTTCATCAAGTTCCTCTTCGTGTCTCCTTACGGGGCGTACGGCAAGACTCTCCGCGTGATTCTCCCTGCTCAAGGGGTGGAAGATATCAGTTATTTCCTCTTGAGAGGAGGTGATAACATAGACTCTATAGTCTATAACATTCACTTGGGGTCTCGTGAGGGCTACAGGAGCCTTCTCTCTCACACTGGTTTTGATGTCATCGGTTTCAGCCCGGTCGTCATCGACAACGATGTCGAGTTGATGGTAGATGCCTCACGCCTGTCTCCTCGCTCGCTGAAGATCATGGGAGGGGTTATCGTGCGTCACGCCCCTGTCGAGGAGCTGCTTAGGGCTTTCCCTGTAGACGTCGTCGCCTACGGTCCGGGCGAGTCTGTTTGCCGCGATATCGCCGATATATTGTCTGCTGGCCGCGGTCTGTCAGGTCTAGCTGATGTCCCGAATCTAGCGATCTATGATTCAGGCCGGATAATAATAACTCCTAATCGTCATGCGTCATTCAAGGCGTCTTTATTCCGTTCTGACGACATCCCTCTGAAAGAGAGAGATGTCTTCCATATGTCAAGTTATTCGGACCGCAGAGTCGAAGAGAGGATGGACACGGCTCATCTCAAGGACCATATCGGAGCCAAGCGATTCGTGGTCCAATATTCCGATCACTGCTCGGGGGATTGCGTCTTTTGCAATTCTCCAAAGAACCGGATTAAGCCTCGAGACATAGAAGATATCATCTCCGAGATACGCTACAACTTCGTTGGGGGCAAAGAGTATGACAGCATCCATTTCATTGATAACACATTCTCAGCACATCGTGATGGACTGATCGCTATCTGCGAGCGTCTTGTCCAAGAAGGGCTAGTCGATATCCCAAAGGCCTGCAAATTGAGGGCTGACCAGGCTAGTGAAAATGTTATCTCTGCCCTTTCCCGCGCAGGGTTCAAGAAGATCTTTTTTGGGATCGAGTCTTTCGACGCCGCCGTCCTCGACTTCATGCGAAAGGGAACGACTCCTGCGGAGAATACCGCGGCTCTGGAACTGACCCTGCGTTATGGTATGGTCCCTGGGATGAACTTGATAATCCCAAGCCCTTCTGACTCGGTCGAAAGTGTATTGTTCACTATTGGAAGGGCTATAGATTTCGTCAAGCGAGGGGCTATCATCAATGTGACTCCTCGTATGTATGCGGATTATAACACTCCATTGACTATGGAGAGGCCTGATTTGGTCGCTTACCGGCATTTTTTCATAGAAGGGATGAGGGGAATCTATAGGATGCCTTTCGCGGTCAAGGGCGATCCCCGCCTGGAGAGTATATCTCGTGAATCCCAGGCGAGCGTAAAGGCCTTGATTGAGACAGGTTCGAGCGAGGGGTCGATGAAGGTCTCGATCCACGATTACTCCTTGATGTACCTATCCGGTATCTGCGGCCAGCTCGGTCGCCTCGATCTGCAGTCCGAGATCGAGGCTATACTCGGAGGTGGCGATGATGGTCGATCCTAGACCCTTATTTGCTGTCGATGGTGGCCGCAGGGCGTTCCGGTCTGATGGGCACAGTCTGGTGCCTGTGGATGCGTGCGATCTTTCGCCTGAAGAATCCGCCCTGTTCTTGTCAAGCCGTGTCGGATATCTACGCAGGCCGTTCAATTCAATCGTTAACGCACAGGATGGGGATGTGCTGTCCACCTTGCCGGTGCCTGTGAGCGTTTTCTTCCCGCTGACTCCTCTCGATTTTGTGGGTGGGATAGATTCTTATCTCGCCGGCCGGCCGGTCTCGCCGATCAGGCTGGAGGTCGATCCCACCAATCGGTGCAATTTCCGCTGCGGGATGTGCTACAATTCAGATTCTCGAAAGGCCAACCCAAACGAAGTGTCTTTAGGGGTATATGAGGGGTTGGTCAGGAAGATGAGGTCGTCGAACGATGTTGTCGCGGTGTCGATCTCAGGTGGTGGAGAGCCGACATTTCATCCTGACATTAAGAAGATGCTCTCTTTCAATCTCGACCTCGGCGTGTACACTTATCTCACCACTAATGGAAGCCAGTGCGATCCTGGTCTAAAAGATATGGTCGCTAGATCCGTCTCCGTATTGACTTTCAGCGTTCCAGGGATGCAGGATGATGTGTATCATGACCTGGTCAGGCCGCCATCTGGCGTCTCTCTAGATGTTGTGTTAGGGAATCTGAAGGATATCATCGAGAGGCGGGACCAGTTGGGCCGAAAAGACGAGATGGTGGTGGGGGTTCTCTCTCTTGCTCACCCTCTCAATACGGGACATTATCGGGGATTCGTCTCACGCCTTGAGGGGGTCGGTGTTGATTACATATACATCAATCCGGTCATGCCTAATTTGAAGGCGTACGGTCTTAGTTTCTCACCTGAGCAGTCTGCATCGAGCCGAGCGGACCTCGATCATCTGGCTGCCGCATGCGCTGGCAAGCCCTTCATCCTACGGACCCCAAACCCGCTGTATAGCGATAAGGACGTGATTTTCTTTGATCCTCATGGACGGAAAGATATAGGGTTTTGCGGTGTCTCGCTCTTTCAGCCGGCCTTGGTCCCTTCTCCTGAGGGTGGGAAGCTGATGGCTTGCCATTATCAGCCGGTGGTCTCTGATAATCCATTGTTATGGTACAGCGACAGGTTGGGTTTTGAGCGCATAGAAGATGTGTGGACTCGGGACCGTATGGATCGAGTGATCCTCAATGCCAGTGATTGCTCCTCTTGCTGCGCAGGAAGATCGCTCTCAGTCTTGGATTGGATGGTCTGCCAGAAGAGGGAATTCCCCAAATCCTCGTTCTACCTGGGTTTTTGAGGAGTTTTATTGAGCATGGTATTCTCGAGCACTTGTAGAAAATCCCGGGTCGGTACTGATTCTGTCCGCCGGTCATGAGTTTGGTCGCGGCGTACGGGTAGTGATTTATAGGTCTGCGTGATACACCGGGTATTATTGGGGGAAACATGGTCCAAAAGTCTTCTGGTAAAGGCGCGCAGGTTTCTGCCTGTGATGATTCTTTGGATACTCTTAGGAGTAACCTTACCAGGTACCGGAAAGAGAATGGACTCACTAAGAAGGATCTGGCCGGTAGGATCGATCAAGCACCGAATACGATCTATCTCATCGAGGCTGGACGGAGACTCCCGAGCCTGTGCACTCTGCGTAAGATATGTGATCTGTACAAAGTTCGCATCGCGGATCTTTTCTCCGCTCCGATGCCTGTCAGTCAGACGGCAGCCGCACCGGATCCTGTCATTCAAGGAGTGATCCATAAATTCATAGGCAATCCTGGATGGTGGGCGCTGGACACTTATGTCGAGTCTGCTAAATGGTGTTCTAGGCCGGATCCGGGCCTTGAAGTCAGGGTCCATATCTATGGGATCCGTGGTATCGAGGGGGAGAATCTGCCTAACAAGATGGTTCTCCCAAAGATGGACGGCGTCGAGTTTATCCTATCCTATTATAATCTGGGAGTCACAGGATCCGAGCATCTCAATGGACGTCTTGTCGCGGCATACTACTCCGCCAGACCTCCGAAGGGCCTCGAGCTGGTAGCACTTCGTCGCAGGGATTGAAATCTTCTGATTATTCAGTCTCTATTCTAAATAAAGGCGCCATGAATCCGATCACAATCAGAGCTATACCTGAGGAGACTAGCATCAGGGACTGCGCTCCCCAGAGCATATCCATGAACACTGCGGTGAGTCCGCATGCGAGTCCGGCGATCACAAGAAGTATTCCTAGCGTCGTTTGTCCGCTTTTCATGGTGTTGGCGTTCTTGGCACTATTTTTAATGTTTTTGGGAATTTGACTATCCTCAAAGAGTATTCCATGGTGATATTTTCTATTTACCAGTTTGATTATCCATTCTCTACCCACATCGGCTGTATCTGCTTCCTGTATGTCTCGCTAAGTGACTCCGTGTCCCCTATCTGCTCTAGGTCTTCGATCTTGCGGTCTGATTCTGGGATTAGGTCCAGGCTCACATCAATCGCGTACAGCCGAAGTGATGATCCAGAATCGAGGTCTTCTCCCTTGATTTCGAGGGTGTAGCTCGCTCCGCCGATCGGCAGGGGCTTTGTGGAGTCGAACACGATTGGATCTTTTGGCACATCCACGCACTGTCCTTCGTAGCATCTCTTGTCTGCAGGGATCACGATCGGCGTCCCCGGCGTCATTATAGTGGTGATATCCACGGAATAATTCCCAGGCACCAATCCTATGCCTGTGTGCGATCCGCTTCTTGCGTCTTCGATCACGTCGCCTAGCTGCTGTGCCAGGGCGAAGAATTGCTCGTCATAAGGCCCTCCGATCTTGCGCATCGACACCGTCGCTTCTTCATACGGGTCGAGCGACACTGGGCTGTCGTCGAGCCTCCATCCTGATTGGCTCTTTTGCAGTCGTATCCTTTCCACTTCTAGGTCGATATTCCTTATAGGTTCGATGGCCTCTCTCAGCTCCCGGATCCCTGCTTCGTCGCTGTCAAATGGAGTGTATTTCGGCAGGTATCCTTCTTTGATGATGCTAATCGTCCCTCCGATGCAGACTGGCATCATTGAGGCGAGTCTTCCTGCGCTGTCGGTCTGTCCGATGCTGCAGCTTGAGCTGTTCTCATGGTCTGCAGGCCCGCAGGTGTATAGGATGTCTGCTCTCTCGATGGGCTTTAGTGTCTTTGCGTCGAGGAGTTGGATCGATGCGTTCCTGCCTGTGAGCTGTCCTGGGTCGCAAAATAGCGTGTCTGCGAACATCTGTCCCATCGTTATGGGATTGAAGTCTCCTTCTAGTGGTTTGTTGTTGCGGATGTTTCCTTCGAGCATGAAGTTGAAGTTGAGCCCTTTGCCTGATAGCGCGTCCGGGTCTCGCAGCTCGACCATCACTGGGAAGCTGATGTCATAGCTGAACATGTATCGCTGTATCCCGTATGTTATGCCAAGCGTGTTGATGAGCGATTCCGGCCTGCATAGCTCTCCCTGGCAGTTGAGGTCGAAGTATGGCTCCCACCATGGCAGGTATGAGAATCTTGCTTCAAGGTCTGGGTAGGAATGTTCTTGGGACGTGATAACTAGCATGTTCCTGTTGTAGATCCTGTCGAACATCTCGTTGTCTGTGCCGGTGCGCGGCGCGATTATCTTGTGGAAGGTCGATGTGCCAAAGACTTGCAGGAATGGGGTGTACGTCGATAATAGCTCTTGCAGCCTTCTCTTGACTTCGCTCTTGGCCCAGGTCTTGCCTGTGCCTACCCTGAATTCGACTTCGTAGATCGGTGGCATCTGTTCTTTCCCGAGTCCTGATTGCAAGTCGATGAGCTGTTTGAGGTGTTTCTCGAGGAATCTGTTGTCGCGTTGCGCTTTTGTTATCTCTTCGGCGAGTTTGTGCATCAGCCCGAGCTTCGCCGGGATGGTAGCGAATAGCTCATTGGTCTGCCATGACAGTCCTCCTCTCTCGAACCTTATAGGGTATGTGGCGTAGACCGCGACTGTCGTGTCGCTTATCGTGCTGGATACTGATAGCTGGCCAAGTGGCGTGACTGTGTAGCTGTCTGCCACAAACGGCTTGAATCCGTCGAGGCAGCTATCGAGGTTCGCTCTGATGTATCTGTCGAGCTGGTCTTCCATGCTGTCTTTTGCCGGTTTCTTGATGGGCGGCGCAAGTCCTGAGAATGAGCATGTGCCTGTGCAGTCGTTCTTGCTCGACATGAAGTTCCAGTATGGCATCGCCTGGTCTGAGTCAGGGCTGAGCGTGACAGCTTCTGCTTCTGTCGGCCGCGCCCTGTTTAGCTTTCCTGGCACTGTGATGTATCCTCCGTGCTCTGCCAGCTTCTGTACTCCTTCTGTCCCGACCTTTGCGAGGCAGTTGGTGATGTAGTCTTGCATCGGTTCTGCTTCTGGCGCGACGACTATCCTTCGTACTCCTGCTTCGAGCTCTTCTTCTACTCCAAGCGATCTCATGTAGAACACTGTTGCGGCAAGCGCTATGACTATGAGCGCGAGGGCTATGTAGATGGTGATCTGGCCTTTCTTGCCGCTCCTGGACTGGAATCGGGTCGGTTTGTCGGGTTCTTCGCGTTTCATATTCTATCTTGCGTTCGTCGGTTTAGTCACTTTGTCTGGTTCACCAGCTCTCGCGCGTATTGTTGTATCTGGGTGCTTGTGAGCGACTGTCCTTCCCAGATGTATAGGTTTGTGCTTATGTTGCTCATGGCTATTGTTGTGTCTGTTGTGTTTAGGTAGTTGAATATCCATCCTTTGTCTGTGTTGCTGAAGTATTTGTCTACTCTGGAGTATCGCTGTGTTCCGTTCGCGTATCTTAGGTAGATTAGTTGGTCTGTTGCTATTGTGGCCGATGGGAATACTTCTTTTATGCCGTTTTCGATTGCTGTTCTGGCTTGGTCTTCTGTTGCGCTTCCTCCTCCGGATGTTCCGTTGAATGCTTCTAGGTTGAGCCGGTTTATTGTTGGTCTTAGGTAGTTGCTTGTTCCGGTTATTGCTAGTGTGTAGGTTATTGCGTCGTTTTTTGTTGCGCCACAGCAGTTTATTGTTCCCCCGTCATCGGTTGATCCTCCTGTGCACCAGTTTGTTGTGCCGTCGCAGCTTAGGTTGAATCCTACTGTTCCACCGAACAGTGTCCTGTTTATTGCGAATTTAACGTTCGAGATGTTTTGGCTTAGATTGTACGTGATGCTTGCGGCTTGGCTTGGGGAAGTATAGTTTATTATGAGTGGTCGAACTTCCCCTATTCTGGGGTTTACACCTCCAACCGATCCCCATGTTCGAAGGTATACGTATCGTCCAACTTTTGGTGTGAAGTTTAGTGTGGTGTTTGCGCAGCTCGTGCTCCACGATGTTGCGCTAGTTGTGTTCATGACCATGTCTTGGGTGAAGTTTTCAAAGCTGGTGTTGCATTGTCCGGAGCTACAGGTAATTGTGTTTAGCCCATTTGGGTACTGGTTGCTGCTTACATAGACTTCATAATAGGATATTGCGCCGTTGTTGTTGACTTGCCATTCCATCCCGTATAGTGTCGCTTCTCTGCCTATGTCAATCATTAGTGTCGCTCCTTGGCAGTAACCCCCGCAGTTCATTATCCATTCTTTAGTGACATCGTCGCTACCGCATTTTTTATCGTATGCTCCTTGGCATCCTGCTCCGGTGGGTTCTACTGGTGCGGTGCTTGTGCAGTTCCATGGCGTGATGGGGTCTGTGCGGTTGGTGTATGTTATATTGGTTGTCCAGTTGCTAAATAGGGTTCCGTTTATGATATAAGCGTTGTATTGGGAAGGGAATGTCGTGTTTAGCTCTGATGTGTCATTGAAATCTTGGGTCAGGTTATATTTGCTCACGAAGGGGTCTAATCGGTGTCCAAGGAAGGTGATGTTGTATTCTATTGCCCCTAGTGCGCGTTGATCCTCAGACAGCGCGGGCCTTAACGTGATATTGACGCATGAGTTTGGCTGCATATTGATTGTGTCGGCGAATCTGCCGTTTGAGTCAATTGCGAGCGGTGTTTTGGTGAGGTTGGGTGTGGTGATAGTCCGTGTTTTAGTGCATGGTGCAGGTTTTTCTTCTAAATTTGAGGTTAGGTTGTTTCTGATTAGTCTTGAACATGACATGTCGTTGTAATCAGTTTCTTCGAGTGTGGTGATTATGTTATTCGTTTGTTTCTGGAGTGTTATGCGCTCTAGGTTTTCTGTGCGTCCAAAGTCGTATCTGAATGTGTTCTTGTCGAGTGTAGCGGTGCTTGCTCCTTTGTTGCATAATTGTATTGTTTTATCCATGCAGCTTGGTTGGTATCCGAAGCAAGAGTAGTTTGCTGGTCCTAGTATCTTGATGTAGTCGTCTATGGATTGTGCCTGTGAGCTCAGCGCTACCAGTGTTAGCATTAGGGAAGATATGATAAGAATCTTCATCGTTGTTAGTGTGTTGTTTTTTGTTGTTTTCATGTTGTGTTCCACCTCGTGAGTGTTAACCTCATATATTTATCGATTGAGTGTGATTACTCTGGTTGGTGTAGACCATCGCAGTAATTGTCCTATTCTGCAGCGATGGGTAATCGTATTGAAAGTACACAGTTACATTCTTGCTGTTGTTGGATGAAATGGAGTATATGTTGCTCGTGCTATCTATACCGGTGTTTAGTGTCCAGTTTGCCGCTAAGGTCGGCCCCCAGATGTTTACGATGAAGAATTCGAACGTCCTGTTAAGTCCAGACTCTACCAACGACGAAAGGTTAGAGATTATGAATTCGGAGATGTTCACGCTAGTTGTTTCAGTGTCCTCGTCTGTGTTGACGTTTGCCGCCGGACTGAACTGCCCGAAACGCGAGTAATTATGCTCAATGAAGACATAGATAGTTTGATTGCTTGATAAGTTATATCCAATGACCGATTGGATTACAGCATCCCCGGTATTGACACTCCAGCTGTTTGAATCTTTTTGCGCGCCAGTGTTCTGGACTAAAAGCTCGAAAGTTGTATTGAATCGGGACTGCCCAAGAGCCCCAAAACTAGTGATAGTAATGCCGCTTGACGCAAAGCTCACATTGATGGCTGATTGAGCGTTTGATTGTGTAGAGTTAAGGATTATTGTCGCCTCGTGCGTCCCGCTAGTATTCGAGTAATTATACTCGACATACATCCTAATTGACTGATTGCTAGACAGATTGAACTGGAACGTTGAATAAATAGTCTGCGTTCCCTGATTATCCCCGGTATTGAACGCCCAATTGACCCCGGGGATATCCAAGTCGCCAGTATTGCGCACAATCACTTCGAAGATCTTCACGCTACCCGAAGAAGCCAATTGCGTGAAATTCTCAACAGAAATGACCCCCCGAGGGAACCTAAGATAAGCAAACCCTGTGAGGTTCTCGCTAGTGACAGTGACGTTAGCCTCGGTGACTGTCTCGTTTGTAGCGTTGAATTCCACAAAGACCTGAACATTGGTCCCTGAAGTGAGATTGAAGGGAATTATATTATTTATTGTGACGTTTGATCCGGCCTTCAATGTCCAGGAGACGTTTGAGAAATTAAATATCGAAGTGGCATTGATAAGAAACGCATAGACTTGCGTGGAGCTGATGTTGCTTAGCTTGGAGACGTTAGTCGCTTCTGGAGGGTTTCGAAGAGAGAAATTTCCTGAATAAGACACATTGGTGTTAACTCCGTCTGTTGAGAGCAATTGGATGATATAATTTGCTGCTTCTTGGAGTGTGGAAGAGTTATAAGTAATATTTGTCTGGTTTATTTCTGGGAATATGGGAGAGTAAATTGATGAGTTTCCATCATTGATCAACGCTGTAAATAATAAGGGATCATTATCATCATCTGTTGAATTCCAGTGTATTGATAGAAGTCTTCCTCTCTGAAGTGTGGGGAATGGAACATCTATGCTTAAAATTGTGAGGGGCGGATTTGGAGATACGGTTCGCTGGCTAATTGTGGTATTGGTAATATTATTGATAAACAAGATTGAAGAAACATTTTCGAATGGGAGGACTATGAGCAGTTCTGTGGAATTGCTTTCTGATAGATTCCCCTCTTCACCAAATATAGCCGACCGCGGATCGATGTATATCCGCGAGAGGATTCTTTCAGAGGAGTCCAAGGTCACTACGCTAAGATTTCCTGTTAAGAAATCGTCTTGAGAGGATTCGTATAATGATTGGATTACATAGAATCCTTTTGGCGAAACTGAAAAGGTGGTATTCGCGGAGGCTGAGATAACAATCATTTGCTTGGAAGAATTTTGGAGCGTCTTATTGAGTTGGGTTATCATTTTGATATACGTTTCGTTATCGATCCATCTACGGAATGTCGATGAGGTGGAGTTAATCCTAGCTCCCATCACATTAGAAACGTTGGAAATGTTTAATGTGCTAAAAAAAGTTTCAAGAACAATTTGTTCTGATTCGACGGGACACGTGTTTTGTCCGGCGATAGATCCTTTGCATAGATCATCAAAAAGCCCATCTTTGTTTCCGTCGCCATTAAGACATATTAACTTATGATTGTTGAGAATCGACTTTCCGTAATTCCATTCTGCCTCAGAATATTCATCACAAAAGTAATACGTATGGGCAATTTCATGCGCTGCAGTTGTCGTTAAAATTGGGTTGATTCCAGACACCACTCCTCCTGGCTGGAAAGGGCTACTAAACCCTGACCCTTTGTATAATGACCTTGATGCGATCCCGACCACACGCGTGGGGTGCTGGCCGGCAATAATAATCTGTTTGGATAATTCAGATGGAGCATCCCCTCTGATCCATGGGTTCAACGTGGTGACAAATGGCGATCGAACAATGATAGTTTGAACTGAATCTGGTAAGGGATATATTTGTTTAAGGAAAGCCTGCTGCTCTATCGCCAATGAAGTATAGTTCTCGATATTGTCGTTTGATTGATTAACATATGGTACGAAAACGATAGACAGGTTAGGCATCGCAAGAACATTTACAGTAGTGTTCTTGAGGTTGTTTGCCGGAGAACTATCCGAAACTGCGCAAACTCCTGCGGTGAGAATGAGTAACATACAAGCAAGGATCACAAACCGTTTAATCATGTTGTTCACCAGTACATAGTTGCTTATAATCTGTTGAATTGACATATCCACAAAAAGAAGCGTTTCCAGTGTAATGTTTCAGGCTTAGGTAGCAATAATCGCGTTCATTGGAAGGTAGCCCACCGCAAAGGCTAGGTCTATCTAAAAAAACTGCTGTTACACAAGCGATGTAATTGGGGACAATAAGTTGATCATATTCTGGGTCTCCTGCATAGGAATAGCTTTTCACATACAGGCACAATGGGGGTAAGCATTCGCCGCCAAGTGGGGGATTAAATCCAGGTTCGCTACCATATTCAATTGAACCGTAAGGACATTTGCATACCGGGCGCGGCACTGTATAGCTAAAGCAGTGTATAGCCGGATCATAACGATGTATTGGTCTAGCAAAGAGTTCAGCAATAGAGGAATTCCTTAGGAAGGTATCTCGCTCTGAGTGGGGGAATGATGCGATAAGGGTGTTTGAAAACATCTCTGGTTCTGGAGCAATAATCTTTTCCGGAGTGTTGATCGATAGAGCAAATAGGGCGATTATTAATATAGTTACTAATAGCAAAATTGTTATTATCCATTGGCTCACTTTAATTGTCATGAAGTCACCACTGTTGCATTGATGAATAAATTTGTACCCTGACTTATTGGTTTAAAATTGAATTTGAATACTGCACTTTGGTTCGAGGGAATGAGTTGTGGGTTGGTGGTGTCTAATGTTTTAGTGAGTGAATCGCCATTAAATGAGACGCTTACGTTTCCCGTTGCGCTCATTGTGCCGTTATTGAATACCCTTACAATCACATATCCTGATTTGCCCAGTATCATTGGAACGTTCGGTAAAACTTGAATGGGGATTAGTTCGATTATCTGTAAATCTGTTTGGTTCGTTGTTGTAATATTCGTGCATATGCTACTGCTGCAGTTTAGTCCGTTTAGGCATTGTTCTGACGCTGTGCAGGTTTGTCCTTGGTTTAGTCTGCATGGGTTGATTGATGTGCTTCGGTTGGTGGTTGTTACTTCATTGTCTACACTGTAATCGCAGGTGGTGCCTGAGCCGCAGTTTAGGGTGCTTTTGTATGTGTTCCATGCGCCTGTTGAGTATTGTCCGTCCATTTTATAGGTTGTGTTTGATGTGCAGTATGCTCGTCTTTGGTCGAATACGTAGTACCATTCCATGTCTTGGTTCCAGTCTCGTTCGTTTGCGCTGTTGTCGCAGTCGTTGTAGCTTACCATTTGGGTGTTGTGGTATGTTTTTGAGGTGGTGGTTAGGTTCCATAGTATGTTGAAGTCTGGGTCTTCGACGCAGTTGTTTGGGTATCCTTCGCAGACGTTATAGAATGCTTTCAGGTCGCCGGTTAGTGTGTTGGCGTAGTCGATGCAGGAGGTTAATTCGTCTGATGAGTAGTATCCGCATTTGTCGAATACGTCGTCATTTGTGAAGTCGAAGCAGTAGGCGTCTGTTTCTACGTCCGAGTTGAACAGTTCAGTTTGCAGTCGGTCGTTGACGAATGCTTTTCCATCGATGGCGGTGGAGGAGTCTATTGTGAAGTCGTCGTCGAAGTAGATGTATGGTGTTTTTAGTTGGATGGTTCCATTGTTTGTGACGTTGATTATTTCAACCCCGGTGCGGTTTCCTCGTGTGATGTTGATTAGGAATAGTCCGATTGTGAAGTTTTCTTGTTGGTAGCTTCCGTTTCCGTTTTTCCAGTAGGTAAGCTGCTGGGAATCGTTGACATAAGATAGGTTGTAGATTGTGTAATAAGTGGGTAGTTCTTCGATGACTGTGAGGTTCAGGAATGTTGAGTACTGTATAAGACCATGTCCATAGTAATCATCTTTTCCGGGTTCTCCTAGGTCCTGGCCGGCATTTCGGATGATGTTGCGAATTTCCGTATTGGTTAGTGTTTGGTTTGCGGATTTAATTAGTGTCGCTATCCCTGCGACGTGAGGCACAGCAAGTGATGTGCCGGAGAGAATTGAATAACCGCTATTCAACGAAGTTGTGTTAATTTCATCTCCAGGGGCTATTAGGTCTAATTCAGGTCCATAATTGCTTGTTGATGCTCTCTCAAGATTGGAATCAACCGATCCTACCGCGATAACCAAGTCATATCGAGCGGGAAAATCTATCTCTCCGTTTTCGTTTCCTGCTGCTGCTATAAGCAAGGCGCCGTTTGTATAGGCTTGTTGAACTGCTGAAGCAAAAGCCGGAGAGTACTCACTGAACCCAAAACTCATACTTATTATAGACATATTATTAGTAATCGCCCAATCAAGTCCTGCAAGCGCATCACTAATCATCCCCGTAGGCCCATCTGTGATTTTCACAGCATAGATGTCCGCCTCAGGCGCGACGCCAACAAGCCCCTCATCATTGAGACTGGCTGACAACACTCCCGCAACCGCAGTCCCATGGCCATACGTATCAGAATAATTATCGCTAATCACACTCGTCCCGCCAGCAATCTGTAAATCTGGATGCGGCGCAATCCCAGAATCAAGTATGGCGATCGACACGCCGTTGCCTTTTGTGAGGTTCCATGCTATCGGTGCGTTTGTCAAATTGACGTTCCAAGGCACGGATTCAAAAGACAAAGTCATCGGCTGGTCAACTTCGACACTTTCGACAGACTGATCATCCACAAATGAGGATATATCTGACTTTTTCCCTCGCGCTTTGGCCGCTCCAATCCTGCCAAGCTTCTTTTCTATGAGCCCTTTCTCCTCAAACGATGCTCCTTTTTTGTACCTTATTATAAGATCAACATCTTGATGCCCGCTTAGCAGCGATAGTATCTCGCGACTGCGTGATGGAATCTTTCTAGAATAAATAAAGTCGCCATTGACACTAACTGTGTCGTTCGAATCAGTCAAATCAAATACATCATCAGGAACCTGTGTTGAATTGCCAAGAACGGAATTGTTAGAGTCTGTTAAATCAACCGCATCCACAGGAATATCCTGCCCGCGCATCTTGGATTCAGCGAGTCCGGAAGTCAGCATCATTATCAGAATCGCGAGCAGGGTGTTCTGGAGTAGTTTCATGAGCTTTTTCCCTTCCATGTTATACCTATATTTTTTCTCTTTCAAAACCCATCAAAGTCCTGCGGCGGCCTGGCTCCGCTTGTCCTGCCAGCGCCTGTTGATGTTGTCCCTTCGGTTCCTGCCGCGGCTTGCTCGCTCGGTGTGGGTTGCGCGTTGGGTGTGGTTGTGGCTTCTCCGCGGTAGCTGGCTATGTTGCTGCATATTTGTTTTGTCTTGCCTCCGGTGAGCTTGACTATGCCTGGGTTGAATGTGAGGCAGGCCTTGACGTATTCTTTGTTGGAGTGCTTGACGATCGCGCTCGATCTAATCCGCGAGTCGCTCTGTCCTGGCGCGAGCTCCTTGTCCTTGACAAAAGCGCGCAGTGTGGTTCCATCTGCGTTGTAGAATACGAGGTTGTAGTGCATGGTCTCCTCGTTGATGTTGGTCAGGAAGTAGCTGACGCGGTATAATATAGTTGAGGTGGTTGTGTATGTCGTCTCGTTATAGAATAGGGCTGGCGGGCTCTTGTCTGCTTGTATCCTCGCCGCTCCTCGTGGCTCGCCTGATGCTGCTTTCGCGACTACTGCTGTGCCGCCGACTGTCGCGTCGATCGAGCTTTCGCATATTTTGCTTGTCCAGCATCCGGTCCCGCCTATCATGAGTGTGTTGCAAAAGAGGTCTTCTGCTTCCTGCCTTCGTTTGGCCATGTCTTTGTCGTCGATGAATAATGCTGAGAATTGCCCGAGTCCGCTAAATTCGCTGTAGCCTTTGACGAATTCGTTGAGTCGTTCCGCGATTGTGAGGTCTCCTGTGGCAGCCCTTGCCTTGAAGTCTAGTTGCTGCTGCTGTGATACAAGCGATGCTATCTTCTTCTCAAGCTCGTTCTTCTTAGTTCCTGGTTCCATGGCGTCTGCTTCGCTTGAGAGCGTCTTTATCTGGGTGGTGATCTCTTCTGCCTGCCTCTTGTACGCCGCGCCAATCGCTTTGTCTTGCAGTCCGCGGTATGTGTCGAATGCGGCTTTCACGCTGTCTTGTGCGGCTTTCACTTGTTCATCTAGGCTTTTCCGATTCTCAGGGTCTTTCTCTTTCCCTCTTTGTGCGCTCAGTTCTTTTAGCGCTGCGTCCTTTGCTATGTATTCGTCTCTTTTTGTCAGATATTCTTTTTCATCAGGTGTGAGTGTCGACATGGCCGATTGTCTTGCTGTCAAGAATGCCGCTGGGTTCTTCACGTCGTCTGTGAAGTACCTTTTTTGGGTTTCAGTGAGTTTGTCCCAGCTGACCGCGTCGTAGACGTGTACAAGAGAGTCTGCGCTGTTCTTGACTAGCCGGTCACGGTTCTGACTGAGTTGCTTGACTGCTGTCTCGAATTCTGCCTTGTTGTTGAACAGGTCTTGCTCTGCTTTGCTCATCTGGTCGTAGGTCTTTCCGCGGTCAAGCGCTGTCCTCTCTGCGTCGATCTGTCTGCCCTTGGCAGCGTCTCGAAATACTTGCAGTGCATTAGTATATTCTTTGCTGTCTGCCTGCATGCCCCAGAATGTTGTGAGGTCTGTTATCTTCTTGTGCGCTTCTTCGAGCGTGAGTCTGTTGTTGGTTAGTCCTTCTTGGACTTCCTTGAGTTGCTTTGATATTGCCTGGTTCTTCATCTTCTCGACTTCGTGCAATGCTTCTTGTGGTGATAATTGGCGTGGCGGCTGGCTTCCTGATGCCGTCCCGGTGGTTGAAGGGGGCTGGTGGGCTGCGAGGTATGCTCTTAGCTCTTCAGGGGATCCAGGGTTAGGCAGGTTGGCTGAGCTCACTGTCGCGCTTCCGGCTGGCGGAGCTCCTGGCATTGGGACTATAGGTCCTGCTGGGGGAGTGGCGGGCGGTTGTGTACCTGGTGTCTGCGCTGCTGCTGTTGATCCTGGAGGTTCCTGTCTTGGCGCTCCTGCTGCAGGCCCTACATTTGTGTTTGAATTAGATTGTGATGTCTGCTGGTTCGTGTTTGCTGCGGTGTTTGTGCTGCCTGCAGTGTTTGAATTTGTGGTTCCGGCGGTGTTGCTGTTGGCGCCCGTGTTGGTGTTGCTGTTCGCTCCGGAGTTCGAGTTGCTGTTCTGTGTTGCTAGTTGGTCTTGCTGTCCTGTTGTTTGGGCTGGGGTTTGTTGTGTCTGTGAGGGTGCTGGTGTTGTGGTCACTCTCCAGCCCGTCGCAGGCGGTGTTGTCCATCCTAGCGCGTCTGTGAACCATCCTTCATACCATGGCCTTTCTGGATTGATCGTCAGTGTGGAGGTTGTTATGGTTGCCGTGCTTGCTTGCTCGTTGGTGTTGCCTTCTGTGTTCGAATTTGTGTTGATGTCGGTGTTTCCGGCGGTGTTACTATTAGTCCCGGTGTTCGTGTTGCTGTCCCCTCCAGTCGCGGTATTGCTGTTCTGTGTAGTGGTTATAGGCGTGGTCAGTCCTTCGATAGATGAAGGCGGGTTTGGCTTAGTCGGTTCTGCCATCGCAGCCTCCGAGGCGGGCATCAGTAAGAGTGAGAGGGCTAGAGCTATCGCGGCTAATGTTGCCATCCTTTTGTTAGTCTTATTATTTGCCATCTTACCCTTCAGTCGTTCATTTTCTTCTGGTTCTATAATTGTGACCTTATCGTTCCTTGATGTATCGTCTCTCTTTTCTCTATCCTATCAACCCCCCAAACACAGAAGTGCTCGAGCTTGTCGAGTTGGTGTCTGGGACTAGTTTGTCGAGTTGTTCGCAGAATCCTCCTGCTCCGGGGGTGATGTAATCCTTCAGATTTTTGATGGACCGGACCGATCCTATCGCGTCCCCTATCTTCGCCAAAGTCTTCGGTATCATGCATGAGTTGTGCGCGGCGAGCTTCTCTGGCGAGTCGCACATGTCCTTGCATTTGAGCCCGATAAGCACAGGGATAGCTTCGAACGGGTTGGCAAATACGTTCTTGAGTATGTTCATCGTCTGGTCCCATAGCCTGAATATGGGCAGTATCGAGAACGCATCGCCTACGAGGAAGTTGCAGTATTCATAGGACTCGAGGTCCTTGCAGTATGATGGTGGCAGTCCGCCGTCCTTGACTTCGCGCAGCATGCAAAGCGCGTACTGGCATTTTATCTCTCTCATCTTGTTGACGTTGTGGATTATGCCTGGCACGCAAAGGCAGACAGAGCTCATGATGAGGCTGTTCTTGATGTCTATCGACGCTCCTGCGCCGCCTAGATAAGTGTACTTGTTCTGCACGTCGGGTATATTGAGCCCGTTCGCCCCGCCAAGAGCGCCAAGCGTGGCCTGTACGCTCTTGCAGTGCGCGGCGCCCCCTCCTAGTTTGGCGAGGTATGATCCTGCCCCTGATCCTGTCGCGTCCTCTTGCGATGACCTGCAGTTGACGAAGTCGCATAGCTTGTCTAGGAACCCGAGCATGTTCTCGTGCTTTGCGCTCGCTTTTTGCTCGGCTGCGCAGAACTTCACATAGTTAGCTTTCAATACCTCTCGCGTCGGCGTCCCGGGTAATGATGTCAATGCCCCTGCTCCAAATAGGTTCTTTATGGCGTTAAAGCCTTCTATCAGGTTAGTGATCACGACTTTTAGGTTGCATATCTTGCTTGCTAGGTCGAAGAATTTCTCAAGCGTCCCTATCCATTTCAGGTTCTCTTTCGCGTCTTTGATTGCGTCGTCGACCTGCTGCTTGATGTTCTTGTCCATCTCAGACAGCGGCAGGTTGTAGAACCCGACTTGCATCGTGACGTTCTCGATCTCGGGGTATGGGGTGACCATTATCTTGCCGGATTGGTTGATCATGGTCATTATCTCAAGAGGGCATGTGACTGACAATTGGTTGTAGTTGTATTCTGCGGTGTAGAGTGTGAGCCCGAATGTGGGATGCAGGCTGGTCCCCATGTTGATTCCGTCGATGTTAGATATGAGCTTGCTGATGTCTCCTGTGCAGCTGTTGATGCCTGGGAAGTTTATCGCAATGGGTTTCGCCCATGGGTTGCTGGTTTGGAGGTTGCTGTCGCAGTAGAGTTTCTGCTGTATCAGTGTCGTTGTTGACCTGTCGATTAGCGGCGAGCATCGAGCGTTGTTCTCCCAATAGGCCGGCGTCGCGTTCAATATGCCTGCGACAGGCACGACCAGCTGCGTCTTTGCTGCGTTTCCTGCTGAGTCTGACGCTATGAATGTCACTCTCGCGTCGAGCGGTCCTGATACTGAGATGCCTGTGACTGCTGTGCAGCTGTTTCCTGAGCAGGCCATCTGCGCGGCTGCGTCTCCGCCAAGTCCGGTCAGGTTGACTGTCACCCGGCCTGGGTCGAATCCTGTCCCGTTGAGCGTGAATTCGATGTTGCTGCCTCGCACTGGCACGAACATTCCGCCGGAGGGTCCTTCGACTAGCCTTTGTGTCACGCTGGTTATGATTGGGTTCACTGTGTCGAGTGTCACTTTAAGGCTGGCTTCTGCCTGCAGTGGGTTGCCTAGCAAGTCGGTCGTGCTCCTGTGGGCTGTCAGTGTTTTTATCCCGTCTGGCCGAGTCGGTGTCATGTCCCATCTGCATCTGTAGGTGTTGCCGTTGGCGTCGCAGGCTGTCGCTGGCGCTGGTGACCTGCCTATGACTTCGCCAAGCCCTGCGAATGCTGTCGTTGCGTTGAGCCCGATGCCTGAATCAGTGAATGTTATGAAGAGCGTCCCGTTCTTTCCAATGTAGTACGTGTTGTTGGTGTCTTTCACTCCTGTCTCGATTGCCGCGACTGCAGGTCCGATATCATCATTCAATACGCTGCACGGCGCTGTGCTGCTAGCTGTGTTTCCAAGCGAGTCTGTGGCTTTCATCAATATATTGCATGATGTCATTCCAAGTAACGGGACCCGTCTCCATGTGTATGTGTAGTCTTGCGCTAAATCCGCCGCCCTGTCTTCGTACCCTCCGATTGTGGTCATCGATCGGAAGTCTGCGCGGACGTTCGCGACCGTCATGTTGGCTTTGGTGAGTTTTATCTGCACGTCCGCGAACGTCACGACGCTAGACCTGACGAAGTTGATCGTGGCTCCTGTGTCGCTGTCTGTGACTGTCGCTGTGCCTGGCTGGACTCCTGGGACTGTGTTGTCCATGAGGAATGCTGTCGGGGCAAGTGGTCCGACCTGTCCGAATTTGTCAGTGACCTTGACTATGATGGTGTGCACTCCGTTCGATAATCCTGAGAATGTCTGGGCTTGCACTCCTTGCATCCTGCATGTGCCGTCTCCTTGTGTAGTGCTAAATGGCGCCGCGTTGATGTCGTCGAGCAGGAGTTCCACTTTGTCTATCCCTGCGCAGACCCCTTGCGGTGTGTATGGCAGCGCGCGGTCGATGGCGGTCCATCTAATCTGCATCCTTCCGTCTTTTGTCTCTCCTGGCACGACTAGAATGTCTGTCGCCTGTCCTCCAAGCGAGTCTGCTGTGAATTGGGCTGTTCTTGTTATGATGGGCACAGCGCCTTCAGCGAACTTGTCTGCGTCCTGGTACATACGCACCTGCAATTGGTGTGTCCCGGCTGCGGGGGTCGTGCTCGCGCTAAGTGAGCATTTGTATTGGATCCCTGATTGGAGCTCACAGGTCTGGAATGGCAGGTTCCTTGTCCCGTCGATGTAGAGGCGCAGCTGGTCGGCTTGTATGCCGTTTGGGTCTATCGAGCTGCTCGCCAGCGCTTCTAGCGCCATTCCTTCATCTGGTCGATAATAGCCGTTCTTGTTGGTCTGGCTTCCGGAATAGCGTGTCAGCGTGAGTTCAGACATCTGCGCGAAAGAGACTGGCATCATCACGATGAGCATTGCAAGAATTATGGATGCGCTGCAGATGAGTTTGTTGCGCTTCAATGTCTATCCCCCTTCATTCATGCTTGGTTACCACGCCAGGCATGGTGTTTCGCGTCGCTATCTAATATATAAACGTTTGGGGGTGTTGGTTCCGTCGAGGATTCGTCTGTGGTATTTGTCAAAACTTGCAAAGTGTCGCTTCGCTCTGTCCTTTGTATCTGGATTCTCTGGGGTTGGATACGGGGCAGCTCAGTCGCTCGAGGTATATGTATGATTGCCTCATGCCTCTGTAAATGTCCACGCGGCTGCTCACTTGCCTGTCTGTGCATGGTCTTCCGTCGCAGATCCCCATCACGACATTCTCGAATGTGATGACTCCTTTAAACACGTTCTTCGGTCCGATGTTGGGCGCGTTTGGGTGTGCCATCAGTGGCAGGGGCGCGTATCTTTTGTGGCCAGTCTGCCTGAACCTTTGCAATGAGCTGATCATGCTTCCTTCTGATACTTTTCCGATGTATGATTCTGGTATTGATACTGATTCTTCGCTTGCGCTGATGTAGAATGTCCTCTTTGGCAATCTCAGCGGCCGATCATATCTCAGTTCTGCCGTGTCGAAGCATCCTGTGTTGTCTTTGCCGGGTATGAGTGTCTTTCCGTTGTATATCTTCACGGTTGGACCTATGGTCAATACCATCGCTCCAAGTTCGTCGATCTGTTGTTTCAGCTCTTGCGTGAGGTTGGACAGTGGCGTTGTGGTCTGCTCTCTTCTGGTTATCTGGAATTCTTCTTGTGATATCAATTCTTTCATCTCTTCTTTTGTCACGTACCCGGGGTCTGTCCTGAATATGATCTGTGCGAGTGGTTCTTCTGGTTTTATCAGCACAGATGCTCCTAACGGTTTTAGTGTGATTAGCGGTCGGAATTTCCGAGCTCTCCTGTCATCTCGCAGGTCGTCATCGACTGATTGCGCCATGAGCCCGAGCCTCGCGTAGCTGCTACGCGAAGCGATATCCGCGGATATCCCTGCGCTCAACGCTATAGTCTCTTTTGGCTGCCATAAGAAGAAGTCGTCAGGGGTCACAATCATCCCGTCTTTGGGCATGCTCACTTCTTCAAGGAACCGGTCTATGTATTCTTGTGATGTTTCATCGATGTCGTCTTGCAGCCGTCTCTGCTTCTCTATGTGCGTGTCTTCTTTGTGTCTGTAGAGTGTTCCTAATCGTATGTCTAGTGAGAACGGGTTGAAGTCAAGCCTGTCAGAGACCCGGATCAGTCCTTTCTGTTCAGCGAGGATCAGGTGGTCAAGTGATAGTATGGGCATGCTTTGGCGATCCGATGTCGATTTAAAAGCATATCTGACTGTTGAAAAGATGATAGGGGGTCCTCATTCCCATCTTTCTGCTTTCATAATCTTCCCATCCTTATAACGGAACATCGTCTCCTTTATGCTCCTCACCACTCCGTCAGCGTCCATGGTGAGGTTTCCGCTCGCTCCTTTCACGTCTTTGACTTTGTAGAGCGCGTCTTTTAGTTCTCCGCCTGTCCGAAGCGCTTTCTCGACTACTAGCATCGCGTCGTGTCCTGTGGCGGCGTAGAGAGGTGAGTCAAGTGGCTTGCCGAACTTCTTTTCATAGGCTTCTTTGAACGCGATAGCTTCTGCGCTGTCTGACAGGTCCCAGTTGGTGAAGTAAGCGCCTTCGTGCTCGCCTTGGGCGTTTTCTCTGAATCCTTCTGTGGCAAATGTGTCCACGCCGACTATCTTCATGCCTGGGCTGATCGTCTTGACTTGTTTCGCGATCAGTCCGGTCTCGTCGAATCCGAAGAGCGCCACGACTGTCGCTCCGCTATCTTTGGCTTTTAGCGCGAGCGTCCTTGAGTCGTGGTCTGCCGGGTCGTATTTCTCTATTAGCGACACGTTTCCGGTGAATCTCTTAGTGAACGAGTCAGTCATTAGTTCCATGAACGGCTCTTGGGCGTCTTGGATTATTGTGACTGTCTCATTGGGCGGGATGAACTCCGCGAGGGTCCATCCGATCATCTCGTCGTTCACCCCTGCCGCGAATATGTTGTCGCCAGCATTTGCCAGCTCGTCGCTTGTGTCCAGCGAGTCGATCACTATGACGCCGTCTTTTTTTGCCTGTTCTGCTATGCTTAGCAGTCCTCCATATGTGGGGCTGATAATTGCTTTGGTTCCTTTGATGTTTACTAGTTTGTTGTAGTTCGTCTGGAATTTGACTGTGTCAAACTGGTCGTCTTCAGCTATCAGCTGCAAGGGTCTCCCGTTTACTCCCCCGTTCTTGTTGATCTCATCAATTGCAGTCTCCACCCCTTCCTTGTTTGGTATTCCGACTTTCGCTGTGTCGCCTGTCAGTGATCCGCTCCATCCTATCACGATAGGATCAAGGATCGCCGCTCCTGTGGTCTGGCTGCTTGAGCACCCAGTTGATAAGAGGATTGCTGCGATGGATAGGCTGATCAATATCGGAGTATATGCTGTTAAGTAGTCTTTTGTCATCTCACTCACCTCGATGTTACTACTAAAGATAAGTGAACTACTTAATTTTTTGTCGTATGAATTGATACGAAAGATATTTATATACCTCTGATTCTAGACGATTTATGTTCGAAGAAGAGCTCCGGGAACTGGGGTTGACCGAGAATGAGGTTCGCATCTACATCCTCCTTCTCAAGGCAGGATCCCTGTCGCCGTCGGATATAGCTGCCAAGGCAGGCCTGCACCGCCCATCAGCGTATGACTCATTGGACCGGATGCTCGAGAAAGGTATAGTTTCGGTCCTAAATGTTGAAGGAAAGCGCTCTTACCAGGCAGTCAAGCCTGAGGCTCTTGTGGAGATCCTCCGATACAAGGTGGAATCATTGCAGGCGATAGTGCCGGGTCTGAACAGGCTCTTCGCAGCTCAGGCCGGAGCAGTCGATGTTCAGGTCCATCGTGGCAGGCGTTGTTTCCGCACGTTGTTAAAAGATGTCACCTCCATCGTCAAGAAGGGCGATCTCATCCTGGTCTTCGGCGTCGATGACCGGCTGCTCACCGAAGAGATCGAGCCAATCTATCTCCATCAGTACCTCACGATAATCCGGGAGAAGGGCATCCACGAGAACATCATCATCCGCAAAGGGGGTTTTCGCGTGAAGAACCCGACGACCCATTATCGTGAGATCGATCCTGCCCTAATCGGCAATGCGTATTACATGATATACGGCGATCGGGTCGCCTACTTCATCCAGTCAGTCCCCTACCACGCCATCATAATAGATAGTCCCGACCTCGCCGACACCATGCGCAAGCAGTTTAATTTTTTCTGGGAGAAGGCCGGGAAAGGCAAGTGAACCTCGGGACGCGTTATATAACACCTTATTCTACTTTAAGGAAAAGTTCTTGGAGTCAGCACCCCTTCGATGTTCCAATAAGGAACCTTTAAATAATAACAGGTTATAACAAGTAGTAATGCGAGGCCACGATGAGGATTGTGATAACGAATCACGCGCAGGAGAGGATGAACCTGCTCGGGATAGAGAAAGAGCAGGTTATCCGATGTGTGCAACAGGGCGCCAAATCGCGGCAAACCGAGGGATGGCTCGCCAGTTTCACTTACCTCAAGGTGGCGTACAAGGTGCAGCCCGATGGAGTTATAAAGGTCAAGACAGTTTATATCGAGTGATCTGACATGGCAAAATCATGCGACGAGTGCGGCGGCAAGGTTGTCATCAAGAAAGTAGAGCACCGCCAGCTTGGCGTCCTGCTTGGGATGTTCGAAGCAGAAGTGTGCGAGAAGTGCGGCGAGCAGCTATTTAGTATGGAGGAAAGCGATAAAATAACACAAGCGAGTAAAGATAAAAAATTATGGGGATTGCAATCTCGCACAAAGGTGGGCCGGGTCGGCAATTCATTGGACATAAAGATCGCCAAGAACATCGCTGACTTCATGGGATTGGATCAGGGCAAGGAAGTATCTGTCCATCCGGAATCGAAGAAGCGGTTGATCATTGAGGTTTCGTGACAAATTCCAAAAGCCTCTCATTTGGCAACTGGTCGTCTCAAGGCTACCTCTCCCATTTCCTGACAAGCGGCGCGAAATCTACTTGATAATCCGGTATCCCAATCGATATCCCGTATCTTGTCGCTTCTTCATATTGCTCTTTGTTCGTCCGGTCTATCTTGAACACGCGGCCTCGGAATATTATGAAGTGGGTCTTCTCGTTCTTGAAGTCGGCGTACCATTCGTGTTTCGAGTCAAGTGATGTGCTCAATTCTTGCGCGACATCATCAGCCTGGCCTTCCGGTATCTCTACCGTGTGCAATGTCCATTGTTTGATCCAGGGTGACTGATGTCTCTTAGTGACTGTCTCTACTTTGGTCTTGATGATTTTCACTATCTTCAAGACATCTTTGTTCTCGAGGCTTTCCTCGATTATTATCCCGGTAAACTTGTCCGTCGCTGCTGATCCTATCATCCAATTCACCTGTACACTAACAATCTATAAATAAATCATTCAAACTCTAAAAGTCGCTTAACTTCGCCGCAGGCGAAAATTAAGTGATTTTTGCCACAGTCACATCAACTGGCGCTCTTGTCATCGCTTTCGGGTTGTCGGACCGCGCCGCGACAAGATAGATGCGCGTCGTTCCAGTGGCTCCGTACTTCGGCACAAGTGTTACGAAGTCATCTGATACGATCGCGTCAAGCGTGCTGCTCGATGTGGCAAGGAATGTCAGTCCTGCCCGGTCTCCGGTCGCAAATAGCGATCCCATGTGGATGGTCGTCGGGCCGGTTATCACGACTGCTTGCTCTCCTCCGATCCATTGCGGCCCTGCTGGTGTTTTCACCACAAGTCCTGTCACGAGTCCGACGATGCTTGGGTTTGTGGCGATTATTCCGCCGATGACTATAAGCAGCATCGTGATTCCGATCAGCGCGCCAAAAGACAGGCGAGACACGTTCGGGTCGGAATTCTTGGCGATAGAGTCGTAGACGTCCTGGAGGCAGAAGTGTGCGATGTCCTTGTTCATGTCATGCATATCTGGCAGCGCGACTAGCGCGTTGTATAGTTTTAGCATCTCGCTGTAGTCTGCCCTTGCGTCGCTGTCCTTGCCTGATTTCGCGTTCGCGATGGCGCTGTGGTATCTTGTGGTGAACTGTGATACGATGGGGTTGCCTGAGACTTCTGGCGAGAAGTGCGGCGTCTGCGCAGCTTTCACAGGGCCGGCTGCTGGCGCGCTTGCTACCGTGGTCTGCTGTGGCGTGGCTGATGCTTGCGCTTCTTGATGGTTTGCTGCTCCACATTCAGCTAGCGGAGTGTAGAACGGCTTGGCGCTCTCTTCTGCCATATTCATCGCATCTTCATATTTTGATTTATAAATGTTTGTGGATATCTGACTGGAGATAAGATATTTCTCCGTCGCCGTTTACCGTCGCATCCTCTTCGCAGCTTCTTCGACGTATTCAGCGGGCCATCCGCTCTCTATAAGTCTCGCTGTGGCGTGTTCTATGGATTGGCCTTTGTCTGTCTGGCATGTGATGTATGATCGTGCGTTATCTATGTACGCTTCCCTCGTCCTCGATATCCCTTCAGGCGATCTCATCTTTCTCCTTGATAGGAAAACGTGGATCAATGCCGCCGTAAGCCCTGTCGCAACAGCTCCAATCACGATAAGCTGGATCTTGAGCCTTGATAGGATAGTCTTGGTCTCGACTGGCGCTCCGCGGATTCTGTCTTCTGGTGTGGGCGCCTTCCGCAATAATCTGCCTCCTGTCTCGCACGCGACTTCTTCTCCGCAGTGCAGCATCGCGCTCGTCTGGCATTCGGCGTCGCATCTAGTCGCTCCGCTAAGCGATATCGTGATGTTCCCTGCTGAAGTGGACCTAACTGTCAGGGGTATTGTGCAGGGGTATGATGGGCATACTGGCAGCGGGTCTGTCTCTTCAGGGTCTAGCTTGTACACCGCTTCGATCCCGCGGATCACCGCTCTGCTCAGGTTGCTTGCCTCTTTCTCTTTCCTGACTGCGATCACACTCCTGCAGTAATGTGTTTGGCAGTCTGTCTTCACTAGACGTGATATGTCCACTGTTCCGACCGCCAGGTATTGCCATTCGTCTTCCTGATTGCTAAGTGTGACCCTTGCGTCCCCCTCTATCGTCGCTTTAGCTGACACGATCTTTGCGCCGCGAGGCAGGTCTATCTGGAACCGCGCCGGCAGGTTCAGCCATACTGTTCTCTCAGGCGCGCTTGATGGGTCTGCTCCCCTTGCGAGCTCTTCGCCGTCCTTGAGTCCGTTGTCGTTGCTATCTGAGTCGGCAGGGTTTATCGTGCGTCCTGTCCTGGTGTAGTAAGAGTATTCTTCCAGGTTGGTCAGACCGTCGTTGTCATTGTCTTTGTCTGCGTCAGCTATCCTAATTGGCAGCCCGGCCTTTAGCTCCCACCAGTCAGGCATCCGGTCTTCATCAGAGTCGCGTGTCGTGTCGATTGCAAGGCCGGGATAGTCTGCCGATTCTGTGGGATCAGTTCCATAGGTCTTCTCTGCGAGGTCTGAGTATCCGTCTGAATCCGTGTCTGAGCTCTTTGGGTCGATCATGCGGTCGGTCATTAAGTAGTACTGGTATTCTTGTAGGTTTGTCAATCCGTCCTGGTCGTCATCTCTCATCGCGTCGCTTGGGATTCTAGGTGACAGGCCGAATTTGATCTCCCACTGGTCTCCCATCCCGTCTGCATCGAAATCCTGGCCAAAGTACATTATGGAGAACAGGTGTTCGACTTCGCTTGGGTTGAGCGTGTCGTTATACAAAGCGATGCTGTCGATTAGCCCGTAGAACTGGTTGGTGGTGTTCGCTTGCACGCCTATCCTTGTGGTCCCGTACGCTTTGACTGGTTCTGTCGGCACGATCTCTTCGTCCTCCATCTTCCCATCTAGATAGACTCTAAGCCGGTCTGCGTTTCTTTCGCATAGTATCATATGGTTCCAATTGTCAGCTATTGCTCTCCATGCGTGGGTCTGGGCGCGGTAGGTTGTGCCGTTGATTGTGGCTTCGCACGCTGGCAGTCCGCTTCCAAAGTCCATTGCTATCGCGATCTTGTCGTCAGGCATCGTGAAGTAAGCCACATATCTTGACCTGTTGTCTGCCGTGTTGACCAATGAGAATAGTGTGAAGTTGTTGATGTCATCGAATATATTGTTTGGGGCGGCCCTTGCTCCTTGTGATTTGTTGTTCAGGTGCAGGGCCATCCCGTTCGGTCCCGGCTCGATGTAGGTGTTGTTAAACAGCGCTAATGGGGCGCGCCCCATTTGTTCTTGGCTTGGCACGTCGAATGACCAATAGACAATCAGTCTAGGGTCTGATAGTATCTCGTTCTGCGCGAAGAAGTATGGCGTCTCTGCGAAGCTGTGGACTGGGGTGTTTAGATAGTTTATCGGATCTGTCCCTATGCTTGCCTCTGTCGCGTCCTCTATTCCGTCTCCGTCTGTGTCGATGCGTATGGGATCGATCTCCCGTCCGGTCTTGGCGTAATACTCGTATTTTCGCAAAGGGGTCATGTTGTCTAGGGAGTTGACTGCCTGAATCTGCTGGCTTGTGAGCCTGTGCCTTCTCTCGTAATCATCAGCGATTCCGTTGTGGTTCAAGTCGAGAAATGGAGCGTCCTTGGCATCGTATATCGTGGGCGCCGCGAAGTCTGTAACGAAAATGTCTCCTGCCAGCCTTCCGTTTGATTGTAGGATGTTCTTTCCGCCCATGACTGCATTGAGGTCTGTTGCTGTTCCCGAGAATCTTAATCTGGCGCCTGTGGCGGCTTCGTTTAATGTCAGGTTGATCCGAGTTGAGGCGTTTGGGAACAGGATCACGCTCACGGATTCTCCTAAAGAATTGTCCGGCGCTGACAGGTAAGCCGGGACAGGTGGCGGCGCGCTCGGGCCTTGATTGATGAACAGCCAGGCTCCGCTGACTGCCAGTGCGCAAAGGATTATGATATAGGCGAGCCGGATGTGTGTATGATGGTGGCGCTTCATCGTCCCAGTCTCTCGACGATGGCGTATTTAAAAGTTTGTTCGGTGTCTCATCTGATCGGGTTGTGGGTTGTTCACGATTTTCACACCCCTGCAACTATCTTTAGTATCCCGCGCGCGATGAACTCTATCGCTATTGCCATGACTAGCAGTCCCATTATCCTTGAGAAGACTTCGATGTTCTTCTCTCCTGCGTGCTTGTAGATGGTGTTGGCTGACCTCAGCACCGCCCATGTCACGATCAATGCCATGAGTCCGGCCACTCCGGTCACTAGGTATCCTTTTGTCTCTACAAGGACTATCATGCTGGTTATCGTCCCTGGTCCTGTGATGAGCGGCGTGCCTATCACGACCGCCGCCACGTGCACGTCTTCTGATTCCTTGCTCTTCTGAAATGAGATGCCTAGCGCGCCTTCTATCCCAAGTATCAGCAGCACTATCCCTCCTGCGATCATAAATGATGGCAGTCCGATCCCAAGCACGTTGAATATTTTGTTGGATGCTATAAAGAACAGGAGTAGGATGGTCCCTGCGATGAGCACTGCCTTGTCTGTTATCGCCCGGCGCTGTGCCGCGCTCACTCCCTTTGTCATGCTAAGCAGCACCGGCAACGATACGAACGGGTCCATTATGACGATCAGCGTCATGAACCCTTGCAGGATGTCTCCGATCGCGTATCCTTCGAGCATGTCTTATTCAATCTCGTCACTGGTTAATATGGTTGTTGATTTGGGATATATGCCTGATAGGGTGTTTCTCTCCACCTCTTTGATCCATTCCCGGATCCTATTTCCGTATACGGTGATTTTATAATAGGTTTTCCTACCGGTGTTGAGCGCGAAGCGCGATCACCGGTGGT
>JBBSWF010000005.1:0-5600 GCA_038046365.1 Nanobdellota archaeon
CCACGAATTTGATCGAAAATCACAACTTTTGACTTCCAACTGTCGAATGTGGGCAATGCGCGTCTTTGTATTAGACCCAGTTTGGAATAACTACCCCCTAATAGTGATAGACGGCAAGACTTTTAAATGTTCACAGATTGCAGAAATGAAAACACATGTGAGGCGCACACGATGGGAAACCTACCACTCCAAAAATATATCAAAACAGGTGTCAAGTATCATGATGACTTTTATGGAAAAATCATTGAACAGATGCCCCGACTTATCGCGCAAGGAAGAACACCACTCTCTGTCGCGGAACTGATGCGGCAAAGGATCTTGGCATTAAGCCAGCCGGAAGACATCAAGAACGCATGGTGGAACAATTATTTCCACCTAGGCGATGCTGTCCTCTACCACCCAAACAGCAATATCAAGACAGAGCTCGACTCACAACTACTGCGTCAACTCAACCCACAAAGCAAACTCCAAAATGGGCTATGGCTAATAACTGATGAGATATACAACGCATCAGAAGGCAAAGAATTCTCCAGAGATGAACTCTCGCCACTTGACACGTCATTAGACAAGACCGCCATACTATCCAATCCACTGTGGAAATACCTAGCAAGAGAAGACAAAGGATTGCTAGAAGAGTACACTGAAGCAGTGTTCAAAGAAGCCCAGACATTCAACTATGATTCAAACATGGGAATCTACCTAAGTACCGCGTCAGGCCAAACACCACTCGCGGGGGCCTGGTGCGTCGGCAGGACCTACTATAGGTCCCGCCTCAACGGCAACGACAACCTAGGCGGCGAATTTGGCAGTCTCGTCGGGTACAGTAGGAATACACCAAAAAGCTATTAAAACCGGTCAAGTCGTCTGGTCAGATGAGCAAAAAAAAGCCCGATAACAAGCAGTCTTCGTCAAGACCCAAATCCCGATCCGGGCCATCCAAGAAAGCGATCAACGCCAAGCTCGCTGATTTCAAGGCGCGCATGCTCGCGATCACAAAAGACACGCGCATAGCTCTTCTCCACGACACTGACGCTGACGGCATATGCTCAGGGGTTTTGCTAGCAAAGGCAATAGAGCGCATGCGCGGCAAGCCTATCGACGAGGTGATCTATCAGCCCCACAAGAACGTGGGCATCACCAAAGAGAATGCGTTAAAGTGCAAGAAGATCAAGATAGACATCTTGTTCACCGTTGACAAGGCAGTCGACGAGGATCGAGAGCTTTTAGAAAACGCGTCCCTCTTTTTCAAGGTCGTCTCCATCGATCATCATCAGTTCAAGGACGATGCCACCGACGAGATGGTCTTTGTCATAAAGTCGCAGATGATCTCAGATCTTGATGGAGGAAGGTATCCTGCCTCAAAGCTCGTCTACGACCTGTTCAGCCCGCTTGTCGATATCGCCGACCTCGATTGGGTCTCAACTGCAGGCCTAATCGGGGATGGCAGCTATCAGACATGGAAAGATTTTGTGGATGATACCCTCAAAAAGTATCGCATGCATCCAAAGCAGGACATATTTGACTCTGATCTTGGTCTAATCGCCAGATATATCGGCTCTGCGGTAATGTTCGACAGTCGTAACTCCAAAGTGGCTTTTGATATCCTGCTCAAGTCTGGAAAGCCAGAAGATCTCCTGTCATCCCGGCTCAAGCAGTATGAGGAAGAGATTGGCAAGGAAATTAGTTTTTGGATCTCTGAGCATAAGAAGCGCGCGAAGTTCTTTCCTGAGCTTGAGCTCATATTCTATGTGGTCAGCCCGAGGTTTCCTCTCAATTCGCCTCTTTCAAGCATTCTCTCTCAGAAGTACTATCCAGAAAGCACCCTTGTGGTCGTCCACGACAGCGGCGAGTCAATTCTAGGCGTCAGCTTGAGGCGCCAGGACTACAAGGTGGACTGCCCATCCCTTGTCAAGGCCGCGTGCGTGGGCCTAAAGGACGCGTCTGGAGGCGGCCACATCCCTGCAGCAGGCGGAAAGGTAAGGCGTGAAGACCTTGACCAGTTTCTTGAGAACATAAAGTCAGAGATCGCGTCTGGAAAGCACAGGCGTGATTGATCGTCGATCGTCATCTTTTTAGGGCATCAAGTTCTACCGCACGGCATGGATCGCCTTGAACAGCTCCTTGTGAGCGCCAACAACGTCTCCACAGATGATCCGATCGAGGCTATCGAGATATACAATCTTGCGCTTGTGATTGATGGAAAGAATATCGAGGCTCTAAACGGGATTGGCTGTGCGTATCTGTCTAATCGTCGCCCGCAAGACGCGGCCCGCTACTTTATGATGTCTCTTAAGGTCTGCGATGACATTGACACGCGCACATATCTTGGTCGTGCTCTTCTGTTATTGGGTGCGTTTGAGAGCGCGAGAAGCCAATTCCAGGCTATTTTAAAGGATCGCCCCGAAGACCTGTATGCGATGATCGGGATGGGGGATGCCAGCAGGGCAGAAGGCTGCCTCGATGATGCTATCTGTCTCTACGAGCGGTCGCTCTCAAAAGGCTATCTCGCTTATGCAGGATACAAACCTGGAAGGGAGCGGTGGGGGATCCGGTCCGCGAAAAATATTGGATTTTCTGAGTCGATCGGACGCATCCAGGCTTACAGAGGTCTTGTGGACGTGTACAGCAAGAAAGGCGAGCCTTGGATGGCATTTGTCGCCGCGTTGCGCTACAAGTTCACTGAAAGCAAGAATTCGTTTCTTGGATTGTTCAGGAGATTCTCCCTATGACTATCGAGTTGACTCGCTCGATCTTTGCGCCCATATCGTGATCAGGAGTTCATCCGTCAAAGAAGAGATGGGCCGCCCATATGACTAGGATTCCAAGGAGTATCATGATCGTCTGGATCGTCGACCGGCTTGCTTTTTCTTCATGGTGCAGTTCAGGTATGAGGTCGCATGCTGCGATGTATATGAATGTGCCTCCCGCGAAAGCGGCGAGGATCGGAGAGAACCCCTGCACTTGCTTGCTAAAGTAATATGCCAATATAGCTCCAAGGAACGCTGTCAGGGCAGTCAGGAAGTTGTAGATCAAGGCCTTTTTCCTCGTGAACCCTCCCTTTATCAGCAGGGCGAAGTCTCCGATTTCCTGGGGTATCTCGTGCGCGATCACGGCGATAGACGCAGTCACTCCTGTCTCGAAGCTGGTCACGAAGGATACCGCGATTATCATTCCGTCAAGGAAGTTGTGTATAGCGTCGCCGATCAGGCTCAAGTAGGTATATGATTTTGGCCGGTGGGGGTGTTCGCATTTGTGTCCGACATGGCAGTGGTAGTGGTAGAGGAATTTTTCTACTGCAAAACTCACTAGGATTCCAAGCAGGACCGCGCCAAACACCGTCTGATGAGGGAGTTCTGATATCGCCTCAGGGATCAGATCAAGGAATGCGGCGCCAAGAAGCGATCCTGCAGCGAAGCTGACCGCGACGAACAGGAATTTTGATAGCGTTGCTGTCTTCATAGGTATTGTGAAGACGCCAATAAGCGCCATCAGGCTGACGATTAGCACCACAAGAAGTATTATCGCGAGCATCCTGATTGTCCCGCCCGAGGTTATTTAAAAAGGTTTGTGTCGGAAATCTTTTATAGAGGGTTCCGCAGTTGGTTTGTATGAGATACTCAAGGCTCATTCTGATAACGATTCTGCTTGGGGTTCTGGTCTGGTATCTTTATTCAGACTCAGTCGAGCAGATACCGACGGTGAACAGGACAGCCCAGGAGAAGACCAAGATCAAAGAAGTCAATGAGTCTCGTTCTATGCCGCCCCCTGCGCGACCTGATCTGCCCGAAAAGCCTAATGCCAGCACGACCCTGCCGCCTAAAGATATTGCGGAGCCATCTAGACCTGCAAATATCACCAGGAAGTTCGATCCAATGGGTTTCCACAAGCGCCCGATCAGCACGATCTGCGGCGCGGGATCATATAACGACTCGTCTGGGATGTGTGATTGTTTTCAAGGGGCGGTCCTGATAGACCGACGATGCAAGACATTGACAGACCTGTGCGGCCATGAGTTGTTCACTTATGATGTGGCAAAGAAGGCTTGCGGCAGGGATCGGGATTGCCAGGAGATAGATATCATGGAGTGGCGCGATGATTGCCTGATGCTCACATTTGTCGACCCTATGGACTGCAATAAGCTTCAGAAATCGGATAACAAGAAGCGATGCAATGAGCGCTTCATCGCAAGCCAGCCAGTGGCGTCGATCCCTTGCGAGAGGATAACGGAAGTCAAGCAAAGGGATATCTGTTTGCTCACGCTTGGGCAGATGGCGCTAGATGAGCGTATATGCGCGATGATCGACCGGTCTGGGAGAAAGGACGACTGCCTGGCCGCATTTAACTCAGCGATGGGCTCCTGTGTCGGCATAGAGACTGCTATAGACCAGGCGGCCTGTTACACTTTGCACGCTATCAAGTCTAGAAACCCATTGATTTGCGACCGTATCAGCGACCGGAGTTTGAAGAAGGCCTGCCAAGTGCAGGCAAAGCGCGGCGCACCAGCATCTTTGAGACCGATATCCGACTTCTCAGGCGTGACTCTAGTAAGTTGATAATAGATAATAGGCATTCATTTAGAACCCTCCAGTCTGAAGGTCGAACTTGCTATAGTTTACGCTGGACTATGAGCTACGCCGACGCCCGGATTTGAACCGGGATATCCTTTCGGAAACAAGCTTTCTTGGAAACTCCATATTTTCGGGCCGGAGTTCTAATTTTCCAGGCTTGCGCAGTACCGGGTTGTGCCACGTCGGCAAATAAAATGGAATATGGCCAAAAGACCAAGTCAATATCGTCCAGAACATCTCACCCATTTAAAAACGTTCCCACTCATTAAAATCAGGCTTCACAATCCGGATGATCTATATCAAGTAACCGCCTCAATTAGTCAGCACGACAAGTCGGATCATCTGGAAGAATAAGTCGTCTTTGTCAGCGCATTTTCCGTCGCATTGTATTATCTCGCTCCATTTCTTTGATACTTCGCGCGAGCCCAATTCCTTGACATCGGTCTCTACTGTCGTCGTTGCTTGCGAGAAGTCTATTATTTCTGCAGTTCCCCAGTATTTGTTGACAAGGATGAGGTTGTAGAGCAGATCCCCGTTTCTCACTTTCTTCTGGGTGATCACAGTGACTAGGAAGTTGTAGTAGTCGATGTCTGTGCACCCAGTTGTCATGCAGTCAGCTAGGCCGTCCCATTCAGATTTGATTCTCTTGTTCCCGATGTCGTCAATGATCTCGTTCGTCCGTGTGATTAGCGCGCTGCGCTTCACGACTTCTGTCGGGCCTTTCCTCAAAGAGACAATGTTTAACAGGAGTTCATCCGTCGAGTCGCCTCTCCATAATGCGATTATGGCGACGAGCGTCACAAGGACCAAGACGATTCCAATTATGGCTAAAGTGTTGCCTCGGTTCTTGTCTTTATGGTAGACATGAGGATTTATTATCGGGTGACGTCGTCCTATCGACGGCGGCGTGAACGCTTGCATCGTAGAGCCGCCACGCACTGTTGTCTTATATAAAGGTTTTTGATTCAGGGTCGACATGAATAAGTCCGAAATTAGTTCTCACTTCTGCAGTATATAGATCGTTTTCCGACA
>JBBSWF010000006.1:0-14195 GCA_038046365.1 Nanobdellota archaeon
GGAAGATAACAGCAAAACCGCAGCTTAGACCTCCAGAGGGGACTTTATAGTTACCACCCCAGAATTCCTTTCAAGATGTAACCTAATAGTGGTAACATTTTTAAGCCATCATCTATTTGATGCAGGGAATATGTATAATCCCTCGAGCAAGCAATTCGTCATCACAAAGAAGATCGCCAAGCATGGAAAACAAGCAGTCATTGTCATCCCGAGACTCTTAGAGCACGAGCTCAAGCCCCACACCATCGTCAAACTCACTATCGACGTCCTGGAGGTCGCCCCATGAGCCAGCCTCGCAGCCAAGGATCCCTCGAGGGGGCTATATTGTCAGGAAGGTACGAGCTAGTGGAGATGATCGGCCAGGGTGCCTGGGGCACGATATATCGTGCCAAGGACATAAAGCTAAAGGGGGAATCAATCGCTGTCAAAGTCCTTGATCCCGCGCAGATCGCGCGATGCCAGGCAGATTACAGAGAGATCGACATCGAAGAGAATTTCATTATAAAGGAGTCCAGGAGGGGCCTCGAGGCATGCGGCCATCTTGTCAGGAGATACGCCGGCGAAGACAAACAGAACAACGTCTCCTACATCGTGATGAACCTCTATGGCGAGACTGTCCAATCGAGGATGGATCGCGATCCTCAATCGGTGCCATTCAGCGCTATCGGATGGATGTCTGACATATCAAGCGCTATCGCTGAATACCATGACATCTATGAGGGTCCGCACTGCGATGTGAAGCCGGACAACATGGTGATCGACCGCAGGGGCAAGATCCTGCTTACCGATTTCGGTTCTTCGACATCTGCAAACATATCTCCAATGCAAGGTCCGAGGGATAACATTGGTTTCATCTACACCCGTGCCCCGCGCAACTTCCAGAAGGGCGAGCATCCGCAGAAGTCGTACGATTGCTACGCTGCAGGATCTCTTCTCTTCAGGTTATTCACAGGCAAGTACGTCCTGGAAGACGAGATAGATGAAGCGAGAAAAGGCGGGGAGGATTCCCTCAATGGGTTCATGGCTGGATTGCGGTCGCGCAAAGATCCGGAGAGCCCGTCGCTCCTGGAATCGATAGTCGATTCCAAGCTCGCCGCCACAAGCATACCGCAGCAGTTCAAGCAGTTCATCAAAGACGCTGTGCTCGAGGATTATTATGATGGGAGTCAGCTAAAGGCTGGATTTGACCATGCCAGGAGATCCTTCGAAGATGACCAGGTCAAGAAGTCTGTAATCGCAAAATACGAGAAGAATCTGCGCAACGCGTGTCTCGCTTCATTCCTCGGCGCGTCGGTCATTGGCGCGGGCATCACAGGCCTGGCGTGGACCGCATTCTACGTCCCTCAGCCGGACTATAGGAGGACCGCCGACATGAGAATCATCGCGACCACCTGCCCTGCTGAGGATTCTGGCCTGAGGTTCTGCGTGGAGAGGGAATATCCAAGACATAGTGCCATGAACGATATCAAGAGCAGGAATGCTTTCGCTATCGCTGCTCTCGAGGCTAATTACAAGAAGGGGACGCTGTCTTATCTTGTCGCGAAACAGTTCTTCTTGACATCTGACCAGGTGGATTATTCCGTCCCGGAGCTCCAAAGCCTCAGGGCCAGATTCATGGAGGTAGACCGGTCGGAGATAAAGACCGGCCTCATCGACAATTTCCTCGTGTCTCTCCTTCCTCGTCATCTCGCGTTGGAGAAGGCCGCCCTCGGCCCGGGTCAGGGGATCTCGCTCGAGAGCCTGCTGACAAGCCTTCTTGTCGGAGAGGTCAAGTGCCATGCGATGCAGAAATCCTCGAATAGCTTCAAGTTCGATGGATACATCGATGCCAAGGGTCAGGACGGGAGGTATATGGTCTCGAGGGAGACTAAGGCATTCCTGAATGCCTGGATACCTAATGTCTGGTCAGCCCTTCCAGCGAACGCGAAGGGCAAGGCCAGGCATTCAAGATAAGCCAGTGGGTGATTGAAAGCAGGCCGTGATCTTGTTTCAAGTCAAATCAGTCCGTTCCGTTTCCTTCTCGATTATCCCGCTCAGCATCGGACTCGATCCTATCTGCATCAGCCTCATCGCTTCGCGCAGGAGTGATAGAGCCACAGATTCATCCCCTCGTCCTGCAGCGATGCTCTTGTAGCACCATCCGAACTGGTACTTGCTCTTTAGTTCATTGAGTTTGTGTATCTTCTTGATGTCCGAGCAGGAGTAAGCGTCTGAGTATAGCTCGAAATACTTGCCTGCCATCTCAAGCCCCTCTTTCACTCGAGGAGTCATCGTGACTTTATTGTCATAGCAGAACCGCGCGAGGTAGTACATGCAGTGCTCGATGTGCATCAGGAATGTCAGCAATTCCCATGTAGTCACTGGATCCCCGGCGTCACCGCGCAAGACAATCCGTTTGCAGAACAATACGTACCGGTCGTGGTCTTTCTTTAGCGCGTCTACTGCCTTGATGTCCCTCACCAGCCCTGTCTTCGCCTGGTCAGACAGGTTTTTGATAGTCTCTTTGATTATGAGGAACAGCCGCCTAAATATTGCTTCGTGGTTTTCGCTGCCCGGTTCTGATATGCTCACCACCTTCACAGACCTAGGGCCGTTATCAAAGACGTCGAAGCCCAGCAGCAGTTCGCGTGCGATCGATCGCGCTTCTTCTTTGTCTTTCTCGTCGGCATCGCCGATAACTATCGAGTCAGCCCCTCTGCGGTACAGGTGTGTCATCAGCACCGCGAGGTCCCCTCTGTTCTCTGGAGTCAGGGTTATCTTGGATTCCCTCCGCGTCCCTGGCCCTGATGATACGGATAGGCTTCTTCCGCGCTCTTCTATCTCCACCTGGTCTCCGCCCGAGAGGCCGCTGCCTATGACCCATTTCTTGGGCAGGTACACGGTGAACCCTCCGCCGCCCTGGTTGATGAGTGTGCGCTTCATATCACGCCATTAGGCTCCAGCCCTTTATAAAGTTTGATATCAATTCTGATTTTGATATCAAAGATATCAGATTGATATTAAGTTAGCCCAAAACTTTCTGGTGCCATCGAGGTGTGAAGAAAGATGAATCCAAGAACAATATCCATTGATCCGGTATCGACAAAGCTATTCTTTGCCATATTTAGTGTCCTGCTGATTGTCTCATTGCCATCCTGCTCCCTAAGACCGGACAGCGTGACAGGCGAGTCAGTCATCGAAGAAGCCGCTGCTACCTCATCCCCCCCGATCACTCAGAAAGTCATCGTCGGTGTCTCCCTCCCCCTCACCGGCCACGCTGCTTTCGGAGGGATCCGCGCGAGAGATGGCATCGAGATGGCCTACAAAGACCTTCCAGAAGAAGAGCGCGCGAGGATCAGCCTCATCTTTGATGATGACAAGTGCCTCGGCAAGGAAGGCCTTGACGCGGTCCATTCTCTGATCGAGAATGATGATGCTGACCTGCTCCTTGGTCCGATCTGCAACGCGGCCCTTCTCCCAAATGCGGATTATCTCAAGGAGAGGGCCATCCCCGAGATCTCGCTTGGCACAATCACTGACACCACAGCGGCATTGGGCGAGTTCCACTTCGCGCTCTCTACTCGCATACGCGACCTCATGAGCCTTCTTGCGAGTCACGCTTACGAGAAGAGAGGAGCCAGGGCCATCGCCATCCTCTACCTCGAGGACGACTTTGGCCAGGAGTCATCGAGATACTTCGAGGGATACTTCAAGGGCCTGGGGGGAAAGATCGTCGCCAAGGAGCATTTCGGTCCTGCCGAGACTGACTTCAAGACGCAGCTGGCGAAGATAAAAGCGGCAGAGCCTGACGGCATCTTCCTCATGTCTTATGGTTCCATGATCATAGCACAGGTGAGGCAGATGGACGAGCTCGGATTCAAGACACAGATATACGCTCCTGTGCCGGCCCATGATCCTGATCTGGTGTCAGCTCTGGGAGAGAAGGCTGAAGGCATGATCTACCCCTACCCTTATGAGGCCACAGGGTCAGATGTCCAGGCCTCTTTCGAGTCGCGTCTCAGGGAGAGGGATATCACTACGGACTTCTACCGCAGCATCGCCTATGATTCCGCGCGCGCACTGTTCCAGGCCATCGGCTCCTGCGGTCAGGACAAGGCCTGCGTCAAGTCATACCTCTCATCGCTCAAAGATTTCGACGGAGTGGGAGGAAATATCTCCCTAGACGACCAAGGGATAGGGGTCAGGAAGATTTCGATAAATACAATAAGGGATGGCAAGTTCATCCCGGTAGATTGAGGCTGAAAAATGAAGAAGGTGGAAAAGATGAAGACACTATCAAAAAACACATTCGTGATCACATCGATCCTGATCTTGATGGTCATGATATCATCATGCTCCACCCAGGACACCGCTGTCCCAAATGATGATCTATCCAAAGGCAAGACCCCGGGCACCATCCGCATCGGCGCTGTCCTCGCCCTCACTGGCGCCGCCTCCATCCATGGCCAGAACGAGAGAGAAGGGTTGGAGCTAGCGAGGAAAGAGATCAACAGTAAAGGCGGCATCGCAGGAAAGCAGGTGGAAATCATCTACGAGGACGACCAGACCGATTCTGCCAAGAGCGTCACTGCGATAAAGAAGCTCGTTGAAGTTGACAATATCAATCTCATCATTGGGGGCACATGGGACTTCCTTGCCAACGCCGACATTCCGGTAATCGAAGAGGGCAAGGCCGTACTCCTTTCCCCCTCTGCCCTGCCTGACACTATCACCCAGAAGAGCGGTCGCTTCTTCAGCGTGCACTCACCGATTGCTCTGCACTCCGATTCTATGGAGGGCTGGATGGCAAAGACCGGCGTCAAGAAGGTTGCTGCGATCGTCGTCAACAATCCATGGGGTCTGGCCCACATGGCGGCCATCGAGGATGCCGCGAAAATGCAGGGTGTGGACATTATCTTGGAAGAGAAGCTCCCTAGCTTCGACCAGAACGACCTCAGCACGGTCCTGACCAAGGTTTCAGCATCAGGCGCTGACGGTCTTTTCATCGCTGCCAATTTCGACGACAGCGCGCTGCTTGCCAAGAAGAGGTCGGAGCTCTCGATCAAGATGCCTATTCTGTCAGGCGAGAACTTCTACACCGCCCTCGCCACAGGCAAGATTGACAAGAAGGATGCAGAGGGGGTCTATGCCCTGAAGTTCGAGAGCGGCCAGTCGGATTTCCCGAACAGGTTCGAGAAAGAATACGGCAAGTCCCCAGACATCTACTCCGACACTGCCTACGACGCGCTCTACGCATTCAAGGCCGCGATAGAGAAAGCGGACAGCCAGGACCCGGACCGCATAATCCAATCCCTCCATGAGATTAGCTTCGATGGCGCCTCTGGAAAGATCTTCTTCGGCGATAAGAACTATCCCGAGAACAAGAAGTCGGTCCTTGGCACGATCCGAGATGGCAAGTGGATCAAGGATGAGTGAGTTATTACGGGGAGCATAAAGTATGTAACATTTAGCAAGCTGCGTATCTTACTGTATTTGATTTGACATCTTGGTTTAGAAATTCGCTTGGATTGAACTCCCGCCTCGCAACATATTAATACCCCATCAACCATCTCAGATCCCATGCCCAATAAACTAGTCCTTCCAAACCATGAAGATGACACTGATTCTGAAGAAGAGCAGGGCATCAAGAAGCCGCTCTCTGAAGATGAGAAGCAGCAGGCCATGTCAGAAGGCACAAAAGATGAGGAGCCTTATGATGAGGCTGGAAGAGAAGCCCTAAGAGACGACGATGAATTGGAAGACTGGGAAGAGGGTTTCATGGAAGGCGCCACAGGAAAAGGCTCTAAATCAGCCTGCGCCAACTGCGGCAAGCCGCTTCCGAAGAAGTCAAAGGTTGTCGAGAAGATGGTTGATGGTGAAGTGGAGTTCTACTGCTCCTCCGACTGCGCAAGCGATGAGTGAGGACGATGTGGTATCTTGTCGGTGTGTGAACAAAAAAGAGTTATTAGGATGATTTAGTCGCGCTTGAGTGACTAAAAAATATGGCTATCTTCGCAAATGCATAAATACCAGATGTAAATCCTCACGAGATATGGACTGGAATGAAACAAGAGGTGTCTTGAGCGCGGATAGTCAATTCAACGGCGGACCACATGATGTCCAAGGTCTACCCGAATATCAGGCAGCATTTCCCACGTACCTATCAGAATTCCAAGTAGTCATGTCACCCCACTTAGGGAATGTGTTAAAGACGGTGCGACGGTTTGAATCAGTGAATCATGGCAGTCCATTATTATGGGTCCGCAGCCAAGGACAAGCAATATGCGGAAAGCCTGTGGAGTTCTACCAAAGCCACATGCAAAGATCAGAATGGGAGATAGACTACCGTAGCAGGCGCGAGGAGTTCGCCGCGCGCATCCGGGACAATCATCAGGCCATCAACAGCATGTACTTTGAAGCGTTCAAACTGAGAAACCCTGGAGAGTCAATTGATAGGTATGTTGATTATGGCGTGGAGAGGATATTCCACTACGCTGACTATGAGATGAAAGAGATCATCAAGTCATACCTTAAACAGAAACCGCGAAGGGCGCTTGTATTCTTTGACATCGAAGCAGTCGATAAGGCGAACCCAAAGCAGATCTTCCGCGATCCGGTCGGATACTTCAAATGGATGGAACCCGCGCTAAAGACAGTGCAATCATTCCTGCAAGGGTTCGGAGTTCGCACCGCAGTCAATGTCACAGGAAAAGGCTACCATGTGTTCGCTAGCGTGCCGTTATACGAAGATGGTCGGCACACGGATGCCATGATGGAGCTCATGCAGGCAGGTGGATGGGTCCAGCCAGAGACGATCGATCGGCTAGTCACTATTACACCTGGCGAGAAACATAGCAACCCGACGCCGATACTCTCGCAGATGGCATACCAGGGGGGATTCCGGCTATGCCAATTTGTCGTGGCGAACTGCATCGACGCGATACGCAGCGACATGCGAAGGCTCGGATACTCTGACCATGTCGGATTCACAGACGATCTACCTCACCAGGTCTCGCTGGATCTCACGCAGGGGTTGAGGCAGGTAAATATGAGCTGTTTTGGAAGTCCAGGCTCGGTGTACAACAAGGATTGCCCCTATTGGATAATCCGTATGCCAAGATCGCGCGATGGAAATGAGTTCTTCGGAAATGACATTGCCAGCATGATAAGCTGTCGAAGCGACCCGCCGCGTGCGCAAGAGAACTTGATATTCAATGGATGCATGATCCCGGACAGCACAAAGGGGATGGAACGGCTGATTTTAGCGTACAATCAGAGCAGGATGAAAAGAGAGCTGTGGGACCCGCTCGACCAGCCATTTGATGGCGTATTCATCGCAGAACTAATCAACACAAACTACAGTCAGTATCGCGCACGCGTGCCTGGACTCGATGACTTGCTAGACGTCCCAAGTGGAGCGTTCCACCCATTCCTTGACCCTGCTGAATTAAAGAATATCTACGATCAATGCGTGCGAAGTGGTGTGAGCATATGGGAGATGGTGCACCTGACATTGGCAGTGTGCCACGATCCTGTGAAAGGCCTTGACATCCACGAGTTCTATTCCAAGGCTGAGAAGGCAAAATGGCCCGCTGTGCTCTTCACAGAGCACTTCAAAGGCTGATCCCGCATTTATAGTGGCGGACACAAATAATTGGTGATTCATTTCCGCCACTATATATAAAGGACACAACTATTCAGATCAATTATTTGTGTCCTTTAGTATAGAGGCGCCAAAATTAACAGTTCAGCCTCTGGTCTATGAGTTTCATAATCCTTATAACCGCTGACCATGCTATATCCAGGATACATGGCAAAGCCCGATAAAAAATCAATTGCCAAGAAGCAGCCTGCCTCGCTCTTCACTGAGTCTAAGGCCAGGTTCTATGCCTACAAAGCAAAGATAGTCTCAAAAGACCTTCCGGTCTTCTACAATCCGGCGATGGAGGTCAACAGGGACATCACGATCCTCCTCCTTAATGCTTTGGACGACAAAGGCCTCAACCTCTGTGATATGCTAGCCGGTACGGGCATACGCACGATTCGCTTCCTTCTAGAGCTGGATAAAGGCAAGATCGCGTCACTTACATCAAACGACGCCAACCCAAAGTTCCCGGCGATTCTAAAGAAGAACCTCTCCCTAAACAAGATAAACGCATCATCCCTAATCAGGAAAAGACAGCTCATCATAAAGAACAAAGATGCAAACGACCTCCTCCTGGCATCGACAGGCTTTAGCTACATCGACATCGATCCTTTCGGCACTCCAAATCCTTTCCTTGATTTAGCCTGCAAGCGTCTTGCCCGTGACGGCATCCTTGCCGTCACTGCCACTGACACGTCTGCATTATGCGGAACCTACCCAAGAGCTTGCGAGAGGAAATACTGGGCTGACCCGCGCCATGATTACCTCATGCATGAAGCAGGCCTCAGGATTCTAATTAGGAAAGTCCAACTTGTCGCCGCCCAGTATGATAAGGCGCTCTTGCCGATCTACAGCTATGACCACGAGCATCATGCAAGGATTTTCCTGAGAGCCACAAAACAAAAGACCGCAGTCGATGACATCCTCAAGTTGCATGATTATTGGGACGATTCCGGTCCTATGTGGATCGGTCCGTTATGGGATCCGGTGTTAGCAAAAAAGATGGATGTAAAAGCCAAAGATTGCCTAAAGTCAAAGCAGATCGCGTCCTTGATCGCCAAAGAAGCCCAGATCCCCGTACTAGGCTACATCGACATTCATGAGGTAGGAAAGAAGCTGGAAATGGGGGATCTTCCAAAGACCGAATCCCTTATCGAGAGGATAATAGAAAGCGGTTTCGCAGCATCAAGGACTCATTTCTCAGGCTCAGGTGTGCGCACCACAATGCCTAAAGATCGAGTCGAGAAGCTCGTGAGGCGGCTCGCGTCTGATTGATTCATCGATGCAGTAGCCAAAAGCTCACTTATTCTTCTTCACTTTCTTCAATTTGTGCGGCACCCTGAATTGGTGCAGGATTAGTCGTATGTAGAGTTTCTCGTAGTCTGTTGACGGGACCATCCCCTTGATCGGGCAATAGACATAGTCGTTGTATCTTATGACCCAGTGTTTTCTCTCTCGGGTCATGTTCTGCCGGTTATCAGGGTTCTCCTTCTTGACAAGATCATCCAAGCCAGCATACAATTCGTTCTTTGGTATGAATCCCCACATGAATGTCTCGTTGTAGTTGACTGGATTTCCTGCTTTTGTGGCCCCCATCGCTGTAACTCCTTTGATACGTTCCATGTCCGAGTATGTCAGTTCGCACTCGATCATCTCGCCCCCGCCAGACATTATCGCGGCCCAATCGTACCCTAGCATTGCAAGGCACATCTGGCCTGAATTGTACGGCTTCCTCTGTTTGTGTATCTCGATGTAGACATTCCCTCGCTTAAGTTTTGGGTTCTCAGCCGCTATCCGGTCAAGGTAGGCTATGTGGTTGGGATCCATAGTCTGGAAGGAATAAGATGTAGAATTTAAGTTGATAGTGCACAAGTATGTATAATCAATGCAGAGGCTATATGTTTAGCCTAGGATTCGATAAGAGATCTGTCTTTGCCAGTTCCTTGTCAAGTCCTAAAGATTTCAGTTCTTTGTATATCTCTTTGACAAGGTCGTGCGATCGGGATAATCGTGATTTAGCTTCTTTGGATTTTGCCCTTCCAGTCTCAAGGTCGCCGGAGTCTAGCGCAGATCCTGCCTCGTCTGCCTTCTTGGATGCAGTCTCAATGATTCCGGCCATCTGGTCGGTCATGTCAGATATTGCCTTGACGTTCTTGCCCTCTTTTGACGCTGAAAAGATCACGCTTCTGAGTCTTGGGCCTAGGCTCTTTGTGAGAGATATCGCGGCAGTCAATTGCGCAATGGAGATTTTCTCGTGGCTTATCTGGATCTGTCGGTTGGAGGATGCTATCTCGATGTTCAGCTGTTTTGCAAGCATGAAGTAGTTAGGAGCCTTTCCTTCTTTGTTCTCGATCGATTCTCGAATCGAGGTGATTGCCTCTGCTGACCTGTTCAGAGGCGATTTGACTTGTTCCGCCTCTTCATCTGTGAGGTCGTCGGACTGGTCTGCTTTTGTGGCTGCTTTTGTGAGGTCTTCTATCGCTGCTGATGCTGCTGCAGACAGCGTCTCTCGTGCTTTTTCATCAATCTCTGATTTTGCTCTCGCGCATCTTGAGAGCGACCATGCCCAGCATGACTTGGCGGCTTTCTCAGACAGTTCCTTGACTGCTGCTCTGTTTGTTGCGAGCTTTTTTCGCGCCTCGCTTGCCTTCTGCTGCGAGGATTCGTATTGTAGCTGGGCTGCCTTGAGCCGATCCTGGCTGATGAGTCTGGCGTAGCCTGGCGCGTTGAATGACTTCGACGCGTTGCCGCTTATCTGTTTGGGCATTGCCAGCCGCCCATTGTCCTGCGGTTCAGCAAGTGTTATAGAAGAGAGTGATGAGAATATTACCAGCATGATTATGAGACTTGGTATCGCCTGCGCCATGGTATTCCCCGATGTTTTGCCCCCACCCCGTCGAGACAAAGTATATTTGAAAAAGAAAAAAAGAAAATTATTGCTAATCGTCAGCTTTACTGTGTCGCGGCAGTCGTTGTCTCAGCGGGTGTTGATGTGGTCATCTCTGACGTTGTCGAACCCGGCTGTCCTTCGACTGTCTTGACGGTCTGCTGGATCTTGCCTCCCTGCTGTCTCGCAAGGGAGAGCTGCGTGTTGGCCATGTAGCTTCCAGGCCAGCGGTTCACTGAGATCCTCTTCCTAAGGCTGTCTCCGCCCCACTTGGTTCCATATCGGGTGTATCCGATCTGGTAGTCCGAGTGCATCTGCGGGAACTGGACTTGGGCTTTGGCTGATATGAACTTGCCCTTTAGAGGTTGTCCCCATGTCGGCTGCCATTGGAGCGGCTGGAATGCCACTGCTGCAGGTATCATGGCGATCAGTAGGCCCAATGCCAGCGCCAATATTGTTGTTGTTTTCATTTTGTTTTCCTCCTTCTTTCTAAACCCCCCCATCAGACAGGGCGCAAATCCCACCGGGGATTTTTTACGCCCGTCGGGGCCTTGAAAGGAACATCATATAGCAAGTCTCCTTGCCGGCGACCCTAAAAAGATCCCCCAAGATCCTCTTCAGGTGGTCTGATACATTTGTTTTGTGTTATATGTAATTGTATGTCATTTACCTTCTCAATCCTTTGTTCGCAGCGTCGTTGCTTTTGACGAAGTCTACCAAGCTCATGTATTTGGCTGGGGCTTTCTTCACAGCCATCTTCAAGTCCGCTTTTTGGCTTAGGGTCAGCGGTTTTTCGTCTTTGGGTGTGACAAGGCCTGAGAGGCCTGAGAGCACGTTCGTTTTGCCTATTGAATTTGTTGGGGGGGTTGGTTTCCCGAGGTTTATCTTTCCAACCGCCACTTTCCATCCGGCCTTTCCGCTGCCGCTTGTGGTGTACCCTTTGCAGAACGGGTTAGAGCTGGCGTCCGAGCGCTGGCATGCTGGCTTGGATTTTTCGTTGACGGCCTTCGCAGGCGCGACGATTAAAGCGTATGCCGGGACAGATGAGATCAGTAGTACTAGCGTGATCAACGCCAGTAGATTCAAGCGTCTTGTTGAGTGTGTCATGGGTTTTCACATCCAGCGATCCGTACCCCTGCGGTCCGCTGTATCACTGCAAGCCCAAGTTGTTTAAAAGCTTACTTTTTTGGGGATTGATTTAAAGGATTAATAGGACGTGTGAAGCTTTACTTGGTAAGAAATGAACTATAATTAGAGCTAACAGTTTGATTCAGACGATTTAGATGTAGAAAACAGGCTTTGTCGTCATAATGCATTTAAACAGCCATCAGTCTTTCCATTCTATGACAACAGGTAAGATCCCATTTATGATCTTCGCGGTAGTTCTCTTGTCAGGTTTCGCGCAATTTGTCTCAGCAGCCACCATAGAGGGCAAGCTATATGATTACTCACTCTTCCAGGTCCGCCAGGGGATTGTCGAGGTCGACACTGTCCCGGCTCAACGCCATGTCAGTGTTAATGGTTCTTACTCATTCAACGTCCAGAAGGGCAACTATACTATAAGAGCCGCATCATTAAGAGAAGGAATCGTACTTGCAAACGCTACCCAAACAATCGCTGTCGAAGAACAGGGGATATTCAATCTTGACCTGATCCTCTTGCCTGCGCTCGACCCGCCTTCCACTGATGAAGAGATAGATGTCAGCGATGTGGAGCATGCTTTGGCAAGCGCAAAGATTGATAGATATATGTACTGGCCGCCAGGGCCATGGACGGTCGTATTGATCGTCTTTGTCGCTGTTTCATCAATCGCCTTATTGAGGATGTCAAAGAGAAGAATGGCGGTGGAGGATCTCTCAAAAACAGTTGAACTGACCCGTCATTCAATCGATCCCTCATCGCAAGCTGCGCCGCACAAAGATTTATCCACTCCTCAAAAGGACAGTTCATCGTCAGACGCCCGCCATGATCTCGCCGCTCTCGTCCGCGCGCTCAAGGCAAGGGATGGCCGCGCCACCCAGAAGGAACTGCGAAAAGACCTCCCGTTCAGCGAGGCCAAGGTCTCCTTGATGGTCTCTGAGCTCGAGCATGAGGGTGTTGTCACGAAGATCCGCAAGGGAAGAGGCAACATAATAATCCTGAAGTATCGATAACTGCGTATAGGTGGCTATAACCTGCGCAGTTGTCTATAAATGGCTTCAGTCTCCGGTTTTTCTTCCGACTATTTCGTCACCTTTTTAACCGCCTTTGGGTTCCGCACCGTCATGTATGATACAACATCAGTCCGGCCATTCCCTGCAGAGCTTGCCAAAGAGTTTGTCGATCCAGTCTTTGTCGCATCAGGCTCGACATCAATGGTATTCACCGCGAAGTTGGCCATCCCGAGTTATAGAGAGCATCGCTTGCCAAAAGACGACACTCGCTTCGCTGTGAAGATCCCGTTCATCGGCCAGGAGAGGGGCGGACAAGTGGGGAAAATTTACTCGCTCAATGAGTTCTATAATGAGATCGGTGCGCTTGAGAATGTTCAGCCTCACATCGCCAAGTATCACAGTTTTAGGATCAATCCCAGACTCTGTATTGTGATGGAGTATGTCAGGGGCCGCCCTCTGTCGAGATGCGCGCCGGAATTGGGCGCATATGGATTGATGAGAGTCTTAAAGGACCTCGCTCACGCCGTGACCGAGTTGCACAGCAACAATTATGTGTGCGGCCAGATATCCCTAGACGATATAATAGTCAGGAGAGTCAAGAAGGTCTCATCTGACAGTGGAGTCAATAAACAAGTTAGCCGCGTTTATCGCGCCAAGCTAGTCGATCTTGGTGGAGCGCAAAGCCTTCACTCAGACGACATCACTCACAAGCAGAGGCAGGCCTTGCGTACCGCCGACTTGATCATGCTAATGTTTGCGTATAGCCAGATAGTCAGTCTGTCTGCCAAACCCAAGTGAGTTCTCGAAGATCCTCTGCCAGCGGCATAGATAGATTAATAACTATCAAAGTAAGATTTCCTGCGCATGGACATAATCGCGCTCTTAAAAGAGCAGCATAAGATCTCCTCGCTGATTTCAATGGGATAATCGTGGATCTTGAGTCAAAAGGCGCATCTGCTGACGTCATCGGGGATATACGGAGTTTCGAGACCCTCTTAAAGACCCATCTTGAGCTCGAGGACAAGATTATCTATCCGTTCTTCGCAAAGCAGGATTTTGTGGAATTAAGAGGCTTGGGCCGCTCGTTCGCCGCCGAGATGGCAAGGGTCACAAAGGTTGTCTTGAAGTTGTTCAATAAATATGAAAAGAAGGATTTCGCTTCAAAGAAGGTGGCAATGGGTTTTGTAAGGGAACTCTCAAGAATAAAAGGCATTCTTACTAGGAGAGTCACCCTCGAGGAGACCATCCTTTTCCCAGCTTACAAGAAGTATAGCAAGTGAATAATGAATGAATAGTAGGTAATAAGTCGCCCCGTAAACCGGCGGTAGCGCCCTCAGGTCGAGCGTTTCGATACTTTCTTTCGCATGAGGCCGATTTTCGTCGAAAATCGGCCGGTCATTCAGTAAAATGTTTCACTACGCGAGAAGGCGCTACCGCCGACCAATTAGGCGACTTATTACCTACAATGAATATCTTCAGAGAACTTTGCATAATTCATCCAGTGGCTTGATTGTCATACCTAGTTTTATCG
>JBBSWF010000007.1:0-16451 GCA_038046365.1 Nanobdellota archaeon
TTAGACATCAGAAATAGATCATTTTGTCAAAAACCGAATTGTTCAAAGTTCTCATTAGATAGGTTCGACCCCGCGCTCATCTGAAATTAACAAGGTATTTATACCATCTTACGCATACAAACCACATGGGCAAGATGCAATTCGATGAGATCTCTGATGGCGCAAAGAAAGTATTGCTCGCGGCATACGGGTTCTCTGTCGACGACGAGGGGCACATAATCGACTATTTGCTTCAAGAAAAGCTGTTTTCTAGGGTAACTGGGGAACCCCTAACTCTCAAAACCGCAGCCCTTCTTCCAGGATCATTGAAGGTGCTAGATGCAGATCCAGTCTCCATTTCTAGATACCTGAGGGAAGAGATAGAATAAGGAGGGAGACCATGAAGTCCATACAACCTCATTCACTCTTCTTGAATCGTTCTGACCGACCGGAATATCGCTTCATCTCCGTTTAGCACTGGCTGTACCTCGGAAGGTATCCAGCCAGAAAAGAGCGCCGATCAGGAAAGCAGGGCCAGCTATAGGGACTGCCCAGAACGGGAAGCCTATTGAGACCGCCTTGATAGTATAGACCAGACCCGATAGAATGAAGATACCGCTTCGAGGAATTCGAACCAGCGCCTGGCGGTGCTTCAAGTCTCTACTGGCAAGTGAACCCTCGAACGTAATCTTTATATAATGACCCGGGAACCCCTATCGTGTGGGGGACATGGAATCTCTGAAAACAGCCAGTACGCCGTGCGACAGCCGGAAGGATTCCGAGAAGAGTTCTAGGAACGAGAACGCCAACAAATGGGTAATCCTCTCGCTGGCATTGATCGCAGTGATCGCGGGAGCGGTCCTAGCCGCATCACCAGTCTATCAGATACAGACCATCGCCACACCACAATCAGGGAACATGAGCACGCAGTTCTCATTTGTCGTCAACATAACAAACATCGGCGACCACAACCTGACAAACATAAACGTGTCGGCGAACTTTAGCGAGACCGCATTCTTATTCATGAACGCGTCTCCTGCGCCTAGCAGCGCATACAACAATTCGCTTAACTGGACGAACATCATCACGAACCTCGCGCCGAGCGGATCGTACACAATCAACGTGACCCTCCTTGCACGGAACCTCTCGTCCACGATGAACACGACAATGACAGTGTCGTCATACGCGACGAACGGGACCGACGCTGCAGCAGCCAGCTCATCAACAGAAGTGGAGATAAGATGGTATAACACTCTGCCTTACTTCAACACGACCCCACCTACCAACACCACGATCGGCCTAAACTACACATATGATGCGGACGCGACAGACCCAAATGGAGACACAATCAATTATTCATTGCAATCGAATCCTTCTGGAATGCAGATAAACAGCGCGAGCGGGCTTCTGTGGTGGGTGCCTAACTCGACACAGAACGGAAGCTACACAGTGACTGTGAACGCAAGCGACGGAAAGAACGGATCCGTGATCCAGACTTATACATTGAATGTGTCAACGAATGGGACGGCGGGGAACGGATCGAACGCGACAAACGGGACAAACTATCCTCCAAACATAACTTCAGCACCTGCTCTGAACGCCACAGTCGGAGCCAACTACACCTACCGGGCCAACGCCACAGACCAAGAGAACGAAACCATCACATGGAGCCTGATGGCGTACCCTGCCGGAATGACAATCAACACAGCAACAGGATACATCAACTGGCTGCCTAACCTGACACAAAACGGCACATCCAATGTCACACTCAACGCAAGCGACAACAACGGATCATCACTGCAGACATGGACGATCAATGTGTCCCTAAACACCACCATCAACGGGACAAACACGACAAACTATCCCCCTAACATCACTACAACACCGACTGGAAACGCCACAGTCAACGCAACATACTACTACGACGCCAATGCGACCGACTATGAGAATGAGACGATAAATTGGAACCTGACCTCGTTCCCGCCTGGGATGACGTTCAATGCAAGCACAGGACTGATCACATGGACGCCTAGCTCAGCGCAGGTCGGACTGTTCAACGTGACTGTCTATGCGATAGATCCAAACGGCTCATCAAGCCAGAACTGGACCATAAACGTCAGCTTCGTGCCAAACTATCCCCCAAACGTAACCAGCGCGGCTTTGCTAAACGCCACAGAGGATTCGCTGTATCAGTACAACATATCCGCTTTCGATCCTGAGAACGGGACACTATACTATTGGCTTGTGAGCGCGCCTTCCGGAATGGCCATCAGCAACAGCACAGGACAGATCAACTGGACGCCAAACAACACCCATGTCGGATTTAATGCAGTGGTTGTGAACGTGACTGACAACCAAAGCAACTCAGCCATACAGAACTTCACGATCAATGTATCCAATGTGCCGGCGAACTTCACGGCAACGCCTTTGACATCCGTTGTGGCTAACAACTGGATAGTCTACGACGCCAACTCAACAGACGACGGGCAGGGAAACGTGACATACAGCCTGTCTTTGTCACCTGCAGGCATGACAGTGAACCTGACGACAGGACTGGTTTTGTGGCAGCCAACCGCAGCGCAGATAGGTGCAAATGCAGTGGTACTGACTGTGAACGACGGAAACGGCGGGATCGTGAGCCAGGCATACAACATGACTGTGACGACACCGTTCTCTGTATTATTCACAGGTCCTGCGCTGCAGAACATGAGCACGATTGCAAACTACACATTCCTCGCAAGAAACCTAGGAAACTACACACTGCAGAACGTGTCTTTGAATATCGTCTATAATGCGACTGATATGAACATCAGCTCATTTGGAGCGGTGGTGCTCAACGGCAACAACAGCCTGACAAACCCACTTGTGAACATCACAAACACGAGCGGAAGGATTGTCACAAGCAGCCTCTTCAATCTCTCGCCGTACAGCAACGCAAGCATCACGTTCACATTCCTGCTCTTTAACAAAAGCGCGAACTGGACGACAAACATGACGATGTCCGCGTACGCCAGATCGAACGAAACCGGGCTGATCGAGAACGCGTCATTGAACACGACGATATCATATGTCAATTACGCGCCATACTTCACTTCGACGCCGCCGAACGCGACGATCGTGACAACGATACCATACGGATACAAGGCAGCGGCTTATGACGCGAATGGAGACACCATAACGTTCTCACTGCTGATTGCGCCTTCAGGAATGACAATCAACAGCTCCGCAGGGACAATCAACTGGACGCCGACACTTCTCCAGACCGGCATGATAAACGTCACACTCAACGTGAGCGACGGCAAAGGAGGGGTCGCGATACAGTCTTATATTATCAACTCGACAAGATACAACAGCCCGCCTGGCTTCATAAACCTCGTTGCGCCTAACGCGACTGAAGATTCAGCTTACCTGTTTTACGCGAACGCAAGCGACGGCGAGAATGACACTATATCATACGCCCTTGATGTGAAGACCGACGGGATGACTATCAACAGCGCGACAGGAGCCATATCCTGGACCGCGAACAACACCCAGGTCGGAAACGCCACAGCGCGCGTGAACGCAAGCGACGGGGTTGGAAACCTGACACAGATCACATACTCAATCATAGTCCTTAACAACCCGCCTAGCGTGAATACCGCGCCTGGAACAACAGCGATACAAGGAGTCGCATACGCTTATGACTCGAACTCAGACGATGACGGCCAGGGCAATATCACTTACTGGCTTACCTTATCTCCTGCAGGGATGACGATAAACCTGACGACAGGACTTGTCGGATGGACACCGGCCCTTGCACAGATCGGACTCAACAGCGTGACAATCAGAGTCCTTGACGGCAACGGAGGAATCGCAGAGCAGAACGCCACGATAAACGTGTCATCGGCGCTGATCGCTGCAGCAGGATCATACCCACTGCCTGTCTCGATTAGCCAGCAAGTCAACGTGACAGTGAACGCGACATCGATTGGGTCTCGCACCATGTCAAACCTGACACTTGGCGTGTGGTACAACACGACAGACTTGACATTTGTCAGCTCTACACCAGGCGCGTCTGGAGTCGCGGTCAATGGATCCATACCATTCACAAACCTATCATTTAATCTAGCGAACGGACAGACAGGCACAGTAGTATTGACATTCCTTGCAATGAACAGAACCACGTCCTGGAACACTACTGTATACGCGATGTTCAACGCATCAGATAATGGGACGATCGTAGGACAGAACACAAGCACGCGCGTCGACATCTCATTTGTCAACTTCGCGCCGCAGATCACATCAAGCCCCGTGATCGCCGCCTACGTCAACCAAACCTACGTGTACAACGCAAGCGCTGTCGATGGAAACGGCGATATCCTGACCTATAACCTCACAGCTTACCCGACTAACATGACGATAGACAACGCGTCAGGCGCCATAACATGGACTCCTGTCGCGTCAGGAAACTCCACAGTGACAATGCAGGCGAGCGATGGGCGCGGAGGGATCGCGACGCAGAGCTGGACCCTAGAATCACGGATATTGAATTACGGCCCGAACATAACAACATCGCCAGGATTCTTCGCGACCGAAGACTCCCTGTACACATATGACGTCAACGCGACAGACCTAAACGGCGACGTGATAACATACTACCTGAAGAGCGGCCCTTTGGGGATGACAATCAATTCGACAACAGGGCTTGTCTTGTTCACGCCAACAAACACGCAGGTCGGGACCATTGTAGTTACTGTCCGAGCGATGGATCCATACGGGATCAACGACTCACAGAGCTGGACATTGACTATCAACAACAACCCGCCGAACATCACTACAACTCCCCCTTCGTCCATTGCGGAGAGGATGAACTACACCTATGACGCGAACTCCACAGATGACGGGCAGGGGACAATAATGTACTTCTTAGATCTATCTCCTAGCGGAATGACCATAGAGAACAGCACAGGGCGCATCAACTGGACACCTGCGACGACACAGACAGGCGTGCAGAATGTATCCTTACGAGTGACTGATGGAAATGGCGGACAGGCGATCCAGAACTTCACGATAAACGTGACTGACACCACACCTCCGAACGTGACACTAGTGTCTCCAGCGAACGCGACGGTGTATCGGAACAATTCAGCTAATGTGACATTTGCGGCATCTGACAACGCAGGCATAACATCATGCAACGTGCTTGTAAACGGGACGACGTTTTCGATGTATTCCGCATCAGGGACGCTCAACTTGAGCGTGACAGTGACTGGCAACATCTCGCTATCAACTGGCTGGAACAACGTGACTGTGGTGTGCGCAGACAAGAGCGGATTGTTGAATGTGTCTTCAAGCATCATACTCTTCACAGACCAGACACCGCCAGTGGTGACGATAACCTCACCTGTGAGCGGCGGCAACACCAGCGGAAACGCGACACTGACCTACAGCGTGTCTGACGCCACGACCGACAAAGTCCAGATACTAGTAAACGGCGCGTTTGTCATGTTTGGCAACGCAAGCGGGACGATCATATTGAACATGAACGAGGGACTCGGACAGACCGTGACTGTCTTGGCGAACGACAGCGTCGGCTGGACAAGCAACGCATCAGTGACATTCAACGTAGACAGGACAGCGCCTACCTCACGGATAGGGGCGAACGCCGCTGTGCTGCTCAAAGGACAGAACGGTGCGGTGGTCAATTTCACCGGCGTGAACTCCACAGACAACGGCGGGATAGCAAGCTATTCCTGGGACTTCGAAACGGCAGACGGCATACTCAACGCGGACGCGGGGACGCAGAACGCGACAAAGAACTATACAACGCCTGGGCCGTACACGGCGACACTGACCGTGACTGATATCGCCGGGAACATCGGACGATCTAACATGACGCTTGCAGTCGCACAAGACACAGACGGAGACGGATTCCCCGACCAGCCCTTAAGCGGATACACAACAGACACATGCCCACTGGTCTATAACACCAGCAACTCAGCGGCTGCTTGCGTGAATGACACTGACGGAGATGGAGTGACTGACGCGACAGACTTCATCTACGGCAACATCTCTAACGTGATTGGGAATGTTCAGGGATTAGCGCTTGTTGTGGGATCCACTACAAACCCGAACACCGCTAGCGGGGCGCAGACAATCACAATAACACAGAACGGGAACAACCTTATACAATTCAGCTGGAACCTGACCAACACGACGCGGTTGCATTTGTATAACATCACCATATTGAGGCAGACCGGCGGGATACTCATCGCAGGACTGCCATACCCGATCAATAAAACAGTATGGCTGCCAAAAGATTCATCCTCTTACAACGCAGTGTGCGTAAAGGACGTCGCGGCGCAATCATTCGCAGAGATATCAGGCGCCTGCACAGGAACGTCTGAGCTACAGGTCAACTGCACAGGAGCCAACCAAGGCAAGACATGCACGGACACGGGATCATACTTTACGGTGACAAACCTAGCCTACACGATAATCACATCGATGACCGTGGGGGCTGGCACTTCGAACACGACCACCACAGTAGTGACAACCAGCGGCGGACAGGCGATAGTTACAAGCTCATCATCTTCTGGATCCGGAGGGTCTTTCGACGCGAGGAGCGGCAGCGACTCCGACAGCAAGACAGTGAGCGAATCATACACGCCATTTAACGCAGGAGCCACTGCAGTGCCCACTACAACGCCGGCATCTAGCGCGCCAAAAGCTGAAGCACAGGAGCCAGCGCTGGTGATAGTCGATAACGGCGAAGAGATCCAGGAAGAGACTGAACCCGAACAGAGCACGCGCGCATCTGATTCATCATACTATGTCGGAAGCCCTGCACAGGAAGGCGCGCTGACGACCGTCTTAATCGTGCTTGTCGTCATGATGGGCCTGCTAGTCATGGTGGCGATAATAGCCGCGCTTGTGTGGGCATTGAAGAGATGATTGTGCGCTATAGCCTCGACGCCGATTTGCGCGATGAGTTCACCACACGATCAGCTTCAACCCCGGGATGTTCTTGAAATCGTCGGTGTTGCGAGTGACCAATGACGCGCCATGCTCAAGGCATATACTGGCGATCATGAGATCCGCCTCTTGAGGCATCCGGCCTCTCTTCTTGAGGATTGAATAGACTTCTCCGAAACGCCGGCAAGACTCATGACCAAAATCCAGCAAGCCCAGATCCGCAGTAACGCTCTCGATCCTCGCCAGCTCCTCAAGAGGCCTGGAATATAGATGAGCGCCACGATAAACCTCGCACAATGTCACTGGAGCGACAACCAGCTCTTCCCTCGAGTTTCGCTCAAATACCTCCTTCAGGCCGGGATCCCCCCTCATAAGGCCGATCAGGATATCAGTGTCCAGGCAGATCATCAAAATTGACCTCACGGAGCTTGAACTTCTTGCGATCCTCATAGATCTTTTTCTCGATCTCTTTCCATTCATCCGCGCTATCAGCCAGGCAACCGAACAGGTCGGCAAGCCTCTTCTTCGAGGGAAACGACCTGACCACCACATCAGAGAAAGACTCGCCCTCGTGCTTTTGCGACTTGAGCCTTGCGTAGGCGTCGTTAGATAATGAAATCACCTTGGTCATAGTGCATATGTATGCGTATGCACATATATAAATGCTGTGTTCTGTGGGGCTGAAAGCTGGGGACCGGGCCGTGCGATCTGAGTCACTATATAATATAGTACCACTAGATAGTGGTGATTAATCGGAAGATTTAAATATAGTAGTGTATTATTCACTTAATAGTGACAAAAGATAGGCCCAGGGTGAACTCCCCCAATACATACCCTCCTTCGCCTCGGGCCTTCTTATTGTCATCTCCCGATCTTGAGAATAAGAGTGCAGGGGGTATTTAAATAGGTCCGGTGACCGATTTAAAAGGTGCAGAGATGACAGAAGATAACAACCCAAACACAGGCAGCAAGCTCGAAGAGACGTACTTGATAAGGCAATGCAGTACCTGCAAGAATGTCAACTTGTATGTAAAGTCCTCCAGCCAGGCCCAGGGAGGACGAAATAACTCCCAATGGGTATCTGAGCTGCTATTACCATCAATGGGATATGCGATCTATACCGCTGCAAAGAAGAAGCGTCCTGGCAATATAATAAAGGGAATCACGCACGGAATCTGCCGCCCATGCCTTGAACATGAGTTAGAACTCAATAGTGGAGAGGAGTGAACCCCTAAAAGTAGACAACTAGATAACGAATGCCATCCCGATCTTGAGAATAAGAGTGCAGGGGGTATTTAAATAGGTCCGGTGACCGATTTAAAAGGTGCAGCAATGAGAGACAAATCAAACACGACAGACCTAGACGACATAACCGTTCAGTGCGTATGGTGCCCCGGCACTGCCATCGAGCAGAAAGTCAGGATCACAGGTGATTTCTGGGTACACCCCGAATTCTTGCCCTCTGCTCAACGCGCGCGATACTTACGCGCAATGAAAGACCATCGCATATCCCACAGCATCTGCCCGGAATGCTATAAGACTACTTTAGCAGACGAAGAACCTTCGCATAGCGATCAGAATACACAATCGGGACCAAGAACCGGCGATATCATACAGTACAAGCCATACCTCATAGCGGTATGCGCCTGGTGCGAAGAAGAAGGAGCCCCCAAGGTAAAGATAATCGATAAGAAAAAGACCCTTGAAGACCAACTCCCAAAAGGTGAATGGACAGAGATAGAACGAATACTCAACCCTGTCCAGCAAGGGATAATTAGAGCGGCCATGAATAACAAAGAGAGCGGACTCTTTGGCTACACGCATGGGATCTGCCCCGCACATTTTAAGCAAGAGACAAACGCGCGAAATGACCGCGCGTACAAACGCCAGCCACTAAAAGATAACTACAAGATCTGAGATCGAGGGATACCGATGATTCACAAGTCTGTTTGCATCCTCAAATCATTGCGCTATCCAAGCGGCCTATTTGCGGCTGCGAAGAAATCAGTAGGCACAGGATATGATAAGTCATGGCTTCGCGATAACATCTATGAGTCTTTGGGACTCGAGGCCGCAGGATTGATCGATGAGGTCGTCGCGACACTCCGGGCGCTCCTTGACGCATTGAAGAAACACGAATACAAGATCGACTGGGCGATCAAAGAGAAGCCGCAGCACAAGCACCAGTACATCCATGCTCGCGTTGACCCTTTGACTTTTGATGAGTTCCACGAAGACTGGGGAAACAAGCAGAACGACGCTGTAGGCGCGATACTCTTCAAGATAGGAGACCTCGAGAACAAGGGAGTATCGGTATTGCGCGATGATTCCGATAAAAGGATAGTGCAGAAGCTGGTCTCTTATCTCGCATCGATCGAATACTGGCACGACGCAGACAACGGAATGTGGGAAGAGAACGAAGAAGTGCATGCCTCATCAGTCGGAGCATGCGTGGCAGGACTGCACGCAGTGTCACGCATAGTTGATGTGCCTGCATGGCTAATAGAGAAAGGCGTTTCGGTCCTTGATGAGCTATTGCCGTGCGAGTCGGATTCTAAAGATGTCGACCTCGCCCTGCTGTCACTAATCTATCCGTACAACATCGTAGACAAAGAGACACGCGATTCCATATTAAGGAACGTCGAGAAGAAGCTCGTGCGGGCGCGAGGGGTGCTGCGATATACAGGGGATCGGTATTATCACAATGGCGCCGGCGAAGCAGAATGGACCATGGGATTTCCGTGGCTGGCCGTGATCTACAAACAGATGGGATATTACGAGAAATACATCTGGTACATGACACTCGCTGAATCTGTTGTGAATCCCGAAGGAGAGATGCCTGAGCTGTATTATTCTGGAGAAGCGCGGCATAACGAGAATACGCCTTTAGGCTGGGCGCAGTCGCTCATGATCGTGGCGAAGGCGTGAACAGGCGCATTGAAGGATGTTACAGTCGAACGTTATCCGCATGGCAAGGGAAGCGACGAAGAAATGGAATAGGCAAGCTTTAAATACCTAATCTCCCTTAGTACTAAGTATGGTTAGGTTCATTGACCGAACGGAAGAGACGCGGGTTCTTGAGAGAGACTGGGCTACAAGAAAGAACGCTTTCATCGTAGTTTTCGGCAGAAGAAGGATCGGAAAGACGCGGCTGGTGGAGAACTTCGTCAAAGACAAGGACGGGGCGCATTACACCGCGGAAGATTCCAACAAGAAAGTGCAGATCAACGAATTCAAGCAGATAATGGCATCCCATCTAAATGATGAGTTCCTGTCAAAGCAAGAAATAGGCGACTGGGGCGCCTTATTCGCATATCTCACAAAAACACTGGACAAGAACAAGAAGATGTACATCTGGATAGACGAACTGTCATATCTCATAAAGAACGATGACTCCCTCACAAGCGTGCTGCAAAAATTCATCGATAGCTTCCAGACGGATTCGAGGATATTTTTGATCGTCAGCGGATCCATATTTGGCCTCATGAACGAAAAGATCCTGTCACACTCATCGCCTCTCTATGGGCGAAGGACAAGAGACATCCTCCTTGGCCCTATCCCATCGGGGTTCATCAGAGAATTCATACATTTCAGTCAGGAGGACGCGATAAAGACCTCGATGACTATCAATGGAATCCCGGAATACCTGAAGGTAGCCTCAGCATTCGATACATATAAGGATTTCATCCAAAATGAATTCTTCAAACCAGAAGGATATTTCTACCGGGAACCATTCTTTCTGCTGTCTCAGGAATTCAGGGAGATCAAGACCTATTTCTCGATAATACACGCCATCGCTTATGGCAACTCCCGACCCAGTGACATAGCAAATTTTGTCGGTCTAGACGCACGCGAGATATACCCCTATCTTGAACTCCTGATAAACTACGGATTCGTCGCAAGGGAAACCTCGATGCTTGGAGACCGGAAGATCGGCCTATACCATATAAAAGACAACTTCCTCGACTTCTGGTTCAATCTCGTCCACAAGAACAGGGAAAGCATCGAGAGAGGGAATTACAAAGCAAATGAAAAGGAACTGAACATGTATCTTGGAAAGAGATTCGAGATATTCATCCGAGAGAACCTCCACCTGTTCTTTGAAGAGTTTGATAGCGCTGGAAGATGGTGGCATAAAGGCCAGGAGATCGACATTGTCGCCGTCAATGAGACCGCACGGACCATAATGTTTGGCGAATGCAAATGGCAGGACAGGGCAGATGCCTGGAAGATCGCGAAGGAACTAGCTGAGAAGAGCAAGCTCGCAGAATGGCATAATGGCCAAAGAAAAGAGCAATTTATGATATTCGCAAAATCGTTCACGCGAAAGATCGACAGGATAGACGGGAGGAACGTCCATTGCTTTGACCTCAAAGACATCGCGAAGACTATAGAATGCCGCGATATCCACCCGCCGCGCGAGCGCTGACCTGACTGGAAAGAAGAATGTCGAGGATGAAAAAGTGATAGTCCTTGACACGGATTTCTTGATCGCCTTGCTAATAGAATAAAAGTCTAACCGATTGGCGCGCTAGACACCATGATCGCAGGAATCTGCTTGTTTAATGGCGCGAGCATCATGACTGAGCATTTTTCGGAGAATCAAGCCTTGACGAACTCCACACCATCGAAACCCCTGAACTGCTCGTCACCGGTCAAGAAAGAGATGCCCATCTCTCTTGCCATTGTATATCCAACGCAATCGGCATAGGACAGGTCTTTCTTCGAATTCTGCCTCCTAAACAGCATAGCCCTGGACAAGACACCGTGATCTATATCCATGATGCTCGGGGAATACTTCCTGGCGACCAATCCTGCCCGGTCTTCGCCGTAATCTCTTAATGCCGAGTATATGACTTCGGCCAGGTTGAATATCGTTGTGGCGATCTCATCATCGAGGAATCTAGCATAATGAGGATTACCCTTGACCATCTCGATCAAGGCATAACTGTCGAAGAACCTCTTCATCGCCACCCTTTCCTCGCTTCTTTGATGATCTCTGGCGTCGGGCGCTTCCAGTCGGAGAGGAGGCCGAACACTTCTCTTGCCTTGACGCCTTTTCTTATGTCCACCGTGATCTTATCATCCACTTCGATGCACTCCTTGTCCACGATATCCTTGGGGATGACTATTCCTATCGAGCTTCCCCACCTCTTCGCAGCGCATTCGACTTCCACCATGTTAGATATAGTTAGATTAGGTTATATTTAAAAGTTACGATTACAAAAATAAATTGCCCCATTCTTTATGATTCCTTCCGGATATCTAGGAAACTTCTTTATACTATTATCCGGAATTTATGGAAAAGCTTATAAACTTTGAAGTCTCTAGACCAAGCTATGGACCTAAAAGAGGTTGAAAAATACCTAGCTGATTTCCAGGATAAAGAACTGCCTCTCCTTATACGAAGACCAGTGCCCAAATTCTCAGAAAAGAAGATCAGCGCCATCATAGGCCCAAGACGTGCAGGCAAGACATCTTTTCTCTTTCAGATCATGCAAGACATGATCCATCAGGGAAGACCTAAATCAGAGATTGTATATCTAAACTTTGAGAACGCGAGATTATTCGATATGCAATTCAAAGACGTGTCTAAAGTGATAGACCTACATAGAAGGATCTTTCCTTCAGGTAACCGACCGGTTGTTTTTATCGATGAGCCCCAGAATATGGCGATGTGGGAGAGGGCAGTGAGAGACTTGTATGATGATGGCTATCAGATATTCATGTCTGGCTCCTCATCCAAACTATTGAGCAAAGAGATAGCGACCTCTCTTCGGGGAAGAAGCTTAAGTTACCTGATCCTCCCATTCTCATTCACAGAATATCTAGATATAAAAGGATACGAAGCCAATTCTGTCCAGAGTTCTGAGCGCACAATCAAGATACTTTCGTCCCTGGATGAATACCTTGAATTCGGCGGGTATCCTGAGGTGGTATTGGAAAAAGACGATGACCTAAAGCAGAAAACACTTGAGAACTACTTAGACCTGACAATATACAAAGACATGGTCGAGAGACACGGGATAAAAGACACGATGCTCGTTAAATGGCTGATAAAATCAATAATGTCCAGTTACACAAAAGAGATAAGCGTCAACAAGATCTATTCAACGCTCAAATCTCAAGGACGCAATTTCTCAAAAGATGAACTCTACAGGCTAGCATCTCATGTGAACGATTCTTTCTTTGCCATGTATCTCCCGAGATTCAGCTACTCTATCAGAAAAAGAGAACCTACTGGAAAGGCATACCTCTGTGACATAGGGTTTGCCAGATTGATAGAGTCCAGTCCAGATATAGGGAAAAAGATGGAGAATACCGTCTTTATTGAGCTGATAAGAAGACAAGATACGGGGATGGAACTGTTCTTTTGGAAGACGCAATCAGAAGAAGTGGACTTCGTGATAAAAAAAGGCTCAAAAGCGATCCAACTCATCCAAGTAAGTAAACATGGAAAAGATGAAAAACTAAAAGACAGAGAAGCCAGAGCCCTACTAAAAGCGGGCAAAACCCTTGATTGCCAAAACCTACTGATAATAACACAAGATGAAGAATCAATAAAAGAATATGAATGGTACGGGATAAAAGGGAGTGTGCAATCCATCCCGCTCTGGAAATGGCTCCTCCAAAACGAAAAATGAGATAGTATCATACCCACGAGTCGCCATCAAAGAATTATTCAAAACACTATCATACAATCTCTACCAGCTAGTCACGCTAAAGCGCAAGTCAAAAGAAGCGTCACTCAACACGCGCCTAAACCCCTGGGATTTTGAATAAACGAGGCCAACAGGCCGAGTTTATCAAAATCCTGTATATTAACGAGTTATATCATTAACAGTTAATACACTTAACAGATTATTTCGATTTGATCGGATTTGCTATTAAATGATGACCGTCCCGCTCGACGAGACCAATAGGAAGACTTAAATAATGGTTTTCTAGAAAAACCCCCAATGGGTGGTTGGTTGGACAGTTAAGAGCCTTAACAGCCTTGTTACCGACGAGAAATGTTAAGACCATTAACAGCGCTGACCTTGATAGACTGTCGAGATAGTGGATCAGCTAAGAAGCAGGTACGCTAGTCGACTGAAGGCACCGACTCGAATAAGCTTCCGGGGGGAAGACTTCTTGTCGGAAAAAGCGGGGATAGAAAGTGCAAACAATAGAGGATAAAGGACTCGCTCTACTAGACCGCACTATATTCACCTACGCGATATCACACTTATCTTCTTCGGACAAAGTAAGATTTTATTACGCATTGAAAGGAAGAAAGGGCGACGCCGGGATCGTCGCTAAGCTTAGGATCACGCAGCTTGGGAAGACTGTCTTATTATGTGATTGTGCGCATGACAAACTATTATCCGAATTCTTAGCTTCATGGGGATGCAAATACTCGTACCTGCCAATCTGCGTCAGAGAAGAGCAACCAACCAACCAGATGGTTTCTCCTGACACGATAGGCACGGAACTTGAGGATGAGGCATCGCCTTCATTCCCTGAAAGGATAGAAGGAGTCTCTGCGTTGACAGCGTCGAGCGGAATCGGAAAGATTCCGGGATTGATTGATGGCGCGAATGGAGAGCGGTCGAGGATGATCGAAGCGATCGCGCTTCGGCACGCCCGCGCTAAACCCACACCAAAGTACCCACTCAAGATGGGGACAGTGAAGAGGATAAGCCTGTCTTTTGGGAAAGAAGCCATGGCAAAGGGAAGGCGCATAGAAGACAGAACCCCCTCGGAGAAGAGAAACAAAGAGATAGAATCAGCCATGCAAAGAAGGCAGGAACTCGTCAACACCCTAATCGAGAGGCAGACAGGGATAGGAAGGGTTTCTGCCTACGGGATTGAATGGCTATCAGCAAACTCGCTGCCGGCATTGGATGAGAACAACTCGATGTATTTAGTGCAAGAGACCGCGCTGATCAAACAGAAGAATCATGGTATTTGTATAGCGCCTTCGAAATCCTCGACGGGAACATCGAGGGCGCTGCGCCCCGGGTGGGGCAACCCCCGCGACGCGCCAGCGTCTATAGACAAGCGGATTTCGACCTTAGGGCGCTATACAAATACGAATCAGGCAGAAGGGAAAGGAACCGGACACAAGAAGGACCGCAACGAGAGAAGAGACGACGGCATGGAGGTGAGACGCACACCATGACGATCGATAACGAGCTAAAGGAGATAAACAGACGACTCGAAGAGATAGAGAAGAAGAACCAGAAAGAGAGCGCCAGATCGAGAGAAGATTATACTACAAAGAAGACGAAATGCGAATCAGCAGCAGACGTCGCCGCCCCCCTCGGCGGCGGACGACCGTGGCCTTGGGCCACGGTCTTCGGGCGCACCCCCAAGGGGGCCACCCCCGCGCCCGCCGCGCCAAGGGCGGCGACGTCTGCTCTTGAGGATTCAGTCGGCTATGCATTGCCATCGCTATCTGGAGCAAGCAGATGGACAAATGAAACGCTTTTAGCACCGAAAGCGCCTGCCGCAATGCCAGAAGCGCGCCTGACATGGATATTGCCGCTCATCGTGACGCTCGGACTAGTGACTGCGCTAGTCATGATACCCGGAGGACAATTCACTGCATTTGTCCCGTATTCAGATGGCATAGTCATGCCAATCAATGGGGCGTATGACACGAACAGCACAGTACCGCTTGCACTGCCGATGGCTCCGTCTACGATATCATTAAACGGTTACCAGACCGCCGGAGCCTTGGCACGAGTGACCCTAATATCTAACTTCGGACAGACAACGCTGCTTGACACCACTTTGAGAGGGACCGACGGACAATTAATGATCGGACGCGGAAGCATAACAGAAGAGAACGACTCTGTACGGTTCACACAAGCATGCGCTGGAAACTGCTTTGTGAACGCGACAAACGAAAGCGTATTGCTGGTCGAGGTCACTAATGGGACGTTCACACTTGATAACATCACATACACACCGGCTGAGATTGAAATGAACAACGCGCCAATGTCTATCGGAGGAGCGATGAACCTCACGATAACACACGAGAACAGCACACAGATCGACTTGACACCATACTTCACTGATACAGATGGCGATGCGCTGACGTTCGTGGCGACAGAGAACTCGCACTTTAACGTGACCGTCTCAGGATCGATACTGACAGTCACGGCTTTCGGAAACTGGACAGGAACCGACAACCTGACTGTCATCGCATCAGACCTAAAAGAACTCACACGAGCAGAATTCATCATATCAGTGATCGGCGAGGCGACAGAGATGGAACTCGTTGTTGCGAACGCGCCATTCTATGTGGAAAAGCAAGTAGCTGACGAGATCGACGCCGCCGGAGAGACAATCGTGCTAGTCGAGATGGACCTAAAAGCAACGAAACCCTTGACCCGCGAAGCAGGAAACGGAGCGCTTGAAGCACGAACTGCCAAGGATGAGATTATTTCTGCACGAGAGAACGTCCTTAAAGGAGGGAAGAAGGCCGGGAAATCTGAAGAAGCAGGAGCATTAGCGGAGGATGGAATCTC
>JBBSWF010000008.1:0-2128 GCA_038046365.1 Nanobdellota archaeon
AAGGAAGGTGCAAGGCTCCAACGAGAAGGAAGGATTTGTGGGTACAGGTGAGGGCTTACCCTGGGGAAAAGAAGACCTACAATGTAGAGATCCGCAAGACTGCAGGCAAGCCCAAAGCCGTCTCTCTGACTTTAGGCGGCGCAGGCATATTCGACTTTGTTGAACATATGAGCGGAGACTACAGCTTCGCTGGCAGAAAGGATTTCGAAGCCGCGCCAAACCCGTCTATCATGACTACTCTGACTCTCTCAACAACAGAAAAGAGCGTGCCTGGCGAGTACAAGCTCGCTGTGCGCGGCGTCGGGGGCAAGTATCGCAAGAGCGGCGATTTCGAGCTTTTCATCGATGCTCCAGTCAAGGCCGCTAGCCCTGATTGGGAGATCATCGCCTCCAAGCTCAAGAGGCCCGGTGCGGCGTTAAGCAAGGATGAGCTCCTCATGTATCTCGGTAAGCTTGAGCAGGCTAATCCTGGCGCTGATTGGAAGAAGCTCATCGCCCAATTGGACACTGGCAAGGGAGGCCTCGATCTGTTCGGTCTCAACGTTCCAAGTTACGTCATCGATCCTGTCGGCGAGACGATCAGCATCCAGTCTAGCGCCACCGCTTTGCATTCAGAGATAGAGAAGCCTGGGTTATTGAGTGGTCTTGCGAATTCTTGGAACTCGTTCTGGAAGGCGAGCCAAGAGCAGAAGCAGGGTGAGTCTCTCGGCCGCTGGATCGCTGATTATTTCAAGACCTCTGGCAATGAGAATAAGAAGCTCTCCGACGCGTACAATGAATATTTCAACGCATATGGCCTTCAGAGAATGAAGCCTAATCCTAATCCGTACGAGAAAGACAGGTTCATACCGAAATAAGGGATGGACCATTGAGAGATCGATCTTAAAAAATGGATATATGACGCTGCCCTTAATCCCGGATGAAGAACTTGTCGACTTTCTTCCTTGCCTTCTCTCGCTCTGCCTGGTGCTTCTTGAGCATGGAGTTTAGTTTGTCTGTCAGGATCTGTTTTATCTCGCCAGACAGCATCTTTCCGCTGCGGTAATCGTCGTGGATGGCTTTCAGCTTCGTGTCGTCTTCTTCAAGGAAGGTGAGCCATTGGTATGGGACGTCCACATCCGGGTCTCCTCCTTTTTTCCTGTGCTCCTCGATAGTGTCCCTCCCTCCGGAGAAGGCGTACTTCTTGATCTTGCGAGCCACTTCTTCAGGGGTATCAGTAGTATAGATCGTCTCGACAGCGTTTGAAGCGCTCATCTTCCCGCCACCGGAGAGCGCCGGCAGGAATCTGCAATGCAATATCGCAGGCTTGGGGTACCCGAGTTTAGGGATGATGTCCCGCGCCACTCGGAAATGCGGGTCCTGGTCGATGGCCAAAGGAATCAGGCAAGGCATCTGCCTGCCTGCCAATACAGACGGCAAGAACGCCGGGACTGCCTGCATCGCGGTATAGAAAGATGCCCCTACGTTTGTTTCTCCGGTAAATCCGAACACGGCTTTCGCGGTTGTGAAGTTGAGGTGCTTCGCCACCCTCAATGCTTGGGGATACATTGTCTTGGCGTACTCGGTGTTCAGGAATATCTTGGTCTTCTTCGGATTGAATCCCATCGCTATGACATCAAGAGCGTTCTCATAAGCCAATCTTTTGGTCTCTTCGAGAGTCAGATTATCTTTGAACAGGAATTTCTCCTCGTCAGACATCTGGAACCACAGCTCGCAGTCGAATTTGTCCTGCAGCCACTTGGTCAGGGCCCAGGGGATCATATGCCCTATCGTGACATGCCCGCTTGGGGCTCGTCCGGTGTAGAGGTAGAAATTATCTCCTTTGTCGTGCATGTCGAGCAGCCATTTCAGGTCCCTGTGCGAGAAGAATATCTTTCGTCGCAATAAGTGGTGCAGCTCCCCTGTATGATTCTTGAGCCGGTTCAACAGCTCGTCTGTCAGCAGTTCAGTCCCAAAGTCCTTAACTAGCTTGTTGTAGTCGATGTCTCCTTCGACTTTCCAGGGCGTGACTGTGAAAGCAGGGGCCATATTAGATATGAGTCCTAGAGAGGAGATTATAAGCTTTATTGTATGGTCAGTATTCCCGAACTCGCCAGCCTGATGGCTGGGCTCGTTCAGGGAATACTGT
>JBBSWF010000009.1:0-9928 GCA_038046365.1 Nanobdellota archaeon
AACGGATAGATCCCACTATATAAAATATGGCATTTTATTATGCGGTAAGCTCTAACCATAAAAACCGCCAGTGTTTCAAGATTCGCATGAGAAGCGAACCCCCTATGAGCGTGCACGCAAGGATCTACTGGCAGCACATGGCAGACCATGTGCCAAGCGAACTGATCCGCATTGTCGCTGGCTCTGTCTCAGAGGCCCAAGACCTATTGTCACAACATGAACTATCTGGCGAGCTTGTCAAAGTCAAGGATGTCCCCAACAACATAACCACCAAGGGGTATGTGGTCTATGGACTGAACGTCGAAGGCAATGTAAAGGAGCCTTTTGTTTATGGATGCAACACATGCCACAAATACTTATTCGAGGCTCCGAGAATCGTCGATTATGATGACGGCCGAGGCAAAGGGTATGATGTGCTCTGCATCAAGTGCAACAACGTCATGAGCAAGCACACCAGCAGATGGGGATAATCCCCCTCTTCTTGATTCTACACTAATCGGGTCTATTGATTAATCGACTCTGCTTTGGAAACCGGCGCCTTCGGAACGGGCAGCGAATCCACATCCTTGAACAAGGGCATGCCGTTGTCACCTACCGGGACATACATCACACTGTTGGCCTTCTCAATATTCGAGATCCAGTACCACTTCAGATAGTTAGGTGTGAGGCTTGAAGCGATGATCCTGTTAGAATCTGAGATCCCTTGAGCCTCAGCACGCTTCCTGTCAGCCTCGATCTTCTCCCTATCCAGGACGAACTTCATCTTCTCAGCATCCTGCTCGGCAGAGAGCTTGGCTTCGATAGCGGATGAGACTGTATTCGGAAGAGTGATCCCTCTCAACAAAACTTTCTCAAGAATGATACCTCGGTCCTGGAGCATCGGAGACAGCTCTTTAGTGATGGCCTCTGAGATGACTTCCCTCTCCGAGGTGTACAGCGCTTTAGCCTCATGATTGACAGTGACTCCCCTGATGACAGACCTTGTCTGAGGGATGATCACAACATTAGGATAATCAAGGCCGACATTACGATACATGTCTGGAGCCTTGGCAGGCAAAAGCTTGTAGAGGATCGAGACGTCCATCGACACAGTGAGCCCTTCTTTGCTCGGGACTGTCGCTGTCTCTGTGATCTCGAGAGTCTGGACTGACATCTTGCGGATCATCGCCAGAGGGTTGACAAAATGCAATCCTGGCTGGATGACCTGGTCATCGACACTTCCGAACAAATCGTGGACACCCACATTGCCTGCGGGGACTATCGTCAGCGGGATGAGATTGATCGGCAAGAAAAGATAGATGACCAAGATGATGAAAGCGATAGCGATCCATTTCCCCCAACGGATCCCTGTCGCTATCTTGTCTCTAACCGGCTTGGAAGGGTTGACGCCTGACCTGAATGGATCGGTTGGGGTTGCCATAGCTGAACGGAACAACGACCATTAATTAAGCGATTCGATAAGGATAAAAGGGCATCTCTGGCAGAGCCAGTCCTGAGATACGCCTCCTGCGTCTCATATCAATAAGGATCCTTCCAGAAATAATTGAAGTACTTCATGAAACTATCCCTTATATCCGGGGAGTCGATGACGATACAGAACGATTGCTTGCTCCAAAGGATCTGGGCAACCTTGTTGCCGAAGATGATTATGACCATCGGCGCCTGGAACTCTTTTGGCATCGCGCAATACTTGTAGAAGTAGGCTTTGTGTTTGGCTATATCTTCCGGCGGGAAATCCTCAAGCGACGTGCCAAGATCCACCAGATCATACATGAACCGTTTCATCTCAACCCTCTTCTTCGTCCATCTCTTGAACCACAACCTCATCTCTTCACTGCATGTCTCGACGCCGCTGTTCCCACCAATCCAATATGTGGCCTCGTATTCCAAGGATTCATTGAGCAGGGCCTTCATCGCGTCATTCCCACGGTAGACCTCTGCCCTTATCTCTGGGCGATTATACTTGAACAAGTCGGTGATCTGAGGGAACTTCTCTTTCAATCCGTTCAAAGCCATCTGTTTTTTCTCTATAGCCTCTTTGAGATTGCTCGGATGAGTGCATTGGTATTTCTGGCCTGACTTCTCCTTGGTGTAAGTCATGAGGCCTTTCTCGATAAGCTTGTTGAGTATATCATAGATCGACCTGCGCTCTAACGCAGTCTTCTCCTGGATCTTCTTGATGCTCGCTATGCCTATCTCTAAGACTGCAAGGTACACCTTGACCTGGCCTTCAGTGAGGTCCAACTCTTTGAGTTCTGGGATATCCATGGCTTGTACATGGTGGTTTTAGCTTATAAATATTATGGTATACTACTACACCACGAATAATTAAATTCTAGTGTTCTTTATTGTAATCTCATAGTAGCAACAAAAGGGGGTAATGGGACATGATAAAGAACAACTGGAATATGGGTCTGGTGATAGGGTCCCTTGCCATCGTGGCGCTAATCGCTGCTGTGGCCGGATTCTCACTTCAACAGAGCCAATTTGATGAATCGACAGTCAAAGTAGGTGTAGTCATACCTATGACTGGAGATGCGGCAGTATATGGCGAAGAGATACGGAGAGGTCTTGAGCTCGCTTCAGAAGACTTAGGCTCTGACAAACCGGAGATCATCTACGAAGACGCCTGCCTGGCGAATGAGGCTATGAAAACAGCGCAGAAGCTGGTCCTGGCAGATGGGGTAGACATGATAACTGGTGTGTTCTGCATACCTTCAGTTAACGCGATAACACCATTGACCAAAGAGAAGAACATGTCAGTGATGATGACCGCGTCAGTGCCAGAGAGCCTGGTGGACCTGAACGCTCACGTCTTCTCGCCTAACTCTGCGATAAAAGACGAAGCATATGCTCAAGCGGAATACGCTTTCGAAAAACTCGGAGCCAGGACAGCGAGCATAGTGTGGATGAACTCGGACTTCGGAAGCAGCTACAGTAAGAACTTCCAGAAGCGGTTTGTCACACTTGGAGGAAAGGTCGTTTCTAACGAGCCACTGGAGTTCTTCGGGGCAGACTATAAGTCTGAGCTTAGCAAAGCCAAGTCGCATAATCCTGATGTCTTGCTGGCAGTCCACTTCGGAACCCAGATGGGACTGATCCTGAAACAATCTCAGGAGATTGGGTTGGATGCGCGGATCATAGGGACCTACGAATCCGAAGACCAGTTCATCATAGATTCGGCAAAAGGCGGAGCTGAAGGATTGATACTGTCGAGCCCGATCGGAGGTAAGACCGGGGCTTTGTACCAACGCTTCGGAGAGACCTACAGGGCCCGATACGGCAAGGATCCGGCCCCCATCTCGCGGATAGCCTATGATGGACTGATGCTGCAGATGAATGCCTACAAGGAATGCGCCAAGGAAAACAACTGCATTAACTCGCACATCCTGGGAACAAAGAACCATGACGGGGCGAGCGGTGTCTTTGACATGGCCCTGGATGGGACTGGAAAAAGGACATTCGTCTTCAAGACTGTGAAGGACGGCAAATATGTGCTGGTGGATTGAACCCTTTTGAGAAAAGGATTTAACCATCGGCACTTTTTATTTTTTCTATGGAAATCCACGTCGCCGCGATAGACAACGTCACATGCTGGGCTTTTCGGAAGCTCTGCGTCGGGGCGACAGACTCCTACACCGGAGTGATCTCGATGGGGAATCTAGTAGCTCGGAACAACGCATGGAAAGAGGTAGATACATTTGCTATTGACGGGCAGAGACAGTGGATACAGGTCGCGACATCAAAGGAGAAAGAATGCGCGGATTTCATCTTGAGGTTTGGCGAGCATCTCAAGTCGAATCCTGAGAAGGACAATGTCTACGGCGTGCAGATCAATGCGAGCTGTCCGTCTCCTAATCTGATAAAAGTGGGACAAGGGCCTGCTTTGATCAAAAGGGCTTCAAAGGTGTCTAGTTTGATACGCGAGTTACTCAAACAGGACAAGTTCAAGGTCGGGATAAAAGTCAGGCTTGGCCTGAACGCTGCCGAGGTCGAACAGAGGAAATTATCTCATCTGTTCTCGCAGATCGAGGCGATCGGCGATCCCAATCTAAGCAGGGTCACTGTGCACTTCAAGCACGCTGGACAGAGATCGGCTGAACCTTATGACTATTCTATACTCAGGGAGCTGGTGTCCTATAAATTGCCCATTGTGTTGAATGGGGGAATAAGGACGGCTTCGGATGTCAAGAGGATAATCAAGGATGTCGATACTATAAATATCGCCGGTGTGATGGCGGCCCGGGCTGCAATGGAGGATCCGAACTGCTTCGCCAGAATGAGCAATGAATTGAACGGGACTTCTTTGAAAGAGAGGACAATGGCTGAGCTGAAAACTGAGTTCGATGCGCTATGCTGCAAGCACGAACCAAAACCACTTCATCTCGAGACGATAAAACGATATTGCAGATGGGCGAGATGACTAATTTAAGGAGAAATATCTATTTAGAACGGACATATATCCCATCAAACCCTGCTCTCACAATATTCTAAGATCGCATCCACAATCTTCTGTCTTCTCTTAGGATGGCAAGCAGCGAGGAAGGGGAGCAGATGGCCAGGAAATCTGTTGAGGCTATGGGTGAGACCCTTGACCAGGCGGCTTTTGTCCACACCATTCTGATATGACGATTTCAGCTGCTGGCGCAATCGCATGTAAAGATCCTTGCTATACAGCGTGCCGATTATCTCGTCATTTGGCGACACCATCCACATCGCGGAAGACCCTGTGAGCGATGGCTGAAACCTCCATAAGCTTATCACATCCTGGATGGGCTTTCGGTTCTCCACACCGAAACACTTCACCAACCCTGTATAATCGATGAACCGGTCCATGTAACATATAGGGAGAAGCCTCCCTAACCTCATGATCGCTTTTGGCAGGGTGGACAGGTAATCAGATCCAAGATAAGGACACACAAGCACACGGCCCTGGACATCGGACTTCACACTAGAACTGATCGCAGCGCCAGTGCAATGGCCGCCGAGAAAGACCGGGCCATCCTGATCTTCGACTAATCCCTCCAATTCCTTGACAGCGCCTCTCGGGCTGAACCTCTCCTTCGACCCGCCGTGGCTGCGGTAATTATAAGCGATTATCCTCGCTTCCTCTGACAGAGGCCCTAGAAGGAGCATATAATCCTTGTAAGTGGTGCAGATGCCATTGCTCCATATGATAGTGTACTTAGGAGCGCGATTCTTGGGCTCGAGGATGATGGTGTCAAGAGGCTGATCACCGATTCTCATATGCCCCAATTATCTATCGGTATTTAACAACTTATTGCAGATCACAGCAACCCGGATAGGAAGTTATTTTAATGCGGCTATCTGACTGGATGCGATGCTAAACCGTGTCATCGTGATGTCTATCTTTTTCACTTTACTGCTTGCAGCGGGCGCTGCTGCGCAATCCCGTGCACAGCTGTGCAAACAATACTCTGTCAGCCCTCAAATCTACCAATGCTGCATTGCTGGGATTGAAGACTATGACGCTTGCATGGCGTACATCGGCGGCGGACAGGCGGGCGGCGGCACTGTTCAAGAACGTACATCCACGCGTCCGCCTCCTACGTATAGATCTGGAGGCCGGGAATTCGAGTCCCGGGACGGCATGCAGGCCTATGATTCCTTGGTGGCGTGCCGAAGGGCTGGTCTTGACTCATGCCCCTCATACTCCCGTATCATGCAGATGGCGTATGGCAAGTTCAACGCAGCCATCGAGGCATGCAGAGGTAACAAGCGGTGCATCGATAACGTGCCGGGCTTTAATCTAGATGATATTTATCAGGCAGGGGTGTACGCCAGGACCGATGCCCCATTGAAAAAAGCGCCGATCGAGAAGCCAGTCAAAGTCTCGACGCCTCCATCAAAAATCATTCCCCAATCGGATCAACGACCTCTAGAACAGGTCGAAATCAGACAGAGAGAAGCAGAAATCGGATTTGGCGAGAGATACGTCAGTCTCTCACAAAACTCAATCCCTATGACGCTGCGGCCTCCGACGGACCCATCTGGCTCCCCAATCGACTCCAACATATTCAAATCAGGGGATAGACCTCCCACCTTCAGAGTCGAGATCCCACTAAAGGACATCCATGCTGGAAAGACCCTGAAAGCGACGCTCCCGGAAGGATCATCACTCAAAAACCTGCTGATGACCCTATCTGACCCGATCGCAGAAGGCATGACTGCAGTCACTGTCGGAACCACCCCCCAATTGCTGCGCCATCCAGAGATCCCAGTCCTGGACCAAACAAGGTATGAGCTCAAATATTATTTCAGCATCGACACAACAATCAAAGAAGAAGAATCCCACCCATTCAAGGAAGCAATGTTCAATTTCTATATCCCAGTCATCACCCAATATGAGCGCGGCAAGGTGTCTCTTATGCGCTATAACAGCGATGAGCGTGAATGGTTCAGGATCCCGACCGAGCGGGTCAGTTGTGACGCAAAAGGCTGCGACTATGTCAGCATATCGCCAGGCACAAGCGTGTTCGCTATCGCGGTAGAAAAGGACGAACCTGAGATGCCTGCGCAAGAGCGGCTTGGCGAAGGATATCTGGTTGCCGCAATCGCCTTCGGCCTGCTTCTTGGGATAGGGGTCATCGCATGGCGCCATCGCAGCGCAGCAAGATTCGCGCATGGGGGAAAGAAGCCATGATCCCCCTGCCCATAATGGCACGCGGCATCCTGCTGATCGCGGTCTCTATGATGCTTATTGGATGCGTTGATGTCGTAGTACATCAAGAGATAGGACGGGACGGCTTCACCACAGGCACACTTGAACTCTCACTTAACTTAACATCGATCTACTCCCAAATGGGCGCGCCTCCTTCAAGCTACGCTACGCTTGACTCTCAAATGGGCAACGCCATGTGCCAAAACCTGACTGCAACAGCAAACCTGACAAATCCCGATTGCACAGTCATGGACGGAACGCTGATGATTCGAGGGACACTGCCAAACGGAACACTAAACGAGACAACAGGGTTTATCAGAAAGCAGATGCTCACCCAAACGTGGTACGTCTACACTCCTAACATAAGCGGAATGGGAATGGGCGCAAACGCGTCACAATTCCTTGATCTGGCATCCAAACAGAACGCCAACATGACGCTTATCATCGGCATGCCCGGAAAGATCATCAGCGTCAAGGGAGGAAAAATTGTCCATCGTCTTGGCGGATTGATCGGTGAAGCCTCATTCAACTTGCTGACCTCTCTCTCGCGAGGAAAGCCTATCTCAGTAACTTCGGTCGAGACGGATGGCCCTCTCTTGACAGCGATTCTCATCATGTTCCTCATTGGCATATTCATATTGCCAATCGTTAGGCCAATCATCCATCTGAGGAAGGAGAAATCGCTGTACAAAGACAGCCCCGGGACCGTAGTCTATATGGCTTCGTGCATGATCCTAATGGGCGTGTTCTTTGGACTCGTGAATGCGTACACCATCAGCGACCCTCAATGGCTCATGGCCCTCTTCGCGCTGTGCTGCATCTGGGGATTCACTATCGCGGCAATAGGGTATGTCACGTCGGACTTTCGACTCACTGGAAAAGGGATAGAGTACTGCAGCAACTTCGTTCGGGCTACTATCCCATACTCTCGTATAAAGAAAGCCGAGCGTGCAAAGCTCCGCCTCGGACTCCGAGGGTATCACGTCACCACCACAAGCGGAGCGAGCATCAAGCCGACCCATACGGAGATCAGACCTGGACGGATAGGCATGAAAGGGGTTTTCATCGCGTTCAAAGACGGAAGAAGCATATACTACCCTGCAAAAGACATCGGATGGGTGATCGAGGCGATCAACGGACGCATCTGATCACCTATAAAAAAGAGAATAGTAATGCACTCGTCAAACCCCCTGAGCTGGAATCCCTGATAGGTCGGCTAAGCTGAAAAATCCGACACGAACCCAATGAAAATCAATCTGCCTATACGCGCTGAGCCGTATCCATAGACAGATCTTTAAGACAACGACCCGACACTCCAGGACTATGGAACCTCATGAAGCGAGATTAAAGCGATTCATGCAAGACAATCATATCCGCGGAGAGCTCCTCCACTTCGAACAATCCTGCCATTCTGCGCAGGAAGCCGCCGCTGCCGTGAACGCGCAGCCTCACGAGCTTGTGAAGAGCATCTGCCTCATCGATGACAAAGGAGACCTGATCGTCGCGATCGTGACAGGCGATAACAGAGTGAACTTGACAAACGTCGCAAATATCTTAGGCATCGAGAAACCAAGGCCAGCCACCACTGAAGAGATCCTCCGTCGGACAGGATACCCTTGCGGAGGCACGCCTCCTATTGGATACGCCGCCACTTTTCTAATAGACACCAACGTCATGGCGCTGGAGAATGTCTACGCTGGCGGGGGCTCGGAACACTCTCTTGTGAAGATATCCACCAAAGACATGAGGGATTGCAACAATGGATCGGTGTGCGAGATAAGGAAGTGATGAATCAATCCAAAGCCTCCGAAGCACTCCATAACTATTAGCGGTATCACTCAGCCATAACACAGGCAATCTCGAAGGCTAAGACAAAACAGGTGGCACTTGTATAAATATTTTCTGAATCAGCGCTTTGCAGATTCCCAAAGACTATCAAAGAAGTCACTGAAGTTCTTTGTGTGAGATTCGCTCATGATAACAGTGGTCTTTGGTTTGTCACCGAAATTTAGAAGCAGGATCAGGTCATGGCCAATAGCGATTGATGCAGGGGTCATGCCATAGCGCCGTGAGGTGTCTCCGGTGTTTATTCTACATCTGAACATCGCGAACTCGCGCCACTCGAAGAGATCTCCCATGATTGTCCACAGGGAAATCGGCGTTTACTTTGAAGCCACCAAAGCCATGAGATGCGGTATTGCCAAGACTCAAGACACGCTCACCTGCCTGGTTACTTCTGTGAAGTCCTGCTTCTTCTGTTTTTCTGCAAGAGTATGGGACTCCAAAATGGCGTCTCCTTAAAATTTCTTCCGGGATATAAGGTTCTAGAGTCTTTCTAATCTTATATATTCCGTCATTTGTGTCAAAAATATCTTGTAATGCATGCTCTGTCGCGTGAGCGTAATCTCCGGAAATTTGACCTGATTGCCCTCTAATGTGTGTATAGATACGACGTTCATGTTCCGGTCCTAAACCCACATTGTAAGTAAAGATATCGTTCTCTTCTTGAGGCATATATCTTACTCTATCTGATGTGATAGTCCATCCTTCCAAGAAATGACGATTTAACAATTGGAATAATTTTCCACCTTCGATGTCCTCGGGCGGTACTGCTGCTTTCATCAGTTTATAGATATCACCAGCAGACGGTGTAATAAACGCTATTACACGGGGACCACAAGCATCCAACACTTTCTTGGATTCCTCACTCCAACCTATCTGGCGATCACCCTGTATTCTATGATCATGAGCTAATTGAGTTCTATGTTCATCTGCAAAGCCCATTTTATGCAGGTATGGAAAATCGTGACAATACAACAATTCTTCCCTTGCTCCTTCCCTTGTAGTTGTCTTACCCGTAACTACATAGGATTTCAAACCGTTATCATACGTCACAGATTCCGGCTCAAAAACGCCCCGTTCGCGATGTACCAAAGCGGTATTTAGTATAATCGTACCGTGTTCTAAACCTTGTGGTATCTCCTGATTTTCCTGCAATCGTCCTTCAAGGCCCATTACATAATGATTCAATTCCACTGTGACATCATGAAGGTATCTCAAAGGGATTTTGAACCCCTCATCTATCACTATTTGGGCAAGATTTTCAATTCTACCCAACTGGCTCGCATCCACAAGTTCGACTATTTCAGAGGTAGTGTACTCAGGAAGGGTCAAGTATGCCCCTAAACACCATAGAGAACTTTGCATAATTCATCCAGTGGCTTGATTGTCATACCTAGTTTTATC
>JBBSWF010000010.1:0-1417 GCA_038046365.1 Nanobdellota archaeon
GACGAGTAAGCGCGGCGGAAGGGGGTCATAGGGGGTCGCAGCCCCCTATTTCACACTGGAGATCGCGAACACTAATTTATGAGGGATCATGTACACTCGGTCGAAGCGTTTCGGGATGAGGAACTGGAAGAAGATTATCAATTCGTCAAATTCGATTCTGACGGACATGCCTCCCGATTGAAGAGATGGTTGTCCCTCCCAAACGAGATTCTTGTCACAACTCTAAGAACGCCGGGAACGATCACATACATTTGGGACTCCAATCGACCTGGCGACTGATTCTCAGGGAAGACCGAGAAGAAGCGCACGGTCAAGAAAACCACAGAGGCGTGTACGAGAAAAACACAGGTTCTCTAACCCGCGAGATAAACCAATCAAAAGTTTTATATAAAGACATCCCGGGGAGCAGTATAGGGGGCAAGCCCGGAGGTTAGATCCGATGAAGATGTACGATTCGAAGAAATTAGCCATCATATCAGCATTCTCAGTTATTATGGTGCTTGCGACAATCGCGGTAGCATACGCAGCCGACTACTCCCCTGGAAAACTAAACGTGGCAAAGGGGACTATCGAAGTGACTTCCAATGACGTCACAGCAAGGACCAACCCAAACAGGCCATTGCGAACACTCGCATATCAGATGGGACCCCGCCAAGCCTACCGAGAGGGCGACTGGGACTACTACAACCGCAGGAAGATCGCCAGAGAAGAGACAAGACCTGAGTGGGGATCGGGGATGCAAGGGATAATAACGAGCAAGAAACAAGGCGCATTCGTGAAGACCGCACCTCAGTTGCACCCGTACCAGACTGCTTCAGGGTTGCGGTCAACTATCCAGACAATGCCCCTCAAGAAACTCTCTTCGAAACTCGCAGGGATCAAGCAGATAAGCTCATCCAAACTACAAGGAGGAGAATAAAAATGAGAACTAAGCCAGTCATAACAGCCTTGCTGAGCATCATGATGCTCGCATGCATGTCAGGAGCAGCTTTTGCAGGAAGGGCAACAATATTCTACGGAGGAGGAATCCAACCAGTGTCCCCCGGGTTCGCCTCACCGCATAGATATGCATTCGTGCCAGACCCTGAACTGCAGGCAAAGTTGAGTCCCACACCAAAAGATGTGCCCAAGCTCAATATGGTAGAGAACCCCGAGAAAACAGGAGTTCAAGGGAACTACCGATGGGGAAACAGGTACACCTACAGAACATATTTCCAGGCAGCCCCGAAAGTTGGCGGCAAGACCACCTGGAGCATGGGCTCAAAATTAGGCACTGCCTTCCCGACCACGATGTATAACAAGGATATTGGTAAAGGACGAGAGCTCTCACGCATTTTCAAGTGAACCGCTTTTCTTTTCGTCTTGTCAATTGCGAGCGCCCACCCCCGGTGAGTCACGATGTCGCTGTTGCTCTTCG
>JBBSWF010000011.1:0-1224 GCA_038046365.1 Nanobdellota archaeon
CGAAGAGCAACAGCGACATCGTGACTCACCGGGGGTGGGCGCTCGCAATTGACTTAGTCAGTCGGTTGTCGCCTTGGGGGTGTCATCTGGTCTTCTTTGCCCTGATTATTGGGTAGAGGGGGAACTCTCTTCTCCGCACCATGGACATCAGGCTTCTCTTCGCCGCGGTCATGCGTCGTTCTGCTGGTATGAGCTCTACTGTGAATTGCGACTTGAACTCGGCTACAATGGAGCTCATAAGCAATGGCTGGTGCCTCTCTCGTAATATCGGCGCGTCGGCTTTGTCATAGTAGGAGCGCAGCGTCGCCACCGCTCGCCCGTGCCATTCAGTGGTGTTAAATACCGGCGAGTCTGTCACGTATATCGTTCCTCCTGGTTTTAGCACACGGCGCAATTCAGACGCGATCATCGAGAGGTCTTCGTATTCTATGGCCGCAGACATCACTGCTATGTCGACGCTCTCTTTCACAAGAGGTATGTTGGCCAGCTCTCCTCTGCATCTCTCGAAGTGTTTTCCGCATCTTAGGAATGCCTCGGCCACGCCAAGCGCGTATTGGCCGTTATCGATGTCTATTGCTATTACATCGAACCGATTGGACAGGCGGTTTGATAGCCAGCAGCATCCTGCGCCAAGATCAAGGATTGTCTTGCCTGGTTCGAACCGGATCATTGAGTACAGCTTCTCGAATGTGACTGCCCGCTCTCGCCAGTGTCGAATCAGTGGCGCTGATATCTGGTGCCCTTCTTCCACTCGCACGTCTTCGGTCTTTATCGGCGTCTCTGGGTATGGCAGCCGTATGTGGTATCCCCAATCGTCAATTTCAAGGCCCTGGTAGCGGCGCACTGTTGCGAGTTCCTTCATCAAGGCTTCCGTGTGGGTACGTCTTGATGGGAGCACTAGGTTGGGTATTCCTTTGGTGATAGTGTATGCGATGCCTTCTCTCTTGCATAGCATCAGTCCGGAGCGTATCTCGGTCTTGTCAGATTCGCCTTGGACTTCGAGCGGCCCTTTGCATGATGGGCAGGCGTATAAAGAGAGGGCTTCTTTCTTCATCTCGCTGGGATGCCGATTTTCTATATATGGCTTATGGCGTGTGCCTGCTCGTTTGGTCCTCGCAGTAGGGTGGGTGAATGCGTTTCTGGAGCCCCTTTATAAATAAATGTATTGAAGCAGTATTCCCGAACTCGCCCGCCTGATGGCGGGACTCGTTCAGGGAATACTGT
>JBBSWF010000012.1:0-4066 GCA_038046365.1 Nanobdellota archaeon
GACGAGTAAGCGCGGCGGAAGGGGGTCATAGGGGGTCGCAGCCCCCTATTTCACTGTCACCAGACATAAGGAGAAGATTGATTTGAAAGATGTCATGAAATCTATCGGCTCCAGGATAAAGTATGTTCATGCACACGACAATGACGGAACTACTGACTCGCATAGGCAGGTAGGCCACGGCAATATAGACTGGGCGCTGTTCTTGGATCTGTTGAACCAGTACAGGTACGAAGGAGTCTTGGAGTTCGAGATGGGTTCTATCGAAAAGCAGATAGAATCTAAAGAATACCTTATAAGGCTAAGGCCCAGATATTTTTAGTTCCTTAATCGGCGTGACACCATCGCTACTATGGTCCGGCGGACTTCCCCATACGTATGGTGAGTCGTCAATCGTTCATGCCACCACGGGTTCGTACGGGATTATTACCTCCCCTCTCTCGGGCTCAAATACCTAGTTTGCAATCTCTTCACCCACCACCTTACGGTGATAAGCTTGGCCGCCCTCTGAACCATTTCAGAGGAGCGTCTTGAGCTTTCGGTTCATCTTCGACTACAAGACCATCGCAGGACGACAGTCAAGGACAGACTTTAACGGTCTCGTCGAGGCCAGATACCGGGCGCACAAATACGTACCTTAATTCAAAGGATTTTTAAACAGAATAGAAATTTCTGATTCTAGTGGAACGGGGAGTATAATCTCATTCCTTAAGGAGGTAACAATAATGGAAAAAATGAATAGGCTATCCAAGGCAAGCCAATCAAGCGGCCTGCAAGTGATTCTTATGGTATCGATCGTGGCGATGATGCTCGCGCTATCATCATGCGAGCGATTCAACGTGAAACTCAAGGATGGACAAGGAGCCACGCCAACAGGAAGCGGAAGCGGAGACAAGGTTCGATTCGACCTGTACGTCATGTCACAATGCCCATACGGAGTCCAGGCTGAGAACCTGCTAAAGGACGTGTTCGAGAAGATTGGCGACCGCGTCGACTTCCACCTGGAATTCATAGGAAGCGGCGCTGCGAGCAACCTCGGATCACTGCACGGAGAGAATGAAGTGAACGGGGACATCGCGCAGCTTTGCGCCGTGAAATACAGCCCTGACAAATACTTTGACATGGTCTTGTGCATGAACGAGAACCCAAGTTCAATACCTGGGAACTGGGAATCATGCGCGGCTAAGACCGGGGTTGATGCTGTCCAAGTGAAGGCATGCTACGAAGGCTCTGAAGGCAAGAAACTGGCTGAAGAGAGCTTCAAGAGAAGCGAAGAAGCCGGCGCGCAAGGCAGCCCGACTTTCAAGATCGCTGGACGGGACTACAACGGCAAACGAGACGCAAAAGGGGTCTTGTCTGCGCTATGCAATGGATTCGAGAAAGATGCACCTGAAGCGTGCGTCAACATCCCAAAACCGCTAGAGTTCGAAGTCTTGATCGTCACATCAAAAGACTGCAAGACATGCGACACGTCGAACATCGAAGGCGGCCTGTCACAGATCTTTGAAGGAGCAAAATTCAGGAAGATCGACGCCTCTGACACAGCCGGAAAAGACGCGATCCAAAAACACGGACTCATAAGAGCGCCATCATTTGTGTTCGAAAAGAAGGTTGAAGAGACCGAAGAATGGAAGAGCACGCCGCAGCTTGCGGCAGCATTTGACCTAAAATCAGACCGGTGGGTCTTAAAGGACGAAGCCACCGGGGCAAGCTACTTCTTCGACCCAGCAAAACAAGCAGAAGTAGAGAAAGCAACGATCGCAGCAAAGGCAGCGGCGATGCAAAAGCTAGGGGTGAACGCCGACGAGAAGCCCCAAATCGACTTCTTCGTCATGAGCTACTGCCCATACGGGAACCAGGCAGAAGAAGCAATCCTGCCTGTATATGACCTGCTAAAAGGCAAAGCAGACTTCAACCCGCACTACGTGATCTACAAGGATTACCAAGGCGGAAGCGAACAGTTCTGCAACAGCGACAAACTATGCTCCCTGCATGGCATACAGGAGCTAAACCAGAACGTCCGCGAGATGTGCGTGCGCAAGCTATACTCGCAGAAAGAATGGTTCGACTTCACCATCGAGATGAACAGCAAGTGCTCCTCCCAGAACGCGGACACATGCTGGACAGATGTGGCGAAATCGCTGAAGCTCGACGACAAGAAGATCGCCGAATGCGAGAAGACACAAGGGCTTGAGCTAGTCAAGGCAGAATACGAATTGAACACCCTGCTTGAAGTCCAAGGAAGCCCGACCATCTTCATCGAAGGACTCGCCTTCGAAGGAGCAAGATCGCCAGCAGGATACGAAGCAGGACTTTGCTCTGCGTACAAGACCGCGCCAAAAGAGTGTGAGACGAAGCTGGCTGGAGAGACCGCCGCTCCTGCTTCTGGCGCAGGCGGATGCGGGACGGCGTAGGCGGATATATGATCTTTTTTCTTTTTTTTATTTACTTTTCAGAATTGAACCCTGCAGTAAAATGCTTCTCTTGAAAGAAAAAGATGGCATTGGTGAAATAATCCTTGGCGATTTGGACAATTTAGAGTTCAGACAAAGAGGCGTATAGCACTCGGTGCATAGTCTCTACCAGACGTGAATGCTCATCACGCCAAAATGTTTATAAGGGCCGTCTGCCTGACTTGAAGGATGGAAACAGAAACCCATCAGATAATGACTCAGTTGACAGAAATTAAGAATGAACTGGATCTCATCAGAGACCGGCTAAGAGATGTGGATGTCGTCTTGACGGTAGATGACTACCTCTCATTGGATGAAGCTGAAAACGACTTGAGATCAGGAAAGACTAAGAGGCTCTGAATGTATGTCGTAGAACTTTCTCAAAGAACCTGCAAATACCTCGAATCACTAGACAATCACCTTCAAGAGCGATTGATATCAGGGCTGAAGAAACTTGAATCCAATCCGATACCTAGCGATTCCAAATTCATATGCCGGCACGAAGGAGAACAAGTGTTCCGGATCAGAATAGGAGACCATCGCGCTCTCTACAAAGTCAAGCACGAGCAAAATATCGTCCTCATCATCAAACTCGACAAACGACCTAGAGTATACTCATAGCAGTTTGGGGCCTCTTTCTATGGAGATTAAAATGGCTGGAGAATACCGACTTTAATCGAGCTCACGGCAGCGCCTTCTCGTTCTCGATGCCGTAGATCTTCCGGAGGCGCTTCTTGCCGCCGGGCTGGGAGAGGATGCGCGCCCAGAACTTCCGGGCCATGTCGAACTGGGCGTCGATGAATTCGGTATGGTGTTTCTTCCAATCGGGGTTGGTGAGGACATAGTCGGCCCATCTCTCTATCTGATCGAGGCGCTGCTTGTCTAAGACCGGATGCATACCAACGACAGTCCTTTTCGCCAGCGCGGGCTGCTTGTCCATGCCACCCGTCATAGCCGATACCTCTTGATGAGAGCCTTTATCGACTTTATTTCCTTCTCGTCTACCTGGCCCGTGAAGACCCTGCGGAGATGCGCGGCGTCTTCGAGGTCCTTAGCTGACTTCAATAGCTCTTCCTTGAACGCGATGTTCATATCGATCGAGCTGAACCAGAGGTCTAAACCCGTTAGAGGTATCTTCATCCGGGTCTTGAGCTGATATTCGTCCAAAGGATCCTTAGCGAGCTTGACTTCCATCTCGGGGAGCGGGCTGCCGACACGGATGTATCTGATGGATAATCCATCCTTCAAGTAGTGATCATAGATTGATGCAGAGGATCCTCCTTGCATAACCTCGAAACCGGCTTTGACGAGATCCTGATGCAGATCAGTGAATCGTGCCTTGTCGATTCTTGGAAGGATCATATCGATATCTTCAGTGGCCCGCGTCCTGCCGCTAGCTATCGCGACAAAGCCTGAGACGATGATATACGGACAATGGCGTTCCACTATCTCGCAGAATCCCAGTGCGAATCGCTCCAATACGTTGCGGTCTTGGATGCCCCTGCTCATACTCCTGAAATAATCTTATCGGTAATAAATAACTATGCCCAAACTATGCGTCTCTGCCCACATTCGACAGTAACTGACTGATTCTTCTGATCGTTCTATTTTGTCGA
>JBBSWF010000013.1:0-13308 GCA_038046365.1 Nanobdellota archaeon
CAGAAGAAAGCGCCATTTAAAGCCGAAATCACGGACAAACCAGATAGTCTCGATACTTATCGCAAAAACAACACCTGATAATTCTTGAAAATCAACATGCTGGCCTCCCCTATGTCGAGACCTTTGATCTCAGCGATCTTCTCGACAGCCAGACGCACATTCTGCGGGACGTTGCGAACGCCAGACACAGGGCCTAGCCAGGGGGCGTCGGTCTCGGTGAGGAGCTGACTTGAGTTGACCATCGAGACAAGAAGCTGGAAGTGCTGCATCTTTACGATGTTGGCAGGGATGCTAAAGGACAACCCGAGGTCTGCGGCCTTCTGTATGAGCTTCTTGTTGCCGGAGAAGCAATGAAGGACTGCTTTCTTAACTTTGGATGACTCGAGCATCGCTACTATATCTGATTCTGCGCCTCGGGAGTGGATGATCATCGGTTTCTTTATCTTCTCAGAGAGGGCGATGATACGCTCGAAATTGACCTTCTGCGCAGCATGGAACTTGTCGTCCATCTTAAAATCTAAACCCACCTCGCCGATGGCGACGATGTCATCTTTGCGAGACTCGATGTATGAGAGGGCGGCATCCATGTCGACAGGGCCAGTTTGTGTGGGAAGGCCGGCTGCGTCAGCGCCAAGACCAAGGGCGTCGAGAGGGTATAGGCCCATGGCGACTTTGATTATAGGGTCCTTCTTTGAGAGAGCGATGAGGCCTTCGTTGGAGGCTGGATTGACGCCATTTGTGATGATAGCCTTGACTCCGGCAGCCTTGGCCTGGGCGAGCATGATATCGAAGTCAGGCTTGAACTTATCATGGTCTAGATGGGCGTGGACGTCGACCAAGAGGAGGTCTTTCGAGGCAGATTGGAATGCCATGGCTTTGTTATTCCATGACTGTTTTTAAAAGTTAAGTTTAAATACGGCTTCCGGATTCCTCGAATAGGTGATCACACATGCCAGTAGTAGGATTCACATTCACAAAAATGCACGTAGAGAAGACCGAAGCTCCGGTGACCAACGTCAAACTTAACACAAACATGGGCATAACAGGGGTCGAGCGAGTGCCCCTGACGCTTGGAGCCTCAAAAGAAGAGGCGCTCAAACTCAACTTCAACTTCTCAAGCGCGTTCGAGCCGAAACTCGGACTAGTCCAACTAGACGGATTCCTGCTATACATAGACTCGAAAGACGCCTTGGGATCTATCGAGAAGACATGGAAGAAGGACAAGAAGCTGCCGAAAGACCTAAACAACCAGCTCTTGAACCACATCCACGGCAAATGCGCCATACAGTCAGTGACCTTGACAAAGGACATCGGACTGCCACCTCCGATACCGCTCCCCCGGCTAAGTTTTGATGAGAAGAGCAAGTAATCATGTTCTTTTTGCGGCATGTGCGACACGCTTCGTGCCGCATCACCTTTTTAAATCAAAACTGATTCTCAGCCTCTATAAAATAAGGGTTCTTAGAGGGCATCGGGGATTAGACGGACACCGTACCCCTATATAAAGGACCGAAAAATCCGCGCGAGCATGGAAGAAGACAAGACAGCGTCAAAACCACTAAAAGACTTATCGCTTAAGGTAGCGGAAGCCATACAAGACGACGCTGGCAAGGGGATAGTTCGGATCGACTCCAACTTCATGAGAGACATAGACGTTAGGCCTGGCGACGTGATCGAGATCAAAGGACAGAGATCGACTGTCGCGATAGTCGACCGGGCATACCCAGGCGATATCGGACTCAACATCATTCGCATGGACGGACTTGTGCGCAGGAACGCAAAGGCCGGGATAAGCGAGCACGTCATCGTGAAGCCGGCTGATGTGAAAGAAGCCAAGAAAGTCGTGATCGCGCCAGCGAAGGCAGGCGTGATGATACGGGCGCCGCCAGAACTATTCAAACAAGGACTGATGGGCCGCGCAGTAGTCAAAGGCGACATCGTCAGCATGGGAGGGGCAAGGAGAAGACGGACATCAATGCCGGGGAACCTGTTCGATGAAGTCTCATCAATATTGCCAGACGAAATACTGAACTTCGGATTCGGAGAATTGAAGTTCATCGTAGTCTCGGTGATGCCAAAACAAGCAGTCGTGATCAAAGAAGGCACTGAAGTCCAATACCAGCCAGAAGCTGTTGAGATAGAAGAAGACTACGTGCCTGAAGTCACATACGAAGACATCGGCGGGCTCTCAGAAGAGATAACAAAGGTGCGCGAGATGGTCGAGTTGCCTTTGAAACACCCCGAAGTATTCGAGAGACTAGGAGTCGAGCCTCCAAAAGGAGTATTATTGCACGGGCCGCCGGGGACCGGAAAAACATTACTAGCGAAAGCTGTGGCGAGCGAGACGAATTCGCACTTTATAACAATAAATGGTCCAGAAATCATGAGCAAGTTTTATGGACAGAGCGAAGAGAACCTGCGCAAGAAGTTCGAAGAAGCTGAGAAGAACGCGCCAAGCATCATATTCATAGACGAGATAGACGCGATAGCGTCAAAGCGAGAAGAGACACGCGGAGAAGTCGAGAGACGGGTCGTGGCACAGCTACTAGCTGTGATGGATGGATTGAAATCACGCGGGAAAGTGGTAGTGATCGCCGCGACAAACGTGCCCAACACCCTGGATCCTGCATTGCGAAGGCCTGGACGATTCGATCGGGAGCTCGAGATCGGAGTGCCCAGCATGGCAGGCCGGCTCAACATCCTCAAGATACACACGCGCAACATGCCGCTGAACAATGTCGATCTCAAAGACATCGCGCGCATAACACATGGATTCGTAGGGGCGGATTTGGCGTCTTTAGCCAAAGAGTCGGCGATGGTAGTGATAAGACGCGAGCTGCCCAACATCAAGTACGATTCCGACGACGCCATACCCCAGGAGTTCTTGAATAAATTAGTGATAGAAGAGAAAGACTTCAAGGAAGCACTCAAGACAGTGAGGCCATCCGCGATGCGAGAAGTGCTAGTCGAAGTGCCTAACATCAGATGGGAGACGATCGGTGGACTCGAAGAAGTCAAGCAACGACTCAAAGAAGCTGTCGAGTGGCCACTCAAATTCCCGGAATCATTCACAAGGATGGGCGTGTCGCCACCGAAAGGGATATTGCTGTATGGCCCGCCGGGGACGGGAAAGACTTTGTTGGCCAAGGCTGTGGCGACAGAGAGCGAAGCCAACTTCATACTAGTGAATGGGCCGTCATTATTGTCGAAATGGGTCGGAGAGAGCGAGAAGGCTGTGCGCAAGGTGTTCGAGAAGGCGAGACAGACATCACCCACGATCATATTCTTCGACGAGATAGATTCTTTGGCGCCTCGCCGCGGGCAATCAAGCGACAGCCATGTGACTGAGAGAGTGGTGAACCAAATGCTCACAGAGATAGATGGGCTAGAAGCGTTGCATGATGTAGTGATAATCGCAGCGACAAACCGGCCGGACATACTCGATACTGCCCTACTTCGACCTGGGCGGTTTGATCGCATATTGATGGTCGGCGTGCCTGACAAGAAAGGGCGCGAAGATATCTTCCTGGTACACTCAAAGAACATGCCAATCAAGGACGTCAATATCAAGGACCTAGCCGAGAGGACAGAAGGATACGTCGGGGCAGACATCGAAGCAGTGTGCCGAGAGGCTGCGATCGGGGCTCTTAGGAAGAACATCGAGGCGAAGACAGTTACTGCTGAGGATTTCGAAGAGGCACTGAAGACTGTCAGGGCGTCGGCCACCGCAGAGATAGTCAAGATGTACGAGTCGCTGCAAGACAAATTCAAGCAGGCGCGAGCGAAGGAGATGGAGAAGGAAAGACCGAGCTATTTCGGGTGATTTTCACGCGTTCGCCCTGAGGGACTCACGCAGCGAAAATAAGTCTGGACATTAGGAACAAAACCTCGCAGACGTGATCCCAACTGGACAATGATCCGAACCAATCACATTAGGGAGGATGAAAGCGTCCTTCTCTGATCACGGCTACACTGCTTTTTAAGGGCTCAAGATATCCAATCATCGATGACAAAATCGGCGATAGACAGAATCTATTACACGGATTACCCAGGAAGGACATCGGACCTCCTAGAAACACGTCTCGAAGTCGCTTATCTCCAATCATCAGAGAGATTCCAGGACATCGAGTTCTGCGGGATCGTATATAGCCCAAACAGGAGCAGAAATGAGCAATTGATCGAGATCAAAGAGCATCCGGCCGTGTTGCTGTGGGGGAGAGGATATGAGCATGATTACAGCCTGAGCTTCGAGCCGAAGCGCGGATTCAAAAAACTGGTCATAGACGTCCATCAGGACGCAAAAACAGATGACGATCTTAGAAGAAAAATCCCAAACTCATGCAATCACCTCATATTCTCATTGAAGAAAGAGCGATGCAAAGGCGTCGCGGTGATAGGATGCGATTACATGAGAGTCGAAGGGAACGAATGCATCACACATGGAGCAAGACATTCAAATCACGGGTTGATCCCTGACACAAAGAGGGCATACTTCGAGGCGATGGCGAGCGGCAGAAAGATCGCGTTCTATTCAACACCTTTTGCGATCGAGGAGCTGGAACGAGAAAACAGCGCGCTGAAATTCGAGAAGGAAGCACTGCACATCTCGCTCGATCTCGATGGGATAAATGGATTCAGATGCCATCCGGGATATGTCGACCGAAGATTGAAAAAGCTGGACGCGAAGACAGCATACGATTATCTGATCCAGCTCATGAGACCGGAGAGAGGGAATCGCCTGATCAGATATGACATAGGCGGCTTGCACATCGACGATACAGACATCCCACTACTCAGGAGGGGGGAGATAGACTATCACGGATTCATGAGGAAATATGGCAAATCCCTTGAAATGATCGAAAAATTCATTTGCATCGCCCTATTTGGATTGATCGTCCACAGCAGGAAGGACAAAGTCAAGTTCGAGCGAGAATTCAGCAAGATATTCGACCGGGAAGATTGTACTTATTGATCGCAGCGCCGCAGAACGATCACTCGATGATTATACCAACAGGACAATGATCCGAACCCATCACTTTGGGAAGGATGAAAGCGTCCTTGAGGATGGGCTTGAGGGATTGAGATACACAGAAGTAATCGATACGCCATCCGATATTGCGGGCGCGGCAATTGTTCATGTAGAGCCACCAGGTGTAGTTGTCTGGTTTGTCGTTGAAGATGCGGAATGTGTCGATGAAGCCTGCGTTTAGTATGCGGGAGAAGTTATCACGCTCCTGGTCAGTGAAGCCAGGGTTGTTATGATTGGTCTTGGGATTGGCGATGTCGATCTCCTTGTGGGCGACGTTAAGATCGCCGCAGAAGATGACTGGTTTCTTCTGCTCAAGGCGCTTGAGGAATAAGAGGAAGTCCGCATCCCAGCGCATACGGTAATCGAGGCGAGTGAGGCCGCGCTGGGAATTTGGCGTGTAGACGTTGACTAGATAGTAGTCTGGGAACTCCAGGGTGATGACACGGCCTTCATTGTCATGATCCTTGACTCCGATGCCGTGGAAGTGTGATAGCGGAGGCTCTCTGGTGAAGATGGCGGTGCCGGAGTAACCTTTCTTCTCGGCGGAGTTCCAGAATTGATGATATCCATCGAACTCATGGTCGACCTGGTCCTTATGGGCCTTGGTCTCCTGGATGCATAGGATGTCCGGGTCGTGTTCATTGATGAACTGCTTGAAAGTCTTGCCAAGCACAGCGCGGATGCCATTGACGTTCCAAGAGAGCAGAGCGGGCATGGAGTAGATGGGGAGAGGATGGCGTTAAGAAACTTATGGATAACAGCGGGCTGAAGGCCGCAGTGAAGCCAATCCACAACCCATATAAATGAGCCATCAAATCGGTGTCCTTCCACGAAAAAACGAGCGAAGACAACAGCTCTTCTCGAGTGCAGGAGGAAGACAAGATGAAACAAGAATACAAGAATACACAACAGTACACAAGAAAGACAATAGATTCAGTCATGAAAGTGTTGCCATCAGCGCGCAAGATGGGATTCGGAGACGAATACGTCACTGAAGTCGCAAAATACGCAGGCGGCAGCACAGAAAAAGTGTTCAACCTATACGACCAGCGGAGTTCGGAGATGATGAGCAAAGGACTCACGCCGCTCGACCTCGCCAAAGCAGCCCACAACATCGGGCACATCGAGACCAACTACGCCGACAGGCTCGCGTTCGTCGCGCTGATACCCGCAGCTGACACAGCAGAACTCGCAAAGAACGGAGCGATAGAGGACATAGTGAATCGGAACACGATGCTCAGCGAGGAGACAGCAAGACAGATCTGCTTGAGCAGCCATGCACCAGGCGATGTGAGGCACAAGCGCAAAGACATCGAAATAGCTCTTAGCGACGTGCCTATCGATGAGATGGCAAGAATAGGGAGAAGGTATGATCCGTATAATATGTTCTGAGCTAACATCGAAACACGGTCAGCCAATCTGCACGAAACGTCCATCCTTGACAGTCTTAGGGATTAATAGCTTCCCGAATGCCCACCTATCTCTGTCAAAGGTCAATGGGCCTTCTGCACCAGGCCAATCTTTTAGATCGCTGATCCGCGCGGCGATACAATCCGAACCCTTGCCAGAGCATGCCTTCAGGCCATCGAAGAGGACCATAGCGGCATCGTACGAATCTACCATGATCACGTTAGGGGCGTGACCGTACTTGGACGTGAAACTCTCCCTGAACGCTGGCGTGGAAGAGTCCTGCGGGCGGAAGTAGACGACCCCTTCGAGATAATCGGGAGCGACGGCAGATGGATCTTTCTCGATCTGCCACTCGCTAAAGACTGGGATATCGAAGCCTATCTCCTTGACCTGCTTGAAAAGATCGCCGCCAGTGCCATCGATGACTACTAGAGCATCAGGCTTTGCCATCTTGATCTTGGCGAGCTGCGTCCTTACATCAAGATTGTCGTAGGCGTATGGCTCGGCAGATATGAGCTCTCCGCTATTCTTCCCAAGGAAGTTCCGGATAGCCTCTTTGTAAGACCTGCCCCAATCGCTATCCAGATACAAGATGGCGATCCTCTTTTTTCCATGCGATATGGCGTATCCGGCGATAGCATCTGCCTCGTCAGAGAGCAAGTACCTAGTGCTGAACGCAGAAGCGCTCTTCTTGCCGAGATTATCACCCGGAGTCACCATGACAATACCGTTCTCTTGCGCGAACTCGGCCGCGATAATGATGGGGCTTGAGCAGAACGGCCCGATAGTGCCCACAACCTCATCCACGCTCTTAAATTTCTCCATAATGACCGGGACAGATTTGAGATCTATGCACTTGTCGTCTTCGTACACCAAGGTGATGTTCCTGCCTCCAATGCCGCCGGCTTTGTTGAAATCTTCCAACGCGAGATCTATGCCCTCGCGCATATACTGGCCGTAGAACGCAGCCACACCAGTGAACGGGCCGATAACGCCGACCTTGATAGGATCAGCAGGCCTTGCAACGCCTCCACCGCAAGATGCCAATTGGAGATATAACACAGCGACTAGAGCCACAGAGAGAGCCATACCGCGATAGCTTGTGATATATTTCTGGATCATCATCACTCAACACCTCGTCTGATAGACCTCGTAAGGCACCTGCAGAATTAAAGTAATGTTGTCCCAAGTGGGACAACATTTATAAGGACAATTCATATCAGACCGCTAATGGACGGCGCGATGGAGTCTATGGGATTCTCAAAGAATGAGATAGCGGTGTACAAGACCTTATTGAAGACCGGGCCTAGCACGGCAGGGCCGATCGCCAGGGAATCAGGAGTGCACAGGTCAAAGGTGTACGACTCCCTAACCCGGCTGATCCAGAGAGGAGTCGTCTCTTACCACAAGGTCGGCGAGAGAAGCAGGTTCGAAGCGCAAGACCCCCAAGTGCTCCTGGAGATCCACGACACCCGCAGGGATGCCCTGCAAAAAGAGATAACAGAGATGAAGAAGATCAAAGTGGGCCCAAGCATAGACGAAGTGAAGGTGCTTGAAGGATACAACGGAGTCGCCAACCTATACAAAGACATCGTGCGACGCCTGCCAGAAGGAGAGACCGTGCAAGTGTTCGGGGCGAGAGGAGGTCAGGACGCAAGCCCCAAGACCTGGACAGCATTCTTCCTCAACCTCAACAGGCAGCGGATAAAGAAGAAGATAAAATATCAGATAGTGTACGGAAAAGAGCTCAAGAACTCTAAAGTCGCAAAGGAGATGGGGAAGTCAGAACTCACTCAATTGAGATACATCGACACAAAGAACATAGCAGATGTCAGCATCCATGGGGACAGCGTCGCAGTGATCCTATGGAAGGAGACGCCGAAAGCTTTTGTCATAACAAGCGAGGACGTCGCAGAAGCGTTCAGGCAATATTTCAGAGTTATATGGAACGCTGCAGAGGTATAGTCATTGTCTTCGCTCACGCCGCAGGAAATCCCCCCTGTCCAGCAGGCGCTTGACAGCCATCTTCTTCTCTTCTCTCCACTCGCCAAGGCCCAAGCACTCCTTGTTCTCGTTCTGGAGAAGGACCATGTCCCCTATTTTTAGGCCTTCAGGGGCAGTCAGGATGCCCTGCTTGAGGACGTCGCGGCCGCAGACAAAAAGCCATGATGCTTTGTTGTTGAGAGTGATCTTTTTCTCAGTCTTAGGGAGGAGGACATCAAGAAGCTGGAATGACGGGAAGAACTTGCCGTGAGCAGTCTTGCCAAGGAACGTGCCGATGCAGAAAGCTCGACGCTTAGCGCCGTCGATCGCAGAAGTCAGTGATGGATGGGCAGTATAGGCACTGTCGCTTATGAGGATGAGGTCCTTTGTGGAGACAACCTCTTCATCAGTGAAGCAATGTATAAACTGGACGACGTTCATAGGAGAATCCTTTAAAACCTCCCTTCGGTCGGTTTTATAAGGATTCTCAGCGGTTAGACGATTCATTTAGCATCACCATTTTCAGAGGTGGTCTTTGGACATTGGATTTCGGCGACTTTGACAAGCTTTGCGACGAAGAAACCCTGCGTGCCGGTCTTCCAAGGCCAGAGGCGACGGCAGTTCTGGATGGAAGGATCGAGCTTCTTGCCAAAAGGAGCGGTGAGGCCTGGATCGCCGATCGTATCAATCTTTTCCACACGCAAGCCCTTGAGCTTCCTTATCGCGAAATCAATCGCCATCTCATCCTCCTCAGGCTCGAGAGAGCAGGTGCTATATACAATCGTGCCGCCGATCTTCAGTGAATGGAAAGCAGCCTTTAGAAGCTCTTTTTGCAGGACCGACCGGTTATGGATACCATCATGCGACCTCTTGCCGAACCAACCCCGATCACCAGCAAAATTGCCAGAACAAGGAGCATCTATCAAGATCTTGTCGAACTTGACGCCGAAGTCAGTGACGAACCTCGAGTCCTTCTTGAAACAGACCACGTTGGAAACACCGCAGCGCTCAAGATTGTTCTTAATCGAATATACACGCTCGCCTTTATCGAGGGCTACGATGACGCCTTTGTTTTCCATGAGTTGGGCGATGTGAGTGGTCTTGCCGCCAGGAGCAGCACAGATATCAGCGATTAGCTCGCTAGGATTAGGATCGAGGACCTGGACTGCCAGTTGTGAGGCCGCTTCCTGGGTGTAGATGTAACCCATCAGGTATTCCACGGACGCTCCTATCGAGAAACGTGATTTGGTGACCTCGTAGCCATGCTGGAGGAAGGGGATCTTTTTCGCTTCGACGCCTATGCTTGTGAGACGGTCGAGGATAGCCTGCGGCCCGATCTTGAGAGTATTGACACGGAAAGTGACAGGAAGAAGAATATCGTGAGGATCCTGGCCCAGCTCGCGATACCTCTTGAAAGCGGCCTCTCTATCGAGATAGCCAGCGCCAGACTTGTCCTCGTCGCCACGCCCAGACCCACGCGATCGGCGCAGAGGCCTTGGACGATCATCCGAGGATATGATCTCCTCCGTCATCGAGAGGGGATAGGGGGAAGCGGGTTATAAAGAGAGTGGATTTAGGGGTCAAATGGGAAGAAGGGAGATTGTTGAATTGCGATTTACGACTATATCGGTTTCAGGTTGTCATTTAGAATATTCATAATCGTTTGGATCATCTTTCTTATGCGGGCCTCGTTCGCCGCCAGGTATCCTTGGTTCATCCGGAATCCATAGTAGGATATCCTGTTTCGTAATCTCTCATCTCTTGCAGAAACACCCTGTCGGAACTAGGTATGGCATGAGTATGGCAGAAATGATCGATGAGTTCCTTGTGTGCGCCTTCTCCTCTTGCTTTGAATCCTTCGAGACAGGACACCGCATCAATCAGGCAATGGATAGCTTCGTAATAGTCTTTTACTGTCTCTGAGATGTATTTTTCTTTATCAGTCGTATCGAGCCGTTCGAGTTTAGATTCCGCTGCTTCAAGGAGCGATATTGCTTCGAACTTAGATGGCGTAGCCTTCTGCATCATTTCTCCCACTCCAGGTATCCCCTAAGGGTCCATCCATTGATTATACTGTTCTTTAGCTCATGGGAGATGTCTTTGAAATGCGAGCGGTAGTGCGCCTGTATCTTTCTGTGGAGGATCCTCTCGTATCTTTCCAGGCTTGTTTGAGAAGGTCTCCCTTCTATGAAGATGTCAATGTCGCTCTCCTCCAGGTCCTCTCCTCTACTGTAGCTTCCAAAAAGCGTTATGGCCTTTGGGTGTGATTCGTTTCGTATAGCATCGAGTAAACCGCTCTGCTCTATTGCCGCGAGGTTGTGCAATCTCTTGCTGGCCTTATACTCCTGACGGTCTATATCCGCAGTGTATATTGGGAATCGCCTCTTGCCCCTTTTCTCTGTAGTCTTCTTGATTATCCCAGCGGATAGCAACTCGTTTAGCAGGGCAGCGACTGACGTGTGCGCCAGACCGCTCTTCCGGCTTATCTCGATGAGGTAGTGAGGCCTTGTCGGTTCATCAAAGAAAACCTTCGCGACCTTCCAGATACTACATTTCTGTAACATATATGATAAAAATGTAGTTAATATTAATAAATGTTGCGGTCCGAATCTCAGACGAGGATATGAAATCCTCCATCATCGAGAGATAAATGAAGAAATGGGATTATAAAACAGCGTGCAAACCGGTGATCCCTAACCTGAACTGAGCTATCGAGCGGAAGATCTCTGCCGCGCACAATGCGTCGACAATCTTTAAATCTTCCACGAATATGCCGGATAAATGGAATTATCTGACCGGATCCTGAGATTCGAGATAGGCAGGAAGACAACCCTTCTCATCAATCCGATAAGCGGCGCAATAGACCTAACCCCCAATGGGTTCATCAGTAACCCGCCGGCGAGCGCGAGAGAACATCTTAGTGAGAGAGGATACTTCCTCTCAGAGTATGAACGGATAAACAGATTACACGAATTGAGAAAGATCAATGAAAAACATAGCCTGAACGTGCCCTACTGGTTCTACATCCTGACCACGCTAAACTGCAACTTCAGATGCCCGATATGCTACGAAAGAAACACCTTGACGAATTCGGAGACGAACCTGAAAACTATCGAGAGCGTCATTGATTCTATCGCGAGATTCAAAGAAGAACAAGAGATCCCAAACTCAAGAATCAATCTGGTGATATTCGGTGGAGAACCCCTCTGCGTGTCCAATCCGGGCATAGTCAGGAAGATATTTGAATCGTCCCGAGAGAAGGGATGGAAGGATATCATAGTCACAAACGGTTCAGCGGTAGGCAAGTACATAGAATTGTTCACAGAATACTCGAACACGATCTCTGACCTGCGCGTGACCCTAGACGGGCCTAAAGAAATCCACGACGCAAGAAGACCGTACGGAACAGGAAGCGGCTCATTTGACGACGTCGTTGAGGCTATAGAAACGCTTCTCGAGAACGGCCTATCGGTCAAGATGCAGACCATAACAGGATCCGGGAACATTCCGAGATTCAATCATTTAATCGACTTTGTGAAAGGGAGAGGATGGTTGCAAAACAAGAATTTCCAATGGAGGATCGAGGGATCGCATGACTACGCCAACCTCGACCCAGAGAAAGACGAGGTCTCTGAAGGGAAAATCGTCCGGAGATTGATCCAAGCATGGCGCGAACATAGTGAACTCAGAGGAAAAATGAGATTTGAGAGCTTCAAGTACCTGGGCCATTTAGTCAGAAGCTTCGGATGGCTGGGAGACTACAAGACGTATTGGGGACCGAAATATGAATTCTGTGAACCACAAAAAGGGTTCCAATACGTCTATTCAACCGACGGCAAGATATATCACTGCCCAAGAACCATCAACAACCCGGACTTCTGTCTAGGAGACGCAAAGAGCGCCATATCCCCAAGAATGAACACCGAACTCAAACACAGATCGATAATAGAAAGAGCCGGATGCCTACCCTGCTCGATCAACACGCTTTGCGGTGGGGGATGCAGATTGCAAAAGAAGTGCTATTCGAGCCTTGACTGCAAGGAATACGCACTGTCGGTCATCTCGGAGTTCGTCGACTTGATGAAAGAAGAGATATTGGAAAGAGCGGATAGACAGAAGATCGTCTCAATAAATGACTGCTGGATGAATCAACACAGTCGATAGAGACAGACTGCGCCAACACAAAATAACACTAAAAACGAATCACCAACTCATCGTCGGACAAATCAAAGAAAAACAAGAATCAGTCACTTACGTCGAATGTGGGACGATTTCCTGATAAACTCCTTTGGGGAACATATCACAGATAAGCTGGTCAAGCATCAACAGGGTCTCATGCTCAACTATCTCCGGGAACGTCATCCTCAGACCGGATAAGAACAATCGCATATCCTGGATGGTCTGGAACTCGACCATGCAGCCGACAGACCACTCATCTGAACAACAAAAGACACCATTAGAATGCTTGGATTCGAGCAAAAACTTCTTGATATTCTCCCTACGGGACGTGTCAGCCAGCTTCAAGAAGAGCATGTAAGGAATAAGGCCGACTGAATAGATATCGAAATTGACGAAGAACCTCTGGATCGCTCCGCGGGAATAAAGCCGATCAAGCCTGCGCTTGACGCGATCGACACTCATTCCAGTCTTGCGGGACAGGCCCAGAATCGATTCCCTTGAATCAAATCTGAGCGCGTCTAGCAGCACAGCATCGGACTCGTCGAGGGACTCGATGCTGAAGGCCGCAGGCTTACGCGGCAATCCGGACCTGACACCAAGAAGCTCATATGGGTCAAGGCCGTAATCATCACACTCCATTATTCGAAGATCTCGGAGAACTTTGCATAATTCATCCAGTGGCTTGATTGTCATACCTAGTTTTATCG
>JBBSWF010000014.1:0-15404 GCA_038046365.1 Nanobdellota archaeon
GACACTGTCTACTAAACGAATGATTTAAATATACCCTTCTTTCTCAAGAATATTAGGTGATATCTATGGGTCAATCATGCATATTTTGCCATTCGTCGAAGGTAGTCTGCAATGGGCTTCGACGCAGAAAAGTACGAACAAAACAGAGTTTTCTTTGTCGATCATGCGATCGACAATTTGTTGAACCGGATGGTTTTGAGCGGATGCGCCATGCTCCTGAGGTTATTGTTCGTGCTGTGCATCAACATGAAGACGGTTTGAGTCTTGCAAAAGTAAAGAACCACCTGTGGCAGCATGACAATGTGAAGGTCTCACGTTGGACAATCAGCCAGTGGAAGAAAAAGTACAGTCTTTTTTTAAAATCCGCTTCACATGGAAGTTCAACCAAAAATCAAAGGATGAATCCATCTTGATGAAAAAGTGGTGCATATAGGCGCTCGACATTGCTATGATCTCAATGCGATTGATAGCAAAACAAATTATGTGCTCGCCCACCTTTTCGTCGAGAAAAGAACACTTTTGGCATGCACAAGATTCTATGAACAAATAAAAAGAACATGTTATACACAAATACTTGATCGGTACAATCAGGAGCGAACCAAGCCAAAGAAAAAACGTAAACTCATCACGTTTGTGAGCGACAAGTTCTGTCTTTACAAAACTGCTTGGAAAAAAGTTTTCTCTCGCGTAACCGTGTTGCATTTCGGCGTACCGATCGCATGCAAAAAATATGGGTTAGAACACAACAACAATCAAATCGAACGCTACAACGGCGACATTAAAGATCGCCTCAAAACCATGCGTGGTGGTTTTGGTAGCATTGAAGGCGCGGAAGAATTTCTCAACCTCAAACACATCATCCACAACTTCGTCAACCCAAACCAAAAACTTAATGGAAGAACACCTGCAGAAGCGGCAAATATTCAACTTGAGCTGGGAAGACAGAAACTTCTCACACTCATAAACCATCAAGGAAAGAAAATACATCATTCACTAAGGTGACAGTGTCTGCCAGGCCCGCTCATCGTACAGAACCTATGACAATGTTTATATTGGATTGTTCTGTCCGCGGTGTTATGGACGTGAAAAGGCTCATTGAAGACTTCGCTCTTGAGAACGCAGTGCATCATGATGGAAAAGCCAATCCGGGATCTGTGATCGCCAAGGTGATCGGAACCTGCCCTGAGCACAAGGATAAAGTCAAGGAGTGGTCAAAGCATGTGGGCCAAATTGTCGCCGCTGTCAACAAGATGACCATACTCGAGCAGACAGAGAAGCTCAAGTCCCAGGCCCCTGACCTATTAGAGAAGAAAGAGCACGAGAAGAAGGAGGACCTCAAGCCCCTGCCTAACGTCGATCCGGGTAAGCCCGGCCAGGTAGTGATGCGTGTCGAACCATCTCCCTCAGGTCTTCTTCACTTGGGACATACTTTCCCGCTCATCCTAAATTCCGAGTATGTGAAGATGTACAGAGGCAAGCTGATAATCAGGATCTCAGATACAAATCCTGACAACATCCTTCCTGACGCGTACAAGTTCCATCTTGAAGACTCGCAATGGCTGACAGAGGGTAGCGTGCATGAGTATGTTATCCAGTCTGACAGGATGGAATCCTATTATGCCGTCGCGCTCACCCTCCTTGAGAGAGGTCACGCCTATATCTGTGAATGCGCTCAAGACGTGTTCAAGGAAGGTGTCGACAGGAAGGTCTCCTGCCCTTGCAGGGATAGGGGGAATGATGAGAACATCAAGAAGTGGCATCGGATGTTCCTGCCTTCAGACCAAGGAGGATATGATGAAGGCGATGCGGTTTACCGTCTGAAGACAGACATCTGCCATAAGAATCCTGCGATGCGTGATTTCCCGCTTCTGCGCATCTGCGATAATGAGCATCCCCGGCAGGGCAAGAAGTATCGTGTCTGGCCGCTCATGAACCTGGCAGTGGCAGTCGATGACCACGAGCTTGGCCTCACTCATGTGATAAGAGGTAAGGACCATTATGATAACACCATGAGGCAGCTTTTCATCTACGATTATTTGGGTTGGAAAGCCCCAGAGTTCATCCACACTGGCAGGGTCAAGGTCGAGGGGATGATGCTGAGCAAGTCAAAGACCTCTGCTGCGATCGAGGAAGGTGTCTTCACTGGATGGGACGACATCCGCCTCCCGGTCTTGAGGGTGCTAAAGCGCAGGGGTTACCAGCCGAAGGCTTTCGTCAAGTTCGTGCGTTCATTCGGTGTCACTTTGGTCGACAAGCGTGTCGAGGCATCTGATTTCTTCAAGAGCCTCAATTTCTTCAACCGCGAGATCATCGAGCCTATCGCTGACAGGTTCTTCTTTGTAGAAGATCCTAAAGAGATAGAAGTCTCCAAGGCGCCATCCCAGAAGGTCACGATGGACCTGCACCCCGACCTCAGGAAGGGTGGCCGTTCTCTCGATTCCCACACTAAGTTCTATATCACAAAGAACGACTTGGAGGCTGTCAAGGATGGCAAGCTCTATCGGTTGATGCACTGCCTCAATTTCACAGCGAAAAAAGGCAAATTCACCTTCCACTCGCAAGACGCCAAGACCTTCCAAGAATCCGGCGAGGCGATCTTCCATTGGCTGTCCGTTCCTAAAACAGGCACAGGCGATCTTATCAAGGTTAAGCTGGTGATGGATGACGCGAGCGTGCGCATCGGCCTTGCCGAGCCAGCCATTGCTAAGAAGTCTATCGGCGATATCGTCCAGTTCGAGCGTGTTTGCTTCGCGAGGTACGATCATGACGAGGACGGTGTGAAGGTCTTCTGGTACGCGCATCGGTGAAGAGGAGAATCTTCAAATGACTTGGGAAGTGTTATGGTATCTAAAGGCGGTGAAATACTTCGAGGATCTCCCCAAGGGCATTTCCAGGAGAGTGTTTGATTAGACTATCCGCAGTTTATAGGTTTAGCGATCGCATACAAGGATAAGTTAGCGAAAGTCCCAATTTCGACTATATCCAATCCCGCGAGGGAACATATGTTCTCGAGGTCTTGTTGGCTATATGCGCGTGATTCACACCAGACTCCAGAACGTATTGTTTCAGTGGATCGATCAATTGAATAATCTATACCGAGTTGCAGATAATATTTTTCTCTGATGGATAATGTCCCTTTTTCCATCACAGTGAAGAATATGCAGTCGAGAGTAGTTCTCCCCATGTTGGCAAGGACGATCAGAGGATCCCTGACACAGCCGATGGTGTTGAACAGGCTTATGCTTCTGGCATACGTCTTCTCTCCAAATCGTGTGACAAGATCGCATGCATCCATGTTGTAGATTGATACGTTTGGATGATCCTGCCGATATTCAGATGCCAGTTTCAATCGTTGATCGTCTATATCGATTCCAGTGTAACGACCGACAAGAGGCGCGACAATGGGGATTGCTCTTCCTTCGCCGCATCCGACATCCAACACAGATTTAGCGCCCTGTACAAATGAAGAGACCGCGCAGGATTCTTCTTCCAAGAACTGTTGGAACTCTTTCGGGAATAAGGATACATTCAATGATTTACATTTGAGATCATTTGCCATGGACTATGTAGAGCGGCGAAGAATATAAGATTCGTCATGCGAATTATGTATAAAATTTCAATAGCTATATAAATAGATAGGAATTATAGCTAAATAATGACCTTAGACTTATTGGATAGAAGACTGTTGTATGAACTAGATTTGAACGCGCGGCAACCCTTGTCCGTTCTTACAAAAAAGATCCATGTGAGCCGAAATGTCCTGATTTACCGGCTAAACAGACTAAGAGAATCAGGGATTATCAAGAATTCATTCGCCGAGATCAATAGTATCGCCTTAGGCTACAAGACGTTCCGGATCTTCATCAAGATAGGCAACTGCAGCCCGGACGAGCGCAAAAGGCTCGACGCATTCTTGATGTCTCAGAGGAATCTCACCTGGTTCTCACGGGTTTTAGGAGAATGGGATATAGATGTGCTATTCACGTCAAAGGATATCGAGGAGTTTGAGACATTCCGTAACAGTTTATTCTTATCGTTTAATAGTATGATAAAGGATAGCCATATCTCCCTATTGTCCAGGATATACTGTTACCATAGAGACTACCTCCTCGGAAAAGAGCGCAAGGAGGTTATAAGGAAGGTGTTAGGGCCTTCAAAGTGCGTTCCGGATTCAAAGGACGAAGAGATACTATACTTGCTAACAGAAGACGGGGCTATGAGCGCGCTTGAGATTTCAAGAAGGACCAGCCTGAGCGTGAACACAGTCATAAAGAGGATCCACACCCTGGAGAATGAGAATGTCATACTGGCCTATCGAGTCTTTATAGACACTAACAAGCTGGGATACCAGTATTTCAAGCTGCACATCTTCCTAAGAGATTATTCCCAGAAAGATATAATCGCCCTGAGGCATTTTCTCGAATCTAAGAGCTACGTCGTCTACACAGACCATTATATCGGTGGCGCGGATTTCGAGATAGAACTACATCTGAAAACAGAGATGGAATACACGGATTTTGTGGATTCTCTTATTGAGAGGTTTGGTAGGATCATAGAAGACCACCGGCTCATCAAATTCTATGAGGAACTTCTGTTTAGATATCTGCCATTGAGAGTGGAGTAGTTGGGAGAGACGATCACTGTTTGCTAGAAGATTTGGGTGATTCACTTCTTCTCTTGTTGCACAACCACAATCCCGTTCGCCACTGCCCTCTCGTGACCGTCGCTAGGATTGTTCGCCACGATATTCTCAGTCTTTTCCCGCCCGTAGAATTCTCCGCTTAGCACCATCGTTGACGATCCACCGCCATCTAGGTTTATCGCCTGCTCGCATTTTTCATTGATGAACAATTCGGCCAGCTCGTCAAGGCTCAAGCCTCGCTCAGCTTCTCGCCTGCCATCTGCCACGATCATCACGACTGTGCCGTCCGCTCTTTTCCCTATCCCTGTCCGAGGGTTGGGTCGGTTCTTTTGCTTGGAGAAGCGCTCTGATTCAATCGATGTGGATACGATGTTTTCTCCATTATTGACAAGGTATGGTCCTCCAGTGAGGAGGTAATCAAATGACGCCCCGTCCGCTCGAAAGAAATACCCAAACTCAGGCGCCTTCCAGTCTTCGATTCCGATCTGTGCGCGATCCCACTTCTCATTGATCAGGCGCATCCTTCGATATATCAGCGTTCCGATGACCCTCCGTGTCGGCGGATCGAAGTAGCTTCCGTTCACTGCCACAAGCGCGTTCTTTCCTTCTTTTTCTTCTAATCTGCCACACATCCTGCTCAGCCGGTCAAGCCCTTTGCGTCCATCCTGGTTGATCACGAGCTCTAGCGAATAAGGCCATCCGACGGCTACTTTGTGCACCGTGGTTGCGTGTGATCGTTCTTTGGTGTAGGTTAGATTTTCATAAGGCCTTTCGATTGTAGGTGTATCCGCGTATCCCGTTGCAAGAGCAAGCGGCAATATCAGCGGCAGCATGATGTTTCTTTTCAGATAGTTGAGGATATCAATTATCATAAATCTAGGGGGTGTTCCGATAGAATTATTAATTCCGTGTATACTGTCAACACGCATTTATAGAGATTATCCAGAGGTGGAACAATGCTAGTAGTCAAGTCACAGGTCAAGGATGTTGCAGGGGACTTTAGTGTCTCTGCAGATTTCGTTGAGGAGCTCAACCGCAAGGTGGATCAGCTTGTCAAGGATGCTTGCAGGAGAGCCGAGGCCAACGGAAGGAAGACAGTGATGGGAAAGGATCTGTGAGGGATTATCACCCCCGGATAGAAAGAGATAAATATTACAGGATATATCGTTTGTATTACCATGGAGACCATCTGCATAAAGCTTGATGAGGAGCTTGTCGGCAGCATCGACCGATCAGTGAAGGATCATAATTTCGGCACAAGGACTGAATTCATCCGCGCCGCTATCCGAGAGAAATTGGAGTCGATGACCCGGGAAGAGTTGATCAACCATTTTTTAGGGTTTCACGGAAAATCAAAGAAGAAACTCAGCGATGAGGAATGGGCTGCCGCGCGCGAGATGGCTTTTGAGGAGCTTATGAATAAAAAGAAGCGGGTCTAGGCTAGCTCATCAGGGGTCTTTGATTCCGCGATGTCTTTCAATGTATTGAAGTGTTTGTCGGGCGAGACGAGTATCGCGCGGTTGTTTCTGGCGATGATAGCATGCAGCGCATCCCATCGAGGCACTATCCGGGATATAGAGACCAGCTTGGCTTCTTCGATTTCAGAAGTGTTCATCTCGACGTGTTTAAGGACACCGATCAGGCGGAGGGTATGGAACATCTCAAACACTTCGTCCGGGCCATATGCTGCTCTCAGCTCGATCGACACAGCATCAGAGAAAAGGATTATGTCTTTAGCGCGTATTATCTTCATGATTAATCTCGCCGCGTTCGTGCCCAAAGGTCGGCCGGATCGTCCCACTCGATTTTCATAATAATCCCTCCAGACGCAAGTGTCGAAATAATACATCTGGACCATCGAAACTAATCGCAGAATCGCCTTAATATGTATTTTCGGAGGGATTTCCGGCTTTTCCGGAAGAAAGATCACGAGTGCCCCTAAGGGGTCATTATCTGTCGTGCTCCATCTCAGCCAGCTTCTTCTTCAATCCATTGAGTCGTGACTCGACTTTCCGGATCTTGGCAGGGTCATACAAGTACCTGGAGGCCGCAATCTCGTCATAGACATCCTGCAATGCGTGGATCTGGGTCTTGAGCTCGTGCACCGCCTGGCGCCGTCTCATCTTCTTCTGGACTTTTGTCTCGAGCTCCTTGATCTGGGATTCGTGTATCGCTTTCTGATCTATATAGCGGCCTAGTTTCTCTTCAAGTGAATTGATGCGGCCCTGCAGTCCGTTCTCGATAGCCTTCTCTTTCTTCGCAACGCCAAACAGCCTTCGCTCTTTCTGGACAAGGATATCGACTTTGGATTCAAGCTCCGCAAGATGCGATCGAAATGACCTGTCGACAGAGAATTGGGCGAGCTTCTTGAGCTTGGCTAGCAGCTCCCTCTTGCTCATCTCCCGGTGTGAGGACCTTTGGAAGGAGTACAGGCAGTGCGCAAACAGGTGTTGCGCTTTGTCTTTGTCGTAGGATTCAAGGACCATGCGATCCCCTCACTTCCTTCTTGGAGGCGGCGGCAGTGGATAGCCTCCTCCTCCAGCCCCAAGAGGAGGCAGCCGCCCTGGAGTCTGCATCGGCTGGCCTAGGGGAGGCAGGGACGGGGGGCTTCCTTGTTCAGGCGGCCCTTCGAACGGCTCAAGGAATGAGGATGAAGTGTCCACAGATGATTTCCCGCTGTTTTTCTCTATGGTTTCCTTGAATTCATTCATCTGGTCTGAGAGCCCGACTAGCCCGCGTGCGATCTCGCTGTTCTGCTCAAGCACTTTGTCCATCCGCTCAAGCAGAGGCTTCATCTTTTCTTGCCAGCTCAACCCGGCGCCTTCTTCTACTTTTAGTTCTTCTTGGGCGTCTTCGAATATCTCGATGAGACGGTCAAGCTTCGTCGATAGCTCGACCATTGATATCGTCAGATTCTTCTCAGTGGGTTTAGCCTTGAGGTTTTTTAGCTCTTCCTTGAGCTCAAGGATGTCTTTATGGGGCAATAATTCATAGACTTCGGAGTCTGATTCAGTGATTGCAGGTTTCTTTTCCGGCTTCTCGGCCATGGACACACCTCTTTTGATAATTGCGTTTCTCGAGAAGGGATTATTTAAAAGTTGCTACGCAAGGGGTCTATCCTTCGGAGGTTATCTTTGGAGGAGCGGCCTCGTAGAGATGAGGTTTGCCGATCAGATCTTGGAGCCGTGTGCGCCAGGCGTTATAGTCCACGCAACACTTGTCGCCTGTCCCCTCCAGATTGATGCAGTTTTTGTCGCTGAATGTTTCGTTCAGCTCCCGATCGTCCATATAGACTGCGCCTAGCTTCTCCATCATGGGCATTCCAGACGATTCAGATAGTTTCAGCCTCAGCTCTTTGAACCCTGGAGTCTGCGCGGTTAGAACCCTGAATTGGTGTTGTTCTATGATGCGTTCCTGTACCATCTTTAGAGTGCACCCGATGATGCAACTGGAGTATCTCTCGACATCTTCCTCGCCTATCTGAGGATGCCTCTGCCGCAGAGCGTTCCTCGCGCCGTCTAGATACGAACCTAAGAGTTCATGAGTTTCTGGAGGGAGATATATGATGGATCCGTTGGGAGTCAGATAGGTCTTGTAACTGAATGCCCTCGTCGTGGCGCGCAGGTAGGTGCCGCATAATGTCTGTGCCTTAGCAAGGTCTATCTCTGGGCATTTGCCAATCCTTTGGTCGAGATGTCCCTCTTCTAGGTCAATCTCAAGTAGCCGGTGAAAGTCAAGAGTGCCATCCGGAGCTATCAATCGGCTCTTTGCTTGTGCCAGTTCAGGATCGCTGGACGCCAGCAGTTGGGGAACGTATTTGAGATATTCTTTTAACACATCCTCTATCGCGCAGCCGACGATGCATCTCGCGATATCTCTCCTCTCTGGTTCAGGCATCCAGAGGTGCTGCTCAGTTAGCGCCCCAAATGCCGCATAGACGTACTTCTCGATTTTAAATCCTGCTGGGAGGAAGTACTCTGTATTGCCAATCTTGAATAACTTTGGTTTTGGCGATTTGTCGTTGTCCATTTTTATCAGGGCCCAAGATGTTCTTGTCGTTTATAAAATTGGGTCTCAATGACTTTGCCGCGCATAGCTAATTCGCGTTGAGATTTGAGAAAACAGAATACCTAAAAAATAATAGCGAGGAGGGCCTTATAGCGCATCGCAAATGCGATTTGCTATTACATCCCCATCCCGCCCATGCCACCCATCCCTGGCGGCATCCCCTGACCGCCGGACGGCTTGTTGCCGCCTGCGATCACGTCGTCGATGCGAAGTATCATTATCGCGACTTCAGACGCTGATTTTATCGCCTGGGTCTTTGTTTTGAGCGGCTCGATGACGCAGGCTTTCCAGCTATCTCTGATCTGGCCTGTGAAGACGTCAAGTCCTGCCCATTTCTCTCCGCGGTCGTGGTGGGCTTTGAGTTCTGCGAGCTTGTCGATCGGATCAAGTCCCGCGCTCTCCGCGAGCGTTCGTGGTATGACCTCGAGAGAGTTGGCAAATGCGATGACTGCCAGCTGCTCTTTTCCAGATAGTGAGTTAGCGTACTCCTTGATCTGTTTGGAGAGTTCCATCTCGACAGCCCCTCCGCCAGCTACTGCCATCCCAGTCTGAAGGGTCGCGGCTAGCGCGCCTAGCGCGTCTTGCATCACGCGCTTTATCTCGTCAGCGACGTGCGCTGTTCCTCCACGTACGAGTATAGTGACGCTTTTGGGGTTTTTACATTCGCGTACAAACGTCATTGACTCGTCACCCACTTTTACTTCCTCCACTAGACCTGCGTTTCCGAGGTCTTTGGGGGAGAGGTCTTTTAGGCTGGTGATGAGTGTCGCTCCGGTCGCTCGGGATAGCTTTTCCATGTCGTCTTTGCTGACGCGTCTGGCGACATAGACTCCTTTCTGGGCGAAGTAGTATTGCGCGATGTCATCGACGCCTTTCTGGCAGAACATGACGTTCGCGCCAGAGGCGAGCACTTTCTCGACCTTGTCTCTGATCATCTTCTCTTCCTGGTCAAGGAATGCCTGGAGTTGAGACGGGTCGGTTATGCTGATCTTGGCGTCGATCTCGGTGTCTTTCACCTCTATGGCTGCGTCGACTAGCGCGATCTTGGCGTTCTTGACCTGCCGTGGCATGCCGGAGTGGACTCGTTCTTTGTCAAGGAGTATCCCGCTGATAAGCTCGGTGTCTGCAACGGCTGACCCGACTTTCTTTTCTATCTTGATATTGTCAGTATCGACATATACTTTTCCGTTTGATTCTTCTGCGACGCTAGTCACTGCTGATACGACTATGCTAGAAAGCAATTCTTTATCAGATTCAGATCCGCGTCCAGTGAGGGCGGTGGCCGCGATGTTCCGCAGCGTGGCGGTGTCCTTTAGTGTGACCTTCTCGGCGATCTTGCCTAGCACTTCAAGCGCCTTGTCTGACGCGAGCCGGTATCCCTTTGTGACCATCGTTGGGTGCACGTTCTGCTCAAGCAGCCCTTCCGCGTTCTTTAGTAGCTCCCCGGCAAAGACCACTGCGGTGGTCGTCCCGTCGCCAACTTCATCTTCCTGGGTCTTGGCGATCTCGACTATCATCTTTGCCGCCGGGTGCTCGATGTTCATCTCCTGCAATATAGTGACTCCATCGTTTGTTATCGTGACATCGCCGAGAGAATCGACTATCATCTTGTCCATTCCTTTCGGCCCGAGTGTCGTGCGAACCTGATCTGCGACGAGCTTCGCCGCCTCTATATTGAGTTTCTGGGCGGTCCTTCCGCTTGTCTTTGTGGTGCCTTCTGGCAGTATGAATATCGGTTGTACTTCGCGTGATCCCATTTTATATGCCTCCATTCACTGTGTTTTGATCGTCATTCAGGCCACCAACTCTATTTGATGCGCCCTAGAACATTAACGGGCAATCGTGAACGCTATTTAAAGCTTATTAATCGGACTGACATGGTTTATCGTCTTAAATGATGATCCGGAGTTTATCATCGCCTGCCCTGGACTAGATATCGGCGACCTTAGCGAGGTCTCGAGGACTAGTCAAATGATAGGTGTTGAATCCGTTCCGGTTAGGCACATCGACATCTTCTATTGAATCATCCCCGATGACGATGCATCGGGAAGGGTCGAGACTTTTTGCCTTGATGAGGGATTGCCAGTAAAGATCGCGGTCCTTCCTGCAGCCAGTGTCTTCTGCTGAGAATACAAATGAGAGATACTGTGCAAGCCCGTATGATTTGAGGTAGGTCGATATGGTCCGATGCATAGAATTAGATGCGATCCCTATCCTCTTGCCTCTCGCTTGCAGCTCCTTGAAGCATTGCTCGACAGTCTCATGCAGCGGTGATGAGACGGCTATTTCTCTGATTAATTCTTCGTAGTACATGTCCAGCATGCCAAAAGTCTTGCATAAGTACCCAGTGTCCCATCGTCCGCTCTTGTTCTTCTTCAGGCCAGCCTCTGCCGCGCGTCGATCGAGCTCTTGATCGTCGATCCCTGCCGATTCTTTGATCCGCCCAAGGATTGGATTGTATATCCGAGAGTAGATCTTTGTATCGATTAGCGTCCCGTCAAGGTCAAAGATGTAGGTATCGATATTCATCAGGGTTTGGATCATTGCGAGGTTCTTATTGATTGCCTCGTTTTCTGCGCTCTTTGACCTTGCCGCCGGTTTGGGAGCTCAGCACAAGCCCAAGGATGTCGTCGAATTTGGGTTCGTCTACTACTTGAAGCATCTCATACTCAAGGACGTATCCGGGTTTAGCGATCCGGACCTCTTCTAGCGTCCGGTTGAGGTCATCGTGCTGGTTGTACAGGATCACGAGGTAATAATCAAACCGCCCTAGTGTTGTCGCTATATGTATGATGCTTGGCTTGTGCTTGATCTTGTCGATGAAGTCCTTTTTGTCCCCAGTCTGCCGCGATTGTGTCCGAAGCAGGACCACCGCTATATTCGGATAACCTATCGACGGGCAGTTCACGATCGGCCGGAATCCTAGGATGACCTTCTCCTTCTGCAACTTCTTGAGCCGGTACAGCGCGCTGTCCCTGCGTATCCCGGTTTTCTTGGACAGGTCGGCAATCGAATACCTGCCATTCTCGAATAGTGCCCCTATGATGAGCTTGTCCTTGGTGTCGAGATCGTATTTTTCCGTGTAAGCGACGCCTTTTTCTGCCATATTATGGTTATAATAAGGTATAATTTATTAATTTTATGCTTATTTTAAGGAAATTTAGTAGGTGGCGTTGAAATAGGTCTTGTATTTCTTTACTACAGGGTTTTGGACCCATAGGCGATCAGAAATAGAGGTGGAAAAATGAAAAATGGAAAAATGAAGAATAGTGCCGAGCCGTCTACTACAATCAACGCAGGGCCTGGGAAAGTCGTGCTTGGCCGCTTTGATGTAGAATCTGAGGGGTATAATCAGAAAGAAGGATGCCACGTCTTTATTGGCCTTCTGACTCCTGTGGGCCGCATCACATGGGTCAAATTGTACGACGAACTCCTGCCTGCTCAGGATCTTGCGCAAGTCAGGGCGTATAACACTGCAGCCGCTTCCGAAGATTTACCAGTCAGGATTCCTCTATTCTTAGATTATGCGCTCGCAGCAGCTTCCTTGATGAGACTGAAGGACCCAAGATGCACGTTCAGGAAGTATATCGAACACTGTCACGAGAATGTCTGGATTCCTGATGCGAAACGAAGATCATACTATGACTATAGTGCTAATAAGTCGCTCGATCGGATGGTCGGAAGCTCAACAGTATTGATCAATCATCCGGGAAGACCAGGCGGAGTGATTCATGGGGTGGGACTTCCTAGAAGTCACGATCTCTATTATTCACGATTGATTAGGGATGGTACGGATCTTGCCAATGGTTACATCGAGGGGTTGCTTCTTGAGGACGATCCTCACAGATTTGACTCTGTGAATTCTTGGAGGATGAATGCAGATTTCGATGGTTGGCGCCCCGAAGTTTCAATAAGCCAAGAGAATGGCTCGACTTCAGTTGCCAGGCTCGAGGTATCGGAACGTTCTCACTACGAAAACACCGGACGAGGTGGTTTTGGATTGATCGACGTGACAACAAGATCCGGCAGCCTCAATGCTGCGATAAGTTCGGATTTGCAGCTACCGGCTCGAGGGGTAAGAGTAGGGAAAAAGGTCGTCATCTGATACTTCAAGGGTTTTGGTCCCCTATTTCTTTCTCCACCGACCGGTCCAGCCTCGTCTTCGCTTTATGGCATTCCTTGCATAGTGTCCGCAGGTTCTTCTTGTCGAACGCTTCTCCGCCCATGTTCAGTGATATTATGTGGTCGACATCCAATTGAGAATAGGGATACCTCTTCTCGCATATGCTGCATCTCCGCCCATCCCGTCGTAGCACTTCCTTCCGGACAGTCGGCCAGTGATGGTCGACAAAGAATGAATACCCGCAACTGTCTGAGCAGTAGTGCCTGCGCCCGTCGGGCACTAGGTTCTCGCAGTTGCGGCAGACCTTCCTGCCGTCGAGGTCGAATCGGTCGGGCATCTTGCCGATCGCTTGGAAGCGGGCCATCTGGCGAAGGCAGCGAGCCTATTAGAAATATGTTGCGCCAAGCGGGATGCTCATGGAAGCGTCTGGGAGGATGGTCTGCAGTTGTTTTGCCAGTCATGTCTCGAAATGGCGCGCTCGATCACTTGCCGTGGATAGGCAGGGAGCGCGATCACGTCGCTTTTTCCGGTGAAGTAAGGGCGGTCGATATCAGGATTTTTTAGTTCACACCAATATCCGTGGTTTTGGAACACTAGCCTTCCTGTGTTCTTGGACACTCCTTCAGGTTGAAGAGACACTACCGCGCTAAACATGTTGTCAGGTCTTATGTTCACCGGAGAATTGAATCGCAGGGTCTGGGACAGGTATGCATGGACTTCCCCGTCGCTATTTGTCGGTCTGGGTCCTAGGGCGGCCTCGTATCTTGCCCATGATTCTTTGCGCCGCTCATTCTCTTCTATGATGCGCTTGTGGGGTTCAGCAAACAGCGATTGGTAGTCGGTATTCCCTTTCAGTCGGACCGGAGCGGTCATGAGCGCCGCGGGGATCAGGCTCAGGAGATAGCAAAGCCCTGATGTTAGTCCGTCCCTTGCATTTATCATGCCAAGGAATGGTTGGCTTTGTGCGTTTTTGCCCAATATCGGGTGGTTGTAGATCATGTTCGCCCATATGAATGAGTTTTCATGTTTTGGCGCGTGGAGAGGTTCATTGGATCTTTCTGCCCAGATGGTTGAATCTGTCCTGGCGAATTCCGCGGTTATCCTCTGGTACTCCGTCTCTTGTCCTGTGATGGATTCCCCGGTGATCGCAAGATCGAATCCCACATGACCATTGCCTGCGTCTCTGGGGATAGCGGTTAGGAGCGTCTCTAAAGGGGAGTCCATCGGAGCTATCATCGGCGCGCTGAATTTTATCGAGATATCGCTAATGGCATATCCCCCGTTCAAGTGGTTTTGTGAGGCTATCGCGCAGATGGATTTCAGCGAAGCGTACGCTCCTGGCACGATTATGGACTCCCATGGCCCCCATGCGATTCTGTCGATGGTCGATGGATCAGCTTGCTTTCCAGCGCAAGATAGAGCGAGCGCTGCCTTTCTCGCTGAGACAGGGTCCCGATGGATGGGGTTCGGATCCAGGCTGAAATCAAGGTACGCCCTGATCTCATCGGAGTCTATAGAGAGGGGGATCGTCTGCATCTTTATGCGGGGATATCGGCGATTTTTAAAACTTCAGAATGATCTGACAAGGTATGGGAGACATTTTCAAGTTCAAGGCCCGCGGCCACGCCAATATTGTTGCAGATCACCCCACTACTTTGGAGATCACCAAAGACAGCCATCTCTCTCCAAGAGGCGACTGCATCGTCGGTGTCTCTGCTGATTTCGACACGAAGGCCCTGCAGGAATTTCTATCCGGAGCAAAGTCGCTGTGTTTCACCTTGCGCTGCCAGGGCTTCAAAGAGTGCATCCGTGCCACGTCGAACCAGGCATTCAAGGCCGACAAAGAGATAGTCATCCGTAGAGGACCGTTCATCTCCGACCGCACTATCGCGACAGGAGCCGATCGTGCTTGCTTCGACCTATCAAGAGAGTTCGTGGAAATCATTAAGAATCCAGATGCCGTGATCGAAGTGATTATAGAGAAGGATGTTAGATGAAGCAGCAACTCGGAAAGAACGACGTCTGGCAGCTCAACGAGATGATCAAGCGCTCGTTCAGGATGGCTTACCCGGTCCAGCCTCGCGAGCGCGTAGAGCTAGTCGACAACCAGATTTACCTCATCGACAACCGCCCCGCTTGGGTCAAGTTCGAGGGACGTCTCATCCCCGCGCTGAACTATCTCCTTGAGTCCAACTTCCTCAAGAAAGTCGTGGTGGATATGGGCGCGATCCAGTATGTCACGTCAGGCGCTGACGTCTTCCGTCCCGGGATAAAATCGATCGACGAGTCGATCGTCAAAGATGAGATCATCGCCATAGTTGATGAACGCCATGATAAACCGCTCGCGGTCGGCATCGCCATGATGTCAGGCCCTGACATGAAAGCCGTCGAGAAAGGCAAGGTCATCAAGATTGTTCATTATGTTGGTGATCGGATTTGGGATTTCACAAAGACGATCTAAGGATTATACTGCAGGGTTTATTGTTGTTGGCTACAACAGGATTTCTCTTTTCTTGACTAAGAGCTTACCGCATAATAAAATGCCATATTTTATATAGTGGGATCTATCCG
>JBBSWF010000015.1:0-19338 GCA_038046365.1 Nanobdellota archaeon
GATTTTCTCGACGAAAAGATCAGGTAGTGAGAAAAATCAAGGAAAACTCAGGTCATTAGCATAGAAGTATACCATGCTTCTGCTGACCCCCAATGATTTTGCTAATCCCTCCCAAGTGTGTCCAGTTCGGGATTTGGCTCTTAGAAGGATGTCGCGCTGTTGTCCAGGAGGGACATTGATGCATTCCATCTGTTATTGAGAGATGTCTGATTATTAATCTCCTTCGAGGGCATGTCCTGTGGTCGTGGATAATACCTGTACCTTTAAAAAGAATCAAAATTGAGAAGTTGCTATGCCCGAGACCATCCTTGCCATCGGCGCCCACAATGACGACCATATAATAGGGGCAGGCGGCACGCTTATCAAGTACCACAAGGAAGGCAAGAGGTTCAAGACTGTCATTTTCTCGTATGGAGAGGTCTCGCATCCGCATCTCAAGCCTGAGGTGATAGTGGCCAAGAGGATCAAGGAGGCAAAAGAGTCTGACGGGTTGATGGGGGGCTCAGGCATCACATACCTTGGCGCCTACGATCGCACTTTCGATGATGATATTCGGCTCTTGGACATCAAGAAGAAGATAAGATCGATCATCAGGAAGGAGAAGCCTTCGAAGATATTCACACACGCCCCTGACGACGCGCACCCTAATCATCGTGCCGCGCACAAGGCAGTCATGGAGGCCGTCGCCGGACTTGAGGACAAGCCCGAGGTCTACTCTTTTGAGGTATGGAATTTCATCGCGATGAAGAACCGCAACAGGCCGAAGCTTGTCGTAGACGTCTCTGATACATACAAGAAGAAGATCGATGCGTTCAAGGCTCACGAGAGCCAGCAGGCCACGATCAGGTTCCTTTTATGGAAGGTCTATCTCAGGGATTACCTCAATGGCCTAAACAACAAGTGCAGATTCGCGGAGGTGTTCATCAGGTTGAACTGACTGGCATGGGTTTAGCACTATCTAAGCCCGTGCAGGACAACCGACTGATGCAGCTGCTATGGCCCACAGACCTCGTCTCAAGATGCTCATCGCGACAGACTGCTTCCTGCCGAGATGGGATGGTATATCCCGCTTTCTCTCGGAAGTCATACCATCTTTATCGCAAGAGTATGACCTCACCATAATCGCTCCTGACTTCGGCAAGCACGCCCAGAGTTTTGACGTGAAGATCGTCAAGTTCCCGACATATAAGTGGATGGTCGGGGACATCAAGATTGCAAGGCCGGATATCTCTAAGATAGGAAGGCTGGTGTCTGATGCGGATATTATTTTCAATCAGACTCTTGGCCCGATCGGCATCCATGCTGTCCGTCGGGCGATCCGTTGTAAAAAGCCAGTCATTGCGTACATTCACTCAATCGATTGGGAGTTGTTTTCCAAGAGCATCAAGCATGGCAGCGGCCTGGTGCGTTGGGCGACTAGAGCATATCAGCGCAAGGTCTACAACAAGTGCCAACTCCTGTTAGTATCATCCGAAGAGACTAGCAGGCTGTTTGATGAGTCAGGCATAACGACAAAGAAGAAAGTCGTGCATCTCGGAGTCAACATCACCCGATTCTGCCCGCCTCAGTTTAAGGACAAGGCCAAGCGCGATGTTGGGCTCAATCCCCGCCATACGATCATAGGTTTTGTCGGCCGCCTAGGCCGGGAGAAGGACGTGCCGACATTAAGGCGCGCGTTTGATATGGTCAAGAAGGATCATCCGAACACGCGCCTTCTTGTCGTCGGCTCCGGCGTGCCGGAGGAGGAGCGCAAGATCGCTGGCGACGATATCATCATGCCAGGTATGACCGAGAACGTTATCCCGTACTTGCAAGCGATGGATATTTTCGTCCTTCCGTCTCTCACTGAGACCTCTTCTCTTGCTACTATGGAGGCAATGGCCTGCGGTTTGCCAGTCATCGCGACTCCTGTTGGCAGCATCAAGGAGTATGTCGAGCCGGGAGTGAATGGTTTCACTTTCCCGCGCAGGAGCGCCAAGACCCTCGCGCATCGTTTGGACCTTCTTCTCAAGGATTCCCAGCTCCGGATGAGGATGGGCAAAGCAGCGAGGAGCGCAGCCATCCGCAAGTTCCGCTGGTTCGAGACGTCAAGAGAGATCAAGAAGGCCGTGGCTGAAGTGATGAAGGTGTCTAGTGAAGAGATCTGATGCTATCGCGCCGTCGGGCAACTAGCAGGAGTTATAGCAAGTCTGGTAAGTGATGGAACATTGCGCTATCCAAACGCGATCTCATTTGCGACCAGACTTGCTATTAGCCGGTCTGCTCTAAAGTTCATAGATTTAGCAGACCGGCTATATCTCTTGGAATCGTCTTGGCTTCTTGGGGATGAATTGTTATTCCATAGAATCGAGGTTGGATCAGAGCATATATCTTCGCCAGGTTATCCGGTCAGATCCCGCTCACACCCTCAAGCTCGTCACTTTTGACACGCCGTGCTCGTCCATCGCCACTCCGAACAGGTGGTCACCTTCAGAGATGACCGCGTCATTGTGGGATATCACGATATATTGGGCCTTGTCGCAGTAGCGTCGCAGCAACTTAGCCAATTTCTCAGAATTATCTTTGTCAAGCGCTGCGTCTACTTCATCCAAGACATAGAAGTTCGCTGGCTCATGCTCTTGGATCGCGAATAGGAACGCCAGGGCGGTCAGTGTCTTCTCCCCGCCAGATAATGACCGCAGGTCAAGGAACTTGGTCCCGGATAGGCGGACCATGATGTTCATTCCTTGCTCGAACGGCTTCTCCGGGTCTTCAAGGACAAGCGATGCCTCTGCCCCTTTGGTCGTGATGGCGCCGAAGATTTCCTTGAAGTGGTTGTTGATCCCGTCAAAAGATTTCAAGAATGCCTCTTTTTTCTTGCCTTCGATCTCAGCCATCAGCTCGAGCACTGATTTCTTCTCGCTCTCAAGAGTGTCTTTTTTCTCTAGCAGTATGTTGAATTCTTTCTCCACGGCGTCGTATATCTCAAGAGCCCGCAAGTTGACCGATCCAATGCTGTCTTTCATCTTCTCGAAGTCGTTTATCTGCTTCTTCAAGTCTTCTTCCGGGGTCGTCATGTCTAGCTCAACTCCGGAGTACTGCTCGAACTCTGCTTCCATCCCGGCCAGCTCCGCCTTTGTCTTGGCGCCTTCCAGACCCATCGTATTGGCTCGGAACTCGACTTTGCGCGATTCCTCTTCCACGCCGAGCACCGATGTCTCTGCCACGCCTATCTCGGCGTTCAGCTTGTTCCTGCGGTCGAATTGTTCTTTGCTCTTCGCGTAGAACTTGGATTGCTCGGCTTCTTTCGCCTTCACGGCTTTCTCATAATTGCCTATCTCGGAGTCTAGTGTCTTGATCTCCTGTTTGAAGTTCGATTCTTCCTTGTCCAGGTCTTTCAGAATCTTTCCGCTGTTCTCCTTGTCGCGTTTGAGTATCTCAGACATCTGCGTGTCGAAGTTCTTGAGCTCTGCTTCGATCGTGATTATCTGGTTGTTGAGTTCGCCGCGTTTCTGCTCGAATGCGTTCAATTCAGCGAGCACTATCGGATTCTTGAGCTCTTTTATAGCGTTCCTCAGTTTCTCTTTCTCTATCTTCAGGTTGGCCAGTCCGCGGTTCTGGTTTGTGACTTTGTCGTTTATCGTCCGCAGTTCCTTGTCTGTCTCTGCTGCTTTCTTCTTCAGGTCGTCTTTCAATGCTTTTGATGCGTCCAGGTCCGCTGAATCCAGGTGCAGGCTCTTCTCTGTCTTGATGATCTCTCCTTCGAGGTTTGCTTTGAGCTCTCTGAGCCTCTGGATCTTCTTCTCGTTCTCTTGCTTCTCTCCGTCCATATTCTTGAGCTGCCGCTCCATATCTGATATCGAGAAGTTGAGCTTGTCTATGTCGACGGTCAATTCCTGCTCTTTGAATCCCTTGCCCTTGCTTCTCTGCCGGTATCCGCCGATCATGACTCCGCTTGTCTCTGACAGGTCGCCGTCTAGCGATACCATTCTCGCCTTTCCTATGCCTATCCGGCGCGCGACCTCAATATTGTCGACTACGAGCGTGTTTCCGAACACATATTGTATGACGTTCTTGAATTTTGAGTCGTAGGTGAGCAGGTCGGTCGCCAGCCCATGCACGCCGTTCGCGTCGACCAGCTTCTTTAGAGCAGGATCCGACTCTGGCCCTTTGACTTTGTTCAACGGCAGGAAAGACGCCGTGCCAAGCTTGTTGTCCTTGAGGAAATGAATGCATTTAGATGCTGTGAGGTCGTCTTTGACCACAATGCCAGTTATCCGGTTCCCTGCCGCGATTTCAAGAGCAAGAGAATATTTCGCCTTGACTTCTCCAAGGTCAGATACGGTTCCGTAGACTTCTCCAAAATTATTCCGGTTCTCTATTATCTTTGATATCGCGATGTTTCCGCCTATCCGCTCCTTGATGGATTCATTGCGTGCCTCGAGCATCGCGCACTTCTCCCGGTCTTCAAGGAGCCTCTTTCTCATCGAGCCCATCGTGGCCGCGAGAGTGGAGTCGTTGTTTAGCAGAGAGTTCAGTTCCACTGTCGCTTTCTTGAACTCGTCTTTCATGCCTTTGAGCCGCCTGATGTCTGTCTCGTGCTCTTTCTCGATCTCCATCACCTTGGATATGCGCTCATCGACTGACTGTATCGTGAATTCCAGCCGGTCTTTCTCGCGCAGCAGTTCCTGCTGCTTCTCTCGCATCTCCCCTATCTCTTTCTGGCTGGATTCGATTGTCGTGTCGAGCTTCTCGATCTGCCGCTCGATGCCGCTCTCGTCGTCGATTTTGTTCTTCTTCTTGAACGCCGCGAGCTTCTCTTCGATCTCCTTGCGCTGCAAGAGCAGGTGTTCCTTCCTCTTGGCTTGCTCACCGTGCTGCTCGTGCAGCTCTTTGAGCCGGCCTTCGACGTCTTCGACGTTCTTCTCGAGCTGCTGCTTGCGCGCGGCTATTCTGCTGATCTCGTTTTGCAATGAGGATACCTTGGTCTTCTTGGTCGCCAGGTCTACTCGCAATGTCTCTAGGTCTTTCTGTATCTGGATCTGCTCTTTCTCGCCTTTGCGCTCCATCTCTTCATCGATCTGCCGGACCTCATCCCTTCGCTTGGCGATGTCCTCTCTGAATTTCGCCACCTTCGCATGGAGTTTTGTGAGTTTCTCTGTCTCCTTGTCTATCTTCTCTTGCAACTCATCCCGCTCGATGGTTTTCGCGTCCATCTTGCGTTTCAAGAATGACGCTTTGTTCTGTTTGATCTTGTCATTGAGTTCCTTGTATTTGAGTGCCTGGTCGCGGTCTTTCTTGAGTTCCTTGAGGTAGGTCTTCCTCTCTTTCATGACTATCTCGGCCTCGCCTAGCTTTATGTCCACTTTCTCAAGCTCGTTTAGGGCCTTCTGTTTCTTCTCCTCGTAGACCCCTATGCCTGCGATCTCTTCAATTATCATGCGCCTCTCGATGGTGCTCATCTCGACTAGCCGCACGATGTCCCCCTGAAGGATGATGTTGTACCCATCTGGATTGATGCGCGAGATGGAAAGAAGGTCGAGGATCTGCTGTCTTGTCCTAGTCTCGTCGTTTATCTTGTAGATGCTCTGGCCGTTGTCCCTTATAATGCGAGTGATCTTTACAGTATCAGAGTCGGTCGGGAATGATTTCTGGCTGTTGTCGAAGTAGATACTGACTTCCCCGCTCTTCGCCCCTTGCTTGCTCTTGCCTCCGTTGTACAGCAGGTTGGATGCCTTTTCAGCGCGAAGAGACTTCGATGAGGATTTGCCTAGCACGAAGCATAGGCTGTCTAGGATGTTGCTCTTTCCTGACCCGTTCGGCCCGAGCACTACGTTGAATTGCGGCCCGAAGAGGAGTTCTGTGCGTTTCCCAAATGACTTGAATCCGTGCATCACCATCTTTGTGATGCGAGTGGGCACACCTGTGGACAAACCGGTTGGCGATGTCGATTCCAGTGGGTTTCCTATTCGGCTGGCTTCGGACTCCTGAGTTTGGATGGAGTCTTGGCCCTCCGAAACGACCGCTGATTCTTGTTCTTCGCCCACGGTATATCTACCCATCAAGTGTTTGTCGGCTCTCGTTTCTTGAGAGTGGCCCATAGGAAAACCGGGCATGGCCAACCCCTTTGATTTAGGTCGATTGCTCCCAGTTCCCTATTTAAATATTCCGGCAGGGTATAGAGGATTATCCAGGCTGTGGTGAGATCAGATAAGATGCCCGCAAGATGTTCATAAATGATCTTTTATCCTGTCCCGGTCTGCGCTCTGGCTCGGATACAGGTCTTTGAGCCTTTTGGAACGTGAAGGATGCCTGAGGCGTTTGAGCGCCTTGCTCTCGATCTGGCGGACCCGTTCTCTTGTCCGACCGATCAACGAGCCTATCTCTTCAAGTGTGAGCGCTGGGCTGTCCGAGTTCCGGGTGATAATCAGGCCAGAAGGCGTCCGGCCAGTGTAGGTCCCATATCTTCCTCCACCGATCTTGATCCCATATAACTGATGCAGCTCATCTTTGTCGATCAACCCGGCGATATCAAGTTCTGTCAAGTGGTAGGCCAGTCCGAATCTCAGGCAGATTATGGCTTTGTTCACTCCAGGATTGTTCTGAGCCGGATCTACTAATGTGTCGAGGACAGCTTCGATTGTGTCATCAGTCTCTATCTCATAGAATTTGGGTTCGTACGATCCCTGGAAATTCTCAAATGTCGCATCTTCGCCGATCTTCTGGTCGAGGGAGATTGTCTTGCCCGGGCTTCGCATCGCGTTTTCCACGCTCTCGAACGGAACCTTCAACTGCCTTGCTATCTCGACAGGAGTGAGCTCTTGGGAGGTATTTTTTAGATGATTCAGGGAGTGCCTTTTTATTTTGCCCCGCAGCTCGCTCACATGGACGGGGATGCGGATTGTCTGTTTCTGGTCCTGGGCTGCCCGGGTCAGCGCCTGTTTCACCCACCACATCGCGTATGTGCTGAACTTGTTTCCCTTCTTGTAGTCGAAGTTATACGCGGCCTTCATCAGGCTCATGCTGCCTTCTGCGATCAGGGCCATGACATCCATCCCGGAATTCTGGGCCACCTTGACAGCAGGGCTTATCACAAGCCTCAGGTTGTGCCGGATGAGATAGTCTATAGCTGTCTTCTGTGATTTGTGGGTTATGATCGCCTGCTCGTGCCCACCGCTCCTTGTCTTCGCCGCTTTGTTCTGGTGGGTCTCACTGCCAGGAAGGGATACAGAACTCATCGCGCAAGACAGGCTTATAGGATTTTTCAGCTGGTCAGGGTCGTATGGCACGTCCTGCCTTGCGGTGAGGTCCCCCATGCCTGTCTTTTCGATCAGTTCTTTTCTTTTCTCGGCGCGGTCTTTCCAGGAGTCTTTCATCATCCCGTAATAGACCTCTTCCTGGGCAGTCAGTAGCCGGTATCTTCCGATATCCCTCATCCAGATCTCTAGGGGGTTTAGGGAGTTTAGGTCCTTATATGATATATCACACGCAGGCGCTACCAGATTTGCAGGTTCGGCTTCTATTGTGGTCCCTCGATAGCCTATAGAAAAGTGAGGGAACTTATTGATCATTGTATTTAGGACCGATTCAAGGTCGCTGCGAAATACCATCATCCCTTTCGCGAGACGTTCAGCAAGCATCCGTGGCTGATCGAGAGGCAATTTTAGGTTTTCCCGGTCTAGCCGCGCGACGATGTAGTCCGCTGCCTCAGGCATTGTGTACTGTGCTTTCGGTAAGAGAGTGGGTGTTCGCGCTTCAGTCTGGCGCACCTCTCGGCCATTAAGTAGGGAGATCCGGTTTCGATACAGGCGCGCATCACCGCTTTTATTGTAGCGATCTGCTAAGGTCATGTTCTTTCTCTCCGGGGAGGGCATCTCACGGCGCCGGTTTTTCAGGAAGGATCCATCTTATCGGTTCGCAGTTTATCATTTAAAGCCGCTCAATTTCTGCTGTTTTGGATGGCTGTCCTGTACGAGTTTCTTGTACGGCGCCCAACTCTTCCTGAACAGCTCCGGGTGTTTCTGCCAGTTCTCCTTGAGGAACTTGACTGTCCTCTCGTCTGCAGGATATCCTGACCCGAAATCCATCCCGACATGCTTCTTCAGTTTCTCTATCTCAGCGTCACGGGTGACTTTGGCGATTATGCTGGCGGCCGCGACAGATGGATAGTTTGCGTCGGCTTTGTGCTCAGCGACTATCTTGGTCTTCTTGTTTGCAAGCCGCTCGAGCAGGAATGACGCGTAAGCGTTCGTGTTCGGGCTTGGGCAGTCCACTATCGCCGTCTCAGGTTTTAGGACGTTGATTATCTCTGCGGATTTCATCGCTTCTAGCCAGTTGAGGTTTATCGTGTCTGACTCAACCGCCGCGTCGATCTCAAGAGGCTGCACTATCAGGCAATGGAAATCCTTGATTATCTGTTGGATTCCGTCTATCAGCCTCTCTCGCTTCAATGGAGACAATAATTTAGAATCCTTCACACCTATGTTGAGGAGCCGCTCATTGTCTTTCTCGTCGATCAGCACGCCGCAGATGACTATAGGTCCAATGACTGGTCCGCGTCCTGCCTCGTCTATGCCTACAATGGTCGCCATGTTCAGTGCGGAGGATCTGGTGTTTAAATAGTCTTTGAGGCTACATCAATTCGAACCTTATTATCTTCACATGGCTGTCTTTTGAGACGTCGCGCCCGTAATATTTTGAGAAGGTGGAATACATCTCTTCGTCTGATTGGAATCTGTCGTGGCCTTCCCAATCCGATTCAGTCAATTCCATGAAAGTCTTTTCCTGGACGTCGATCAGTCTTGCTTTCGCAGCCTCCTCTTTGGTCTCCCAAACTATAAATGACACGATGTCTCCTGCGGCAAGATTTTTGTCGTCGAATAGCCGCCAGGTCGTCCGTTTCTTCCCGTCAAGGATCAGTTGGATAAGGGTCTGCCTAAACTTCATCGACTTCATAGAAACTCACTTGCCGCGGATCTTCTTCAATTCCTTCTCTTTGCCGGTCCAGTCGAGTATCTTCGCCAGTACCTGTTCTATCCTCTCTACGGGGATTATCTCTATTTTCTCTAGTCGGGCTGCATCAATCACGATGTCTTTCTCGTTGCTCTTCGGCACGATGACATGTTTGATCCCCGCATCGATGGCAGCCTCTACTTTCGCAGAGACCCCTCCGACAGGCAGCACGTCGCCGCGGACAGATAAAGACCCTGTGACTGCGTAGTCTTGCTTCACCGGCGCCCCTTTCAGCGCAGATATGATCGATGTGGCCACAGCTATGCTCGCCGAATCTCCTTCCACCCCTTCATAGGTCTGGAGGAACTGGACGTAGATGTCATTCTTCTTGATATCCTGTCCGAAGTATTTCTTGATGATCGCCGAGACATTCTTTATCGCCTCTTTTGCGATCTCGCCCAGTTTCCCTGTTGCGATGATCTCTCGCTCTTTCCCGCCCACAGTCACTTCTGACTCTATCGGCAGGATTATGCCAGAATAAGTGGGACCCGCCCCCATGACCGCCAGGCCGTTGACGCGTCCGACGCGTTTCCCTGTGGTGATTATGACTTCGTACTCTTTCTTGCGCTCGATGTACTTGTCTGCGATCTGCTGCTCTAGCGTTCTTGCGATTTTCTTCGCTTCGACGACGTGGTTTTTAGTTACTATATCGTCTTTCTTCTCGATCGCAAGGTCTCCTGCAGCGCGTATCCTGCCGCCTAGGTCCCTGAGCCTCAATGTGAGGTGTCCTTTCCTGTTGGCCATCCTTTTGGCCTCTTCGATTATCTCTGATACTGCGCTCTTGTCAAAGTGTGGGATTTTCTTGTCCTTGTTCACTTCCTGCGCGACGAATATGGTGATCTTGTCCCGGTTCTCTGGAGTGTCAGGCATCGTCTCTTTCATGTAGACTTCATATCCGTATCCACGTATCCTTGATCGAAGAGCTGGGTGCAGGTTCTTTATTGTCTCGAGGTTTCCTGCTGCGACAAGCACGAAGTTGCATGGCACTGGCTCTGTGCGCACCATCGCTCCTGCGCTTCGCTCTGACTGGCCTGTGATCGAGAATTTTCCTTCCTGAAGCGCTGTTAAAAGCTCCTGTTGCGTCCACGGAGCGAGAGTCGCTATCTCGTCTATGAACAGCACCCCCAGGTGCGCCTTGTGTATCATCCCGGCGACCACGCGCTCATGCGCCGGCGTCCCGAGTCCTCCGCTTTGGAAAGGATCATGCAATACATCGCCTAGCAGCGCCCCTGCATGTGCGCCGGTCGCGTCGAAGAACGGCGCTTGTTTTTTCTGGAAATTATCGACTACCAGTTTCGGTGATTGGACCTTGATGATGCCTCCGCGCTTCCCTAATGAGATGAACATCGCGAATGCCGCTATAAATACCATGCCGCCGATGAAGAATGCGGCGAACATGATGTCGCTCTTGTAATAGTTGCGCGCCCACCATGGCGCGAACATCGAGAGTATGACTAATGCCCATAATATCAGATTTTGATTTTTGAACATCCCTGCCATTTGCGCGTTGGCTCGGCCTACCAGGTCCCTGCCTTGTCCAGCGGGCATCGTGCGGATCAGCGGCTGGTTCTCGTCATTAGGATTAGGGAAAGATAATATGTCTACCAGTTTCTCTTTCGGCAACAATTCAGAGAGCGCTATCCCGAGCATCGACTTTCCGGTCCCGGGCTCTCCGATGAGCAGCACATGCCTTCTTTGGTGTGCGGCTTTCTTGATGACTTCCACTGCCTCTTCCTGGCCGATTACCTGTTCAGCCGTCGCAGCAGACACCTTGATGTCTTTGGTTGTGGAGTATGATAGCGCCATTGATCATCCAAACCTGCCGTCTTTTATAAAGGTTGTGAAGAGCCAGCGTCGAGAAAAGGAGAGAGGGATATGGGTGAGGCGGGCAGTTTCGAGCAGTTTATTCACATCTGCTCTTCATCCGGTCCTTCCTGCCAAACCGTTTCAGCGAGGGCATACAACCAAAATGATCCTTTCTGATCTTCCTCTTTGCCATGATAGATAGTTATGTGTATAGGTATATTTGTATTTTGTGGTCCGAAATTCCAGTTTCCCTGGGTCTTCAATTCCCCTGGCACTCCTTATTAAAACATCTCCCATAGAAATCGCACTGTCCCGTGCTCCACTTGCATAGCGCGGTGACTTTCTTTGGATAATCCACTATATTATTGGACTGTGTGTTCATGTGCATCACGTCTATCTCGACGCGCGCGTGGTCAAGCAGGTCCTGGTCGACTGGCAGCACATACTCGAACTGGTACGGGTCTTTCAGGAAATATAGCCCGACGTGCGTCGGAAGCTGCCCATGTTCTTCTTGGTACATCAGCGCGTAGATCGATAGTTGCAGCTTGTACTCGTGGTTCATCTCAAATCGCTTGCTGGTCTTATAGTCCATCAGCCGAACATTTGGTCCGGTCTTCTCTATCACGTCGATGAATCCTCGCACCGACATCGACATGGATTTGTATTCTTTCTCGCGTGTCGGAGTCAGCGCAGCGTATGCCTCTTGGAATCCTCCCGGATAAGCTCGTATCTTCGCAGAGAACTTGTCTCCCCAGTTAAGAAGCATCAACGCGGCTTCTTCGAAGTAGAATCTCTCTTGGTCATGTGTGATCCCAAGCTGCGCCAGTTTAGGTTTCGCGCCTGACCACTCTGACATCAATAACTCTTGTATCTTCCCCTGGAAAGCGGCTGCGAAATCGAGATCTGTATAGCTTCGCACGTCCTGGTCGAAGAATATCTCAAGGACTGAGTGGCACACGCCGCCTAGCACAGTGTGGATGTTGAATGCTGTCGGGTACTTCATGATGTATTGGTAGAAATATTTGCGAGGGCACTGCTTGAAGGTGTTTATCGAGCTTGGGGATTCTATCCTCCGCGCTTTGATGCCACTCTTTGTTATGATGCCCGATGTTGGCTGGTCTTGTCCCCTTCTTCCAGGTTGCTCTGCTTCGCTTGATGGATGGACCAGAACCGCGCATCCGCTGCCTTCGCAGGAGACATTCTGTTTATCGTCGATAGAATTGGCTGCCGGATCCATCTGTGAGACGGATTCCCACTCCTTTTATAATGCTTTCTTGTCACTCAAAAATGGGGTTTTCGAGTCTTCTTTGATGGTGTTGCATTCTTTATCTGGGTCTTGGGCTCCTCAGCCTCCTTGATCGATTCATGCGATAGTGATTTCTCAGGATTGTCTTCAAGATGCGCAAGCGGGATAAGGAACAGCTTCCCTGCCTTCGGTCCGAACCATACCGACGCTTTCTTATGCGCTTTCATGAACGCGGCCTTTGCCCGTTTGCTTCCTAGAAGCACGAGTCCTGCGAATAAGAAAAGCAGGCCTGGTGAGAAAGGAAGGAAGAGAGACACGATGCCTGCAATGATCAGCGCGATCCCTATAAATATGCGGATGAACCGTGTCATATCCGGACCGGTGTTCGTCACAGTCTTAAAACTTACGGACCGGACCGACGGTCTTCCGTTCTGCTTGCAAGATTTCCGTCTTTTTTGCCGAAACGCATCTTAAGGAGGGCTTCATTTAAGACATGATGGAAGAGCGCAAAGTCAAAATATTGGCAGCGGTCATCTTGATAGCAGGGCTAATTGCGTTGTCCTATATTATATGGGCTGGAGGTAGCGAAGGCAAGTCAAGCCAGAAGGATCCGCAAAGCAGCGATAGGCAGCCTGACCACAAGGCGGAAGTCAGCTCAAAGAGGGTGAACTCAGGTTCTGTTGAGGATGGATCCAGGATCACCATCACTGGCAAAGTCACGCAAGTCATCGATCGTGGCAAAGTGAGTTTTCTCAAGCTGTCTCCGGCTTCTAGGTACCAGCTGGTCTCATTTGACAAGATTGAAGTCGAGGAAGGCAGCGAGGTCAAGATCTCCGGTAAGGTCCAAACCTACAAAGGCAAGAAGGAGATCATCATCGATAAGATCTCAGCAGTTGGGTGAAATATGGCTGTGGGCTCCATATCTTCGGCGATTCTGGCTTTCTTCTCAGGTTCGATGTCAGGTATAGTGACGGGAATCACCCCCGGCCTGCATGTGAACCTCGTTTCGACAGTGATGGTCTCTTCAGCCGATGCCCTCGCTTCGATGTTCTCATCGATGGACATAGCGATCTTCATCGTCGCCATGGCGACAGTCCATACTTTTCTCGATGTCATCCCATCTATCTTCCTTGGCGCTCCAAGCGAGGCCTTCGCCGTCTCGGTCCTTCCAGGCCATCGTCTCTTGTTGGCAGGCGCGGGTTACGAGGCAGTCAGGCTGGCGACTGCTGGCGCTGTGGTCTCTGCCATCATTTCAGTCATCGTGTCCCCTCTGCTCTTCCTCGTGATGCCCTATCTTGATGTTGTCCTCAGCCCTCGGATGTCTTTGATCATCATCGCAGTCACTATCTTGCTTGTGCTAAGAGAGAAAGGTTGGGCAAAGAGGATCAAGGCTTCCATCGCAGTCATTCTAGCGGGACTGCTGGGATACTTGGTCCTGATAAAGTCTAGCATGAACGATCCTCTTCTTCCTATGCTTTCTGGCCTCTTTGGTGCGTCCACTCTGATCCTCTCATTGGGCGACTCCACATCCATCCCGCCGCAGTACGTTACGGAGAACGTGTCTATCCCTGTCAGGAGGCAGTGCGTCCTTGTGGCCTGCGCGGTTTTCTCTGGCTGGATCGTGGCTTTCCTTCCAGGAGTAGGCGCTGCCCAGGCGGCGATACTCTCCACTCTCTTGCTCCCTTCGCTCCAGCCCGTTGAATATCTTTTTCTCGTCGGTGGGATAGGCACTGTGAATTTCATGATGTCTATCATCACTACTGCCACGATAGGCAAAGCGAGAAATGGAGCTGTGGCTGCAGTGATCGAGCTCATCCCAAGGATTGACATCCAAACTGCGGCCTGCCTGTCGGCCTCGGCCCTGGCAGCCGCAGGTCTTGGCGCCTTCCTCGCCTTGGGTATAGGCAGGATGGCGTCGAGATTGATGTCAGTCATCCCTTATAAGGTCTCTTGCATGGCTGTGATCATATTTGTGACAGCGCTCATATCCTTCCGTTCCGGCCCTGTGGGGGTCCTTGTCTTCATCACAGCCGCGGCTCTTGGGATCCTCGCGTCCTCATCTGGAGTCGCGCGCCTCCACCTGATGGCCTGCCTTATGGTGCCTGTGGTCGCGAGGATTCATTAATGATTTAAGGGTGTTCAACATACAAGATCTATGATTAAGAGGTTTTGGGATCCGGATGGAAAGTACACCCATGGCTTCTTGAGAGAGTATCAGAACTGGGTCCTTGAGGTCAGTTATCGCCAGCATACGCTAGGATGTTACAGCATCTTCAGCAAAGGTTGCGTGGAGGGGTTTTCTCAGATGCCTTCCATTGGGGCAGTCGAGCTTACACGAGTTATGAGGGATATCGAGCGTGCCCTCAAGATCAATAACAATTTCGGTCCATCGACGTTCAATTACCTTCAGATCGCCGACAGGTCAAGGTTTCTCCGTATCCATGGCATCCCTAGGTATCACTTGCCAAGAGATTTCGCAGGAAGGGTCTGGGAGGATTCAGCGTCAGGTGATCCGCCATCATGGGCCTATGAGGATTCACCGCACGACCTTGTGGAATTGATACGTGACGAGCTCAAAAGATCTCTTGAAGAGGTGATTTCGAGTCACGGATCTGCAGGCGGTTCAATCCTTAGATTTGTTCCTAGAAGGAATCGGCGTTAGCGCCCCTTTGTGGGTCCCGGGGTAATATTCAGGGTGGATGTTGACTTTCTCGACCAGTATCGCCGCGCCTCCGCAGGATTGAGGCACCACCCCAGAATCGCTCGCGCAGTAGCTTGTCTCGAAAGACACCGTGTTCCCGTTCCCGATCTCTCTTATCTTTCCAAGATAGCCGACCACATTGTCTACGAGGTCTATCCTATAGTGAGGTATGCGCAGAGGTATCAAGTTGAGATCATTGTCGACGAAATACACTTCCGCGACCGCGACCCATCCCTGTGATTTCTTCGTGCTGACCTCTCCGCTGGATTTGCCGGCCGTTATGTAGAGCCCGTTGCCTTTAATCCTGTCGAGTAGGCCGCGCAGGTCTGGCCCGTCGCTGTCAGGGAGGATCGAGAGAGTGCTCATCCTTGAATCGGGCTGGATGGGGGAAGATTCTCCGTCCTCATCCTCGCTGCATACGCTTCCGACCCTGGCGTTTCCGGTGAGGGCTTTCCTTATCTGTTCGCGGTCAAGCGTCCCCGCGCTCATTCTTGTCGTGAGGTAAGATATGAATCGTCCGTTCTGTACGATATGGGTCTTTCCGCCGACGACACCCTCATGGTCTACATGGTAGTACGAAGGAGGCTTGATGCGTGTCGGCAGGATTATCCCTGCGTGGACAGCCTGTTCGATCTCATCGGAAGACTGGTTGTATTCGAATGTCATCAGCGGGTTGTCTACGATGTTCAATGAGGGCATGCCTACCTTCTGCCCGAGATAGAATGGAGTCCCTTCGCCTTCGGAGTTCAAGAACCGGTTGGCCTCTGCTGAATGTCCGAGCATCTCATGTATTGTCAATGATGCCATGGCTCCGTCCATCACTATGTCATACCTTCCAGGGCGCAGCTCGAATGTCTTTGTCCTTCGTCCGTAGAGTGGTGTGGGTTTGACTTTCGGCCCGGCTTTTGAGAAGCTGACTGTCTTTTTCGCGAGCTCTTCGCCCCGATTCCTTGCCTTGAAGAACAGCCAATCAAGGTCCTGCGCAGTGCCTGAGCATCCGACGATCTCCTCGAGTTCGAACCTGCCTCCAGGCATATCGTCAGCTTCAGCCTCTGCCACCATATGGATGTGCATCTGGGCGATCTCCTGGATTGTCCTGCGGCCAAGAGAGTCCACGAAGATCTCCTGCCCTAGGGTCATCTCAAGAAGCGCCTGGCTTCCAACGATGCCTTCGACTTCAGCTATCGCTTGCTCGCATTCAGCGAGCTTCGTTGACAGGTCATCATAGGTCTTCTGTCGGAATGAATCTAGGTCCAGCTTGAAGTGCTTGGACATTTCCGATTTTTTCGGGTGCATCAGATTGCGCTTGTGCTTTGTGTTGCGGTTCTCCCATGCTTCTTCCTCAGCCTCGGCCAGGGCTTTGTGGAGTTGCCGTGCAGATGGGGTGAAAGCCACAGAATATGCGACCGCTCCCCCAGGATAGTGGGCTGCGATCAGCGCGCTGTTCTTGCTCGCCCTGTTCTCATCGCCGACATGCCCGTCGATCACCCTTGTGGTTATCTCGTTGGTGTCAAGGAGCAATGCCGACAGATAAACCTCTTTCTTCCTGCTACGCTTGACCTGCTTGTAGTACAGGCGGATCTGCTCTTCCATATTCTTGAGAGCTTCTGTCGGGTCGTATAGGGAGTAATGCATGAATCGTCTGGTCTCCTCACTGAGATGTTCGAGCGGAAGTGAGCTGTCAAGCGTCTTCCTGCCACTCTTCCTCACGCGGATTTCTGCCATGCTTAAAAAACCACCATCCGCGATCGATCAGTTAAGAGATATGGTGTTTATGCGTGGAGACCTTCCACCAATGTGGAGAAATTACGGAGGGTTTGATGCGTGTAGGTAATAAGTCGCCCCGTAAACCGGCGGTAGCGCCCTCAGGTCGAGCGTTTCGATACTTTCTTTCGCATGAGGCTGATTTTCGTCGAAAATCGGCCGGTCAGTCAGTAAACTGTTTCATTACGCGAGAAGGCGCTACCGCCGACCAATTAGGCGACTTATTACCTACCGATGCGTGCTCATTTTAAATAGGATCTCGCAATCCGTCCGGCGCATGGGATTGATGGATCTGCTTGAGTCTCAAATTAGTGTTGAGGAGATTCGCATCGATTTTATCTACCCGGATCTTGATCAGCCGCGCAAGTGTTTTGATCTTGAGTCTATCGCAAATCTTTCGGACTCGATCCGGTCAAGCGGGCTGATCAAGCCAATGCTAGTGGAGCGAATCCCAATAGAGAGACACTGTGAGGGTAAAGATAGCAGCCAGGTCCGCGCTATGCTAGGGACATTTGATAAGAGGCATGGCGAGGAGTTCTATCAGTCCACAGGATTAAAGAGATGCCTTGACCGCGATGATGTCTATCTGATAATAGACGGCCATCGCCGCTTCGAGGCGCATTGGAGGGGCGGCATCCTCGTCGCCCCGTGTCAGGTCCTCACTGGCCTCAGCCGCGCACAGCGCCTGGCGCTCCAGCTGGCCGCCGACTCGCAGGAACCTATTCCCCCTTATCAGATAGCGCGCGCCATATCTTCTGTGCACAATGCCCTTGTCGAGGTCCTTAGGACGACGGATCCTCTCAAGGTCCCGCTTGTGCCATACTGCCGACTCGCCAAGCTCCTTGGGCGGTCTGAGTATGAGATCAAGCGCGCATTCCAGTATTGCCGGCTCGACCCGAAGATACAGCAAGAGGTGGAGGATGGGAGGATAAGCTATGCGATTGCTGCTGAGATCGGACGCATCCCTGATTTTCGCAGGCAGAATGAGTTGGTTGTTCACATCCTTCAAGCGCGCCCGTCGTTGCGCGCCCTCTCAAGCCGTATCGATGCCATATCCGGCTATGACGGTATGGTCCTCAGTCAAGGATTGATGGATGAGGTCCAAAATGAGCATGGCAGTGGCGCGAAAGCCGCTGATCTAAAAGACAGGTATGGTTTGATTGCAATCGATGAGCTGTCCAGCCTCCTCCTAAGTACGAATCAGGAATCCGGAGCATGTCTCTCCAGCGCGTTTATTAAATCAACAAATCAGGAGGTTGCAGGCCTCTCAAGACAGGAGATAGAGCTCTTCCTTGCTCGCAATAAGCCGCGATTGAGGCATGTGATTAATGCCGCGATTGAGCAGCAGACTTACCCGCGAGGGCTTTTCGGCGCGCCGCTGATTCCTGAAGCAGACGATTTCTTCGAGCGCCAGCGGCAGGCCTATTACGCTGTTCTAAACAGGGCCTATGAGACAATCACCTCCTTTATCCAGCTGGCCTCGATAGACTGTAAGCTAGTCGATTTTCTATTGGCAAAGACTGGGTTCGACCATGCGATGGAGTCGTTCAAGACAGGATTGTATGCTCTAAGCTATGCGCAGAGGCCAAGTAGGGCGCCGCGTTGTGATGATGATATCCGGCGTTATATCAAGGGAGGGATTCATGGTCTAAGCGGCGTATCATTTCCTCAAGACGCTTCTCCGGCGCGCCAGATATCCAGGATAGTTTCACTGCCAATCAGCCAGCTCTGCGAGGATAAAGATAATGCGCGGCGCACTTTCGATGAGAAGAGTATAGTGAGACTCGCGCTTAACATCAAGGCCAATGGCTTAATCGAGCCGATCTTAGTCGAGAGAGTGTCCCAATGCAGTTATCAGATAGTCACAGGTCATCGCCGGTATCGCGCTTCGCATTTAGCAGGCCTTGAGTATGTTAGGTGTATTCCAGTTGATCACCTCAGCAGGACAGAGAGGACCATTTTGCAGATAGTTGAGGATTCCCAAAAGCCGTTCACCCCGTCAGAGCGGGCCGTGTATTGGTTCATGCTCTATAAGCTGATGAACACGGAGAGAAGGGATAAGGATGAGCCTCTGCTAACGGTCCATTCATTCGCTGCCTCATTGGGCAAGCAGGACTCTGTTGTTCGCGAGGCTTTCTCGTTCCTTTCCCTCCCTCAATGTGTGAGAAACCTAGTCGACCTGGATGTGTTGACATACACTGCTGCGATAGAACTCTCCTATCTGCCGCAGAGGTACGAGTCTTCAAGGAGGGCGACGTGTGATCGACTGCGCTCGAGTGCCGTGCGTAAGGACTACTCTTTTGATCCTGATAAGGATTTTTATCTCACCCCAGAGCAGGTGTTCTGCAAGGGGGATCATCCTTACAGGGATAAGCAGCTCCAGCTAGCGCTCAAGGCATCCTATTTCACCCTCAGTCCAAAGGAGGTTAAGGCATTGATCGAGGACTCGGACCCGTTCAAGCTCAAGTCCGCCTGTCTTTTCTCGAGAGAAGAGCTGGAGTCGGTCAATCGCCACAACGAGCGGGTATCTATAGTGGATCATTTCTATTCTGTGATAAGCAATTTCAAAGGCAGCTTCCAAGGGATTATATCGCGATCATCCGAGAGCGATTATTTTATCAACGTCGTGAATTATGACCTTCTGGTCTCAAAGACTAGGAGGCTCAAAGAGAGATTCGCGGCTTTGGAGAGGCTCATTTCCACCGGAAACGTATTGTATAGCGCCCTAAGGTCGAAATCCGCTTGTCTATAGACGCTGGCGCGTTGCGGGGGTTGCCCCTCACCTGTACCCATATCTTTTGGCGTTACTTGCTGCGTATGAGTAGGTAGA
>JBBSWF010000016.1:0-42374 GCA_038046365.1 Nanobdellota archaeon
GCGGACAAATACTACTTCTTCATTTCCATTTAAAAGCAAAATTCAGAAACTCAAGTTTGAGTCTGGGGTATTGCATAGATGAAACTTATTGAGTCAGGTTATGCCAAGGATCTTAATCCGATCTATGATCGGAAAGAGGAGGATTTCTATTTTCCAGGTAGCGCCTTGCTTGTTAGGTCGTGCAGCGCTTTGGAGAAGAAGGGTGTGTTGACCCATACGCCTACGTCATAGGTGGGGTGTGTCCCTTTATCAGGTAATAGCATGAACAGTGTCTCCTTGCTATCAACAATGCAATACCTTGCCTTTACGTCATCGACATGTTTTAGAGACGCGATCTTTGACAACGATTCCGTCTGAGGTATGGTTTTCTTTGGAAGTGGAGCCAGGATGGTAATTGAGACTCCTCTTGATTTCGCTTTCGCGAGTGCCGATTGAAGGTAATCTGCCTTGCGGGCTAGTCCTTCTTCGCTAGTCACTAATACGATAGATTTCTGAGCGCCTTTGATCATGCTTTCAAGATGGTTTAGTATGTTGCTTCTCCCGCGGATCGATCCGGTCAACTCTGTGGGTTCAACCATCTCAATTCCCTTGTTGTGGAGGAGGTTCAGTTCGTCTAGTATCTCGCTCCCCTTCAGCGTCTCAAGCATCCGGGTCTGTGTCTCAGAATCATCTTTGATCTTCTTCTTGACTCGCTCAAGCACTTCGCTTGGCGGCACTGCGATATATTTGATTGGCTTTCCAAGTTTTGTTATAATAAATCCTTTGCGCTCTAGTGATTCTAGGACATCGTATGATCTTGAGCGCGGAACGTTAGCTATATCGGATAGCTCACCTGCGGTTGACACGCCGCGGGAGAGCAGTGCGGTCCACAGCTTGCTTTCATAGCTGTTGAGCCCGAAATCCTTTAGTTTGTTCAGGAAATCTTTCTGTACTATCATAGGCCTTCCCTATTTACGAGTGGTAACAATATTGAATGGAGAACCTCCACTTATATATAAACCTATTCGTCATTCGTTACTCGACGATAACAAAATAGGATATCGACATAAAGAGATGCTAATTGGAATTCAGTCAAAATAGATATGCGTGGCTAGCCTACCCGGACTCGATCGTCTTGCCACCCCTTTATTTCCGATGGAGATCCATCCCGCCTCAAGGGGATCTTAGTTTATTCATAAAAACCTATTATTTTCAATAGATAAAATAAATAATGAGAAATTCAACGTAAATGACTCTTATTTATTATTTTTTATATAAAAAGATAATAATATAATAATAAAAATTGATTCGAATCTACAATTCTTGATTCGTTTATTTAAATACTCTATTCATCAAATCTGACTTACAACCTCCAATTCCACAATCCGAATAACCCTCCGCATTCCACAATCCTAATTTTCCATACGAAATCAGGGGGTGGGCGCCACCTTCCTTTTTTCTGGCTCACTAATCGATAACCCCTGTCTTTAATCGTTGGATTTAATTGGTGCTATCTGCTTAAAATACATCCCCCTCATCTCTCAGTAATCAGGACAGCTAATCTCTCGTCAACAAATCTCCTCCCTAATCCCGATCTATCTGCAATCTTGGCATTTTGTCCTTTCTGATTCTCTATCCTATCCTTGCCATCGCACCTGTTTTATCACGCCTTTTGCATCATAGAAATCCATTTATACCTCCGTTTCGAGTGGAACTTTCCATATGAAAGCGGGGTTGGATTCATTCTTTGAGAACTATCTCGAGTCAAAATCAGTCTTTAAGGATAAGAAAGTTTTCCAGCCAAATTTCATGCCTGAAGATTTCGCTCATCGCGATGAGCAGCTTTCGATAATCGCAAATATTCTTGCTCCATGTCTTCGGAAAGAAAAACCATCTAATCTTTTTGTTTATGGCAAGACTGGCACCGGCAAGACCCTTTCGGTTGCGCATGTTACTTCAAGCCTCTTGAAATTGTCTTTGCAGCGTTCTCTTCCCCTTTCGATTGTCTCAGTCAATTGTAAGCTCCGGCGTGTAGCTGATACTGAATATAGGCTGATTGCTGAGCTTTGTCGCCAATTAGACCGGGAGGTTCCGGCGACTGGGCTTCCGACTGAGGAGATCTACTCAATCTTTACAAAAGCTTTGGAATCAAGAGGGCAAGTTGTAATCCTCGTCCTTGACGAAATAGATTATCTTGTGGCGAAGGCCGGGAGCGGTATTTTGTACAATCTGACTCGTATTAATAGCCAACTCAAGAACACTCAACTCTCGATTGTTGGCATCTCAAATGACCTGATGTTCACTGAGTATCTTGATCCAAGGGTCAAGAGCTCGCTGTCTGAGGAGGAGCTGATCTTCCCGCCTTACAATGCGCTTCAAATTCAGTCTATTCTGAATCAGAGGGCAAAGACTGCTTTCGAGAAAGATGCTCTTGAGTCGGGTGTATTAGAGAAATGCGCCGCCTTCGCTGCCAGAGAACATGGCGACGCAAGGCGTGCTATTGAGCTTTTAAGAGTTGCTGGCGAGATCGCTGAGCGCGAAGGAGCATCTCTTGTCTCATTGTCGAACCTCGATCATGCTCAGGAGAAGATTGAGCATGACCGCATTGAAGATGTGGTGGCTGCGCAGCCTAAGCAGTACCAGGCAGTCCTCTTGGCCGTGCTTCGTCTCTCTAATCATCGCAATGGTTTTCTCTTCACAGGAGAGGTCTATGAGGTCTATTCAATGGTATGTGACCGTTCTGGGTTGAGGCCTCTCACTCAACGGAGAGTCTCAGATATCATCGCGGAATATGACATGCTTGGCATCATCAATGCCAAGATAATCTCCAAAGGTAGGTACGGTCGGACTCGTGAGATACAGATGTCTCTTGCGCCATCCATTCAAGATAAGGTATGCAAGATCCTTGAGCGGTCTTTGGATATAGGTCCTGTGCAGGATGTTGCTGTCTCTGACAATCAGTGTTCCCCTCCGGTGAATGATTCTTCAAGTGATGATCAAAAAGATAAGGAGGACTCCTGATGTCTCAAGTCGTCCTTCTCGAGAGTAAGAAGCGTCTGATTCAGACTCTTATGCAGCGAAGCATACTTCTTCCTCCTGCCTTCATTCAGAAGTTAGACGAGGCCTCGATTTCAAAACTCGTCTCGCGTCTGGATGATTCTTCTCTCCCATCTGTCTCTTCAGCTTCAGATCTTCTTCAAGTCCTTCGTCCAGACTGGTCTCATCAGAAAGCGATGCAGGCTGTCTGTTCACCGAGTATTTCCTCGCCGCAATCCTCCCCTTCCATGTTTGATCCTTACAAGGCGGGCTCTCCTTGTCCTGGCCGGTCGCATCCTCAACCGATTTCAGTTAATGTGGATCTTGGGGACATAAGCGATCGTCAGCGCGCAATGATGGAATCTGGAGAGTTCAAGGTGCGTGTGATTTCAGATTATAATGAGAAGCCAAAGAAGCGTGAGATGGCTGATTTTGTCGCGTATTTCAATGCAAGGTATAAGGCGCTAGAAGGCCTCCTGCGTGGCAGGTCAGAACTCTCTGGTGTGATCTCTATCTCTCGTGTGCTGCAAAAAAAAGGCAAGGAGAACGTCTCGGTGATCGGGATGGTAATGGAGAAGATAGTCACTCCAAATACACAATCAGTCATATTGACTCTAGAGGATCCCACAGGGACTCTGCGTGTGCTGTTTTCTAAGAAGAATCCTGATATTTACGCGGCTGTCAAGGATGTTTGTGAGGATGAGGTTGTGGGGGTGATCGGCTCAACAGGAGGTTCTTCGGACAATCCGATACTCTTTGGAAACAATCTTCTTGTTCCTGATGTCCCATTGACAAAAGAGCTCAAGAAGGCGCCAACGGATCATCCCGGCTATGCTGCGTTCATCAGCGATATGCATGTCGGCTCTAAGCAATTCATGGAGGATAACTTTCTTAAGATGGTCCATTGGCTCAAGGGCACTGCAGGAAATGAGGCTCAGCGCGCATTGGCATCGCAGGTAAAGTATCTCTTCATCGGAGGTGACTTAGTAGATGGTGTTGGGATCTATCCTGGCCAAGAGGAAGACTTGGCGATCAAGGATATCTATGCTCAATATCGTCGGGTGTCAGAGCTAATCGCGCAGCTTCCTGACTCGATCAAGATCATAATGATTCCTGGGAACCATGATGCTATGCGTCTCAATGAGCCTCAGCCGTCTCTCTATAAGGATATCTGCAAGCCGGTCTGGGATCTGCCTAATGCGATGCTTGTTAGCAATCCTACTGTAGTGAACATCCATGGCAATGAGTCTTTCGGCGGTTTTGATGTTTTGATGTACCACGGGTATAGTTTTGATTACTATGTAGCTAATGTCGAGTCTATCCGAATAAACGGGGGTTATGATCGTGCAGATCTTATAATGAAGTACCTTCTTCAGAGGAGGCATCTCGCTCCTGCGCATACATCTACTCCTTACATTCCAGATTCAGCCCGTGACCCGCTGGTGATCTCAAGCGTGCCTGATTTTTTTCTCACCGGTCATATTCATCGCACTAGGGTGTCAAGTTATCGTAATGTCACTCTCATAAACGGTGGATGCTGGCAGGACATCACAGCTTTCCAGATTAAGACAGGTCACACTCCAGAGCCCTGTCGTGTGTCTCTGATGGATCTGCACACTAGAGAAGTGCGGTTGTTGAGGTTCTAATATGGAGAAGAAAGCCTGCTCGCCAGCGATGGAGCGCTATTTCAAGTACATAGATGACTATATAGCTCGCTCCTATGATCTCACAAGAAAGGCGCGCTCCCAGGGTCTTGATCCTGAGGATGATGTTCCTATCCCTCTCTCATCAGATATGGCTGAGCGTGTCGAAGGTCTCATCTCGGTTCTTGTCCCGCAGATCGCAAACAAGGGCATGCCTGTGCGTATCAAAGAGCTTGAGGAGCAGTTCGGTTCGCTTGATTGGCGTGTGGCTCTAAAGATCGCTGAAGATGTGGCTAACAAGAAATTTTGTGAATTCAAAGATGATAAGGAAGCGTGGGAAACAGGCATCCGTGTGGGTCTCGCTTACCTGACTATGGGAACTGTTGCTTCTCCTCTTGAGGGTTTTCTTGAGATCAAGATCCGCAAGACTCAGGATGGCAAGGATTACTGGGCGATATTTTTTGGAGGGCCGATCCGGTCTGCTGGAGGGACGATGGCGGCAGTCACCGTAGTTATCGCTGATTACTTACGTGTGAAGAAGGGGTTCGCCCCGTTCGATGCCACGGAGAATGAGGTGAATCGCAACGTCACCGAGTTATATGATTATCATGAGCGTGTGACTAATCTCCAGTATCTTCCTCATGAGGATGAGATAAAATTCCTGTCGCATCATCTTCCGGTGCAAGTTGATGGCGATCCTTCTGAGAAGTTCGAGGTGTCAAACTATAAGGACTTGCCAAGGGTGGAGACTAATTTGATCCGCAATGGTCTATGCCTTGTGATTGGTGAGGGCATAGCTCAGAAGGCGACGAAGGTCTGGGCATATCTAAATCAATGGGGTAAGGATTTCGACCTTGGGCACTGGAGTTTTATGGGTGAGTTTGTTGATCTGCAAAAGAAGATCAAGGCTCATGCGAAGAAAGATGATTCTTCATCAGGTCCTAAGCCTAAGATCCTTCCTGATTACACGTTCATCAAGGATCTGGTTGCTGGTCGGCCGGTGTTCACTCATCCGTTGAGAGCTGGCGGTTTTCGTCTCAGGTTTGGCCGTGCGCGCACTTCGGGATTCTCTTCGTATTGCATCCATCCGGCCACTATGTGGGTGTTGAATCAATATCTTGCCACAGGGACTCAGCTCAAGCTCGAGCGTCCTGGTAAGGCCACTTCTTTGACAGCCTGCGACTCAATTGAGGGTCCGATCGTAAAGTTGTCTAATGGCTCAGTTCTCATGATCTCTACATTAGAGGAGGCCAAGCGTCTGTATCCGTCTGTCACGGACATACTTTTCTTGGGTGATATTCTAATCAATTATGGTGATTTTGCCAATCGAAAGCACATCCTTGTGCCTCCGGGTTATTGTGAGGAATGGTGGCTTCTTGAGGTCAAGAAATCAATCGATGAGAAGGCCGGGGGGGATATCGCAGCGGCTGCTTTGTCAGCTTCTATGGATAAGGATCGTCTCATAAAGATTGTGGAGACCGCTTTCTGGAATCCAGTCTCTTGGGAGGAGTCGTTGTCTATCCAGAAGGCGTTGGATGTTCCGATGCATCCTGCTTTCTCCTATCATTGGAAGACCGTGTCTGCTAAGGATGTCGCTGAAGTCATTTCCTGGCTGTCTCAGTCCCAGCTTCATGAAACTGGGGGTAGGGTCACAAAGATAGTTATCGCCGATGGTCGATCAAAGAGTGTTCTTGAGTTGGCTGGGGTCCCCCATATATTGGCGAATGGTTTTGTCGTCATCGAGGGGGATCACGCTTCATCCATTGCCGCTCAGTTGCGTCTTGGCGTTAAGGACCTTGACGTTAAGTCTATTCTAGATTCAGCAGAGCCAAAGCCCGCTGACGGTTTTGAGGCCGTGTCTCTAGTTTCTCCTTTAAAATTCCGCGATAAGTCCGGCATCTTTATTGGTGCTAGGATGGGCCGTCCTGAGAAAGCTAAGCTTCGGGAGCTTGCGGGAAGTCCGGAGGTGCTCTTTCCGGTGGGTGAGGAAGGTGGCCGTCTTAGGTCGTTCCAGTCCGCGTTGGCTGCTGGGGGAGTCACTTCTGATTTCCCTGCGATGACTTGTCCTTCCTGCAAATGTGAGACTGTTTATCGTACTTGTGAGGAGTGCGGTTCTAGGACTGTCGCTTCATACTACTGCCGCCAATGCAAGGCTAAGTCTTCTGAGCAAGTGTGCTCAAAGCATGGTCCATGCGTTTCGTATACTCACCGGAAGATAGATATCAAGCATTATTTCGATTCAGCTTTAAAGAAGTTAAAGATGCAGGTCTATCCTGACCTGATAAAGGGTGTTAAAGGCACATCTAATAAGGAGCATATCCCTGAGCATCTTGCTAAAGGAATACTCCGGTCTCATCACGATATTGCAGTCAACAAGGATGGCACTACCCGCTATGATATGACTCAGCTCGCGATCACGCACTTCACTCCAGCTGAGGTATTCACTTCAGTCGATCGGTTAAGAGAGCTAGGTTACAATCTTGATTGTTATAATCGCCCTCTCGAGCGCTCTGACCAGGTGCTTGAGCTAAAGCCTCAGGATATAATCCTTCCAACGCTCGATCTTCCTATGGAAGGGGCGGACAAGGCTCTGTTCCGTGTTGGCAATTTCATCGATGATGAACTGGAGCGATTGTATGGTCTGCCCAGATTCTATAATCTTCAATCGCCAAAGGATCTTGTCGGGCATCTTGTCCTATGCCTTGCGCCTCACACTTCTGCTGGCCTTGCTGCGAGAATCATTGGTTTCTCGAAGACCCAGGGGTTCTTTGCTCACCCTATGGTGCACGCCGCTCAGCGCAGGGATTGTGATGGTGATGAGTCTTGTGTTACATTGCTAATGGACGCGCTCCTTAATTTCTCTAGGAAGTATCTCCCATCCTCTAGAGGATCGACCCAGGATGCTCCTCTTGTGTTGACATCTCGCCTCGTTCCGTCTGAAGTTGATGATATGGCTTTTGATGTGGATACTGTGTGGGAGTATCCTCTTGACTTCTACAATGCAGCGGTCAATTGGAAGGATGCTAAAGATGTCAAGATCGAGCAGATCAAGCACCGCCTTGGCAAGCCTAGTCAGTATGAGGGGATGGGTTTCACTCATCCTATCTCTGATATCAATTACACTATCCAATGTTCTGCTTACAAGACTCTTCCTACTATGGATGAGAAGCTCGCTGGCCAGATGGAGATCGCAAAGAAAGTGCGCGCGGTGGATACTGATGACGTCGCGCGTCTGGTGATAGAGAAGCATTTCATCAAGGATACAAAAGGCAACTTGAGGAAGTTTAGCATGCAGCAGTTCCGCTGCATTGGCTGTAATGAGAAGTTCCGCAGGCCGCCTCTCATAGGCCGCTGCACCAAATGCAAGGGCCGAGTGATCTTTACTATATCTGAGGGGTCTGTAGTGAAATATCTTGGCCCTACTATCATGCTGGCCAAGAAGTATGGCGCCTCGCCATATCTTTCGCAGACTATCAACCTATTGGAGCGCCGCTTCCATGACGTGTTTGGAAAGGAAAAGGAGAAGCAGGCAGGCCTGGCCGGCTTCTTCACTGCCACGTCCAAAGTGGCTGACAAAGCCAATCCGGATTCCGTTGTTTTAGACGATGTTCAAGACAGTCATCCTGGCGATTTGGATGTGGATCTAGACGACCCGGACAATGAGTCTCAGGGAATGGAGCAGCCTCTTGTGCAGGTATGATCTGAGGGCATTATCTGTGCATCAGTAAACCTTCAGGACTCTCGCACTATCACGCATTCTGCGTACGGCACGCCGGATATCTTCACGACTTTATCGCGCTGGACGTATCCCATTGATTTGGCAAGCTCAATTGCTTTCTGTCCTACCAAGTTGAGGTGCGTCGCCACATGAAATAGCGATTTTACTTCTTCTTCTGTAGCTTCTTCTCCTTTGTAAAATGTGCTTGAAGCATCTATTTGCAGCTTGCCTTCAACGTGTTTCTTGCCGCATACTTCCTTGTCGCAGATCGCAAGTAATACCGTGCCATCAAGCCTGCGATGTATCCGAAGAATAAAAGTCATTTTTGAAGGGTCAGATCCTGGCCTTCACCGGTTTCTTGTTTCCGCATGCCTGGCAGCGCATGAATGCCAGATCGCCATCGTTCACGATGGATGTGTCTGGCTTTCCGCACTCAGGGCATAGCACGAATTCGATTGCATATTCGCGGATCTTCTCATTGATGCGTGTTGCGCTTGTCTTCATTCCAATGATCAGCATTCCGTTACGAATTATCCCTGGTGTGGCAAGCTCGCGCAGCACGAATTTGAGCAGGTGCTCTGGGTCGCGCCGGAGCGCATCAGCTATCTTGATGAAATTGGATATTACTGTCTTGTTCCCTTCCAGATGCCCGACCACTTTGGGCATCTCGAAACGCTCCCGCTCAACGACTGCCTCAGGCATCCTCTCGCGTGCTCTCTTCAACAGCTGGTCGTATTCCATTATCTGAGGATATCCGTGTCTCCTTTAAATAGGTTATCCAATATTATTCTCTAGACGTCTTCCAGATCATCCTGAAATAATCCATATAACTCTTTGCTATTTCCGAGTCAAAGATTAGGAATAATATCGCGTTCCTTCCTTTGATATGCCCTATCAAGACATAGGGCCCGAATATCTCGATCCAGACCGGTGACATGATTCCCTTTGGAAGGTATTTGACCTGTGTGAATGGCATATTTGCGCGGATTCTCCCATACTGTCGAGCGTTATGGTCATAGATATATTTGCATCTTATCCCCTTCTTTATTCTTCTTTTGTGCCACTCAAGTAAAAATCCTTCAAGGAGTTCATTTCCTATCTTTGGGGCCCCTATGACATATTGTGTCTGCCCTGGGTTTAATGTCTGGAGGATTTTCTCGTATACCGATTTTGCCCCGCGTATCCCCTCGTATGTCTCTGAATAAATTGAATTTTCTCCTGATTTTTTGATGGCCTCGAGTTCTGGGATGAGGCGTTCGATCCGTTCCCCCTGCTTTGCGATCTTTTCCTCTTTATCTTTTAGCAGGTTTCTTAGGGATTCTGGAGTTGATGCAAGGAAATGCTTCTTGTTTGATTTGATGGCATAAGACACAAGCCCCTTTTCGATTAGTCTGTCAAGGCAAATGTAGACCTTTGATGAGTGTATTCCTGCCTCCCTGATGATCCCTGTTGTGGTGCTTTGCCCAAGTTTTAGCAAGGATAAGTATATTTTGATCTCTGTCTTTGTGAGCCCGATATCTTCCAATGCTTGTGTGTCCATAAAGTTGAGGATCGCTGGAAGCATATTAATTTATGTATATTCCTCCCCCTGGTGAGGGAAGTAATCATATAAATTTCAGCTATTTGTTAAAGTTATGCCAGAGACCTATGCAAACCCGGACTTGACAAGCCAAGACTTGTCACAACCCCCTTTACCTATTCCCCATCCTCTGAGTAGGCAGATGGGAAAGATTGTGATCCTTCTGTGCGCTTCCTATTTTATTAATGCTGCCTACCATCATTTTAGTTTGCAAAGGGAATACGATTTATGGTATAGACCTCAGAAACAGCACGTCGATCGTTTGAATAGTTTGACTTATCAGAGATCCAGATTGGAAGAGGTCTTGTCGGATAGCAGCCATATTGAAAACTTCGCCGCCTTAAATATAGAATATCCCAATGAGCCTAAAATATCATTGCAGACATTGAATAATTATAAACCCGAATTGAACAGATGCGGATTCTATGCGTCGATGGGTTCTTTCCGGAATGAGATCAAGGATAGGATGCGCAAATTAGATGATGAGATAAAGCCTCTTCTTGCATCAACAAAATCGGATGATATTAGAGAACGGATTGGATATCGTAGAGAACGGATTGGATATCGTTTACGTTCTGCGATCATTCCATTTTATGGGGTGATTTCAAGATGTCTATCTCCAAAACGGTCTTAAAGGCGTCTCCTTACTATCTGGAGGACGTTTTAGGCCATACACTCGATGAGCGCGCTAAGAGGGGTAAAATCTCATTCATTTTGTTGAACCAGCCTCCTGTCTGTGATTCTTATTGCAGGCGTTGTTTCATGCCTGACAGTCGCAGGGGTTTGGGATGCTTCGATTCGCTGAGTCTTGAGGAATCGGTGCAAGTACTTGAGAATGCCAAGTCATACGGCGCATTATGTCTTGAGATATCCGGTGAAGGCGAACCGGTTCTTAGCAAGAATCTTCCAGGAATTATCCATGCTGCTGATAGTCTAGGATATCTGACTACCTTGATCACCAATGGGCATAATTTGGATTTCGGTTTTATCGATCTGTGCGCGGTCTCTAACGTCACGCTTGTCTTCAGTCATTTTTCACTCGATGAGGCAAGATATGAATCCGACAATCGCCTCCCTGGAAGCTTCAGCTGCAAACAGCGCAATCTGCGCCATGCATGTGGGGTTTATCGGGAGTTGGCTGAATCGACTGATTGTTATGATGTGCGCCGTCTTGCGATTCATGCCACTCTTCAATCGGATAACCTTCAAGATGTGATGGATCTCCGCAAGTTCAGTCATAATAATGGGATCTTCTTTAGCATTGCTCCTCTGGCTCAGACCGGTTGTGCGCTGTCCAACCCAGGGATGATGCCCGGCCAATTAGTCTCCATAGCAGAGGAACTTGTCCCTCTAGAACAGGTGCCTCTCAAGTTGGGAGATAACTCGATTATCCATTCTCACAGCTCGAAGCTGGAGATCGGCCGTGAAGTCTGTGGGACGTGTTTTTATGGTCTTAACATCGGATATGACGGCGCCCTTTTGCTGGATGCGCACTCCGGGTATGAGCTATCTGGTAGTCTCGGAAATGTCAGGACAACACCCTTTAATGAGCTGGTTGGGCGGCAACGTAGCTTCGCTTTGGAGCTGTTTAGAAGCATTGATGGATTCTGTCCCGTTAGGGATCCCAAATGGCCAGTTTTCCTCAAAAAACTGTTGTATTCAAATCCAAAACATATATAAACCGATTTTCCATGTTTTATTCTTCTGATGGTCCTTGAATCTTTGGTCACGCCGATGATTGCCGAGCGCAGGCCTTTCTCCCTTGCCATTCTCGGCGCGGTCTACGCTACCCTCGGGCTTTTCCTCGCTCTTTGGGTCTTCGAAGAATATGCTACTCTTGTCATGATATTCCTGACCACTATCGCTGGCGTCCCGTTATTCTATCATACTGTGAAGTTTGAGGAGGAGAAGCATCTGGTCATCTGGGAAGAGCGTCGTCTTTTATGGGAGCATTCCAAGGCTTTGATTTTCCTGATGTCCATTTTCATCGGTGCTTCGCTAGCATTTGCTTTCTGGTATGTGGTTCTTCCAGTCGAGTGGACAACCACTCTGTTCTCAGCTCAGACCCAGACGATAGTCAGCTTAAATCAGAAGGTCACAGGCAATGTTTTCAATTTCGATGTTCTGACCAAGATATTCCTAAACAATGTGAAGGTGATGATCTTCTGTGTTCTGTTCTCTTTTATCTATGGGACTGGCGCTCTTTTTATCTTGATGTGGAATGCGTCTGTCATTGGCGTTGCGCTTGGCAACTTCTTCAGGGTGAGGGCCGCCGAGGTTGCAGGCATGGTTGGTTGGGAGGCGGTCAGAGGTTATCTCAATGTGGCTTATCTGTCTATTCTTAGATACTCTATCCATGGAACACCTGAGATTTTGGCTTATGTCGTCGCTGGTCTCGCAGGAGGTATAATCTCGATTGCGATCATCCGTCATGATTTCGGGACCAAGAACTTCGAGCGGATAGTTCTAGATGCCTCCGACCTTATACTGATCGCGGTAGGCATATTGTTCTTCGCTGCTTTGATAGAAGTGTATGTGACCCCGTTGTTCTTCTGAATTTGTAGCTAAAATATGCTCTATGGATTTCTCGCCAGGTTAATCTAGCACTTTGAACCTTCCCGGCCCTACTGCGAATATGTCTCCATTCTTGAGGAGTTTCTCAATCAGCGTGTCTGCATTTGCCATTCCTGAGTCTGCCACAACTTTTGCAGCATCAGCCCCGCCGCCAGCGTCGTTCTTGCGTATTAGATCGCATATCTTCCGCTCTGGGCTTGCATCCGCTTTCTCTTCAATGACTACTTCTTCTTCGATCGCTCCAAGCTTGCCTGCGAGTTTTGGGTGTGCGCTCGATGCGTTCACTGCAGGTCCTGGTGGTGTAGATGCTCGAGGCGTAGAATTGAGTGTTATCTTCTCCATCGGCCGCATCGACAGCGCTTCGATCTCTTTTTTTCGCACAGCCATCCAATCTGAAGAGGTCGCCTTGATTATTTCTGGTGCTATAAACATCCCATCGCTTGCAGGTCGTGGCCTTCCGATCACTGTCACTACAGTCCCTATCTGAAGCCCGGCCATTCTCTGCGGTGATTCAAACGTCCTTATCACCAGCGATCCTGTCCCGTCGTCTATCACAAATGCGGCGCTTCCTTCGTTCACTTCCGGTTCGCTCACTACCGCTCCAAGCAAGTTCACTCTATAAGCAGTCAATCCAGTCGGCATCAACAGTCCTGTCGGTCCTGAAGGGTCGCTCACTTGTGCGCTTGCTTGCACATCGCATATTCGTGCCTTGACTGCGACCAGCCTTTTCGCTCCTGCTTGCATATCGTCGGGGTTCTGTTTAGTGTATAAAACTCTTGTGTCGCCGGGCAGGTGAGCCGAATATACGACTCGTTTCTGGAAATCGTGTCTTTATATAGTGTAAATCCGGGAATCAGTATTATAAACTACTGTATTCAAAATAGTCCGGTTATGGCAAGTGGGCCTCGATCCGCACGGATAAAGTTTCGCTTCGGCCAGACTTCTATTCTTCTGATTGTTGTAGCTATAATTTTGATCGCATCGATTCTCTCTATACGGTCCCTAAAACCCAATGTCACTGAAACTCAATTACCCACTGGAGAAGATCTGCTTTCAATTAAGCCTAATATCGAATACTGCCTGGGTAGCACGCTCGAAGATGCGATTATGATGGTCGGATACATTGGTATGAGATATCCGGCATCGCCTGATTCTAGGTCTATTTTAGGGGTCCCGGTAGATTTCATTGTTCTCAACGGCACATTCGCATTTCCGACCAGGTTGGAAGCGATCGATGGGATAACTAGGTATACTAAAGATAACCTTCCTCTATGTGTGAACAAGATACTGTCTCCCGAAAGTCATCTGAGGATTGATATCTCCTCAATCGAAGTTACCCCCACAAAGACCACGATCGCGGTCGTAGCCAGCACAAGGGTTACAGACCTAAAACGACAGAGATCTGAATCTTTTGAGTCTACATCATCGATTAGGTTCGATTTGGAGGCTGCATACAACACAACGGCTCAGATAGCCTACGCCATCAACCGCAGCTATCCTCTCTATCCCTATGGTGAGGTTTCATCTGTGGCTATGGCACACAATCTCTCAATAGAAATACTTGAACCCTCTCCGGCAACAACGCTCATATCGATTAGGCACCCTCAGGAGGTTGCATCAAGAGCATACTACTCTCTCTTGATGATTGACAGATGAGTATAAGACACGCAGCCATCTCAACAATACTCTTGATTGTGTTCTCGACTATTTGCTGCGCAGAGGACCAATATACTTCCATGTCTCAACAGGATTTCTCTTCGCTTGTGATCAAGACTCTAAAATCTCCTGAATACAGTAATCAAGAGAGCTCTTCAATAATCACTGAGCTTGAACGTCGCATTGTAGGGACAGACAATTCTGTCACGGGGATAGCCTACATGAACAAGAACCCTGAGTTGTTGAAACTCTGGCTGGCTCATTACGAAATTAAAATAGAAGATAAGGCTCAGCTTGCTGGTTTCGATGGGACCGAGATTGAGACTAAAGGCCCGAGAAGGACCTGGTTTGACAAAAATGCAGTCAAGAAGGCTACAATACTCGAAGATGGCGGATTGAAGTTTCCTGATAATTCTTATCTATCTGGGTATTACGACGAGGAATCAAAAGAGGTGAAACCCGGCAAGGTCTCACTCGCGGATGGTTTGCCGGTGATCGAGGGTGGCGACCTGAATGTTCCCCAAGATATTAAGAACCTGGAAAAGATTAAGATTTCGGGTTCCACCGTTGTCTTTGCAGGAGGGTATAAATTTAATGTTGTTCCCACTGAAGGCGGAAAGGCATCCTTGTCCATAGAAGATGGTGAAATCCGCATCAAGGGGTTAGAAGGAAGTCCTGCTTTTGTGGGTGTGTCAAGGTATGGTAATCCTTCGACGCTTTTCACTGAGGACATCACGATTGAAAAGGACGGGATGATCAAGACATCATCTAAAGTCGCTTTCTTCCTGACACCTAAAGAGACTCCTGAAGGAGTTGTCAATCTTCCTATTAAGATTCGTTGCGATGAGGTGTCCGGGCTCAACTTGGAGCTGTCCAGGGCAGAAAAATCTGAAATACCGGATATTACCTCAACGAATAATGGGTTATTCAATACCCATCTAGGCACCTCGTTAGTGACATTGACTCCCCACGGAGGCCTTCTCATAAATGAGCCCATCGAACAGATTAAGATCAAGGCGAATCCTGATGCGCTCACCTCGTTGAATGTGAGGCTGCAACCCACCATAAAGGCCGAGGTTACATATCAATCAATTCCCGATGTTATCCCTTTGAATGAAGACCCCGCCTCAATATTTCTACGCCTAAAAGCCATAGCTGGTCGGGATCCATCCCAATCGTATGCTGCACAAGACAATCCCCAACTAGTATTCGATGAAAAAGGGATAACAGGTCCCTATGATCGGAGCGTCAAATTTCCTCCAGTAGTGAAATTTGAATACCAAGATTTCAGAGATCCATCTCGTATCCTGAAACAGGTGCTCTCTAACAACGTCCTCGTTGACAATAGTCTCAATTCCTTGGTAATCACTCAAACAAGGATCATCGCAACTCCCGACGACCTCTCCAGAGAAGAGAACTTCTTTAAGGTCCTTCCATCTGATGGACGCAAGATCAATGCGCTTCTGGTGTCCGGGTACGGTACGGGGGATCAGCGACCAATATTAGACAATGATGTGACGCTCGCATCGCAGATGCTATCCAATCTTCGCGTCCCTGAATCTAACATAAAAGTGATGAATAATCCCTATGCAAGTGACTTTATTTCTGAATACAAAAAACTCGTTGAAAATGATTACCCGGTCTTCTTCTATGCCGGACACGGTTCACCAGAAGGCATAGGAATACGTGGGTTTATGCCATGGGAGGGAGGTGTATCCTACGAAGAACTCAAAAAGATTACCCCTCCGGGAAAAGTTTTCGCGTGCATAAGTGCATGTTATGCGGGTGCGGCTGTGAAAGTTCCCTGGTCGTTTATAGGTTCAACAGGATACACAGTTAGTTGGGGTGCGTACCCCACATTCACTGATACATTCACCTCGAGCATACTCGCGTTTAAACGCGATCATCCCACCTCCGATTTGAGTACAATATTTCAAAATGCATTCATCATGACTAAAACCCCTATGGAGAAAAAGTCGAACTTTCCTGTCGCGTCACCCTCCCCGTGATCCGTCATCGCTTTAGTCGACACTTTTATAAACGCAGTATTGCGAAGAAAGCATATGGTCCGGGGGGACTTGGTTAAGATCGTTCAGTCTTACCAGTCGCAGGGCTATTCCTTGGCTCAGATAGCGCAGGGTTTGCAAGCTGCAGGCTGGCTTCAGTCGGACATCGATGAGGCATTATCGTTAATCCAGCCTTCTAAACCGTCAACCCGTCCTTGGATCTTGGCTGCTAGCGTCGCTCTTGTGTTTGTCGTTATATTGATCGCCGCATTCCTCTTTCTCACCTCCTCCCGGCCGTCTCAGTTGCTCGATGTGTCAGTCGAGCCGATCAGGACAGAGGTTTATTCATCTTTACCCATCGAATTCATCATCCAGTTGGTCAATCTTGGCAGTGCGTCCCGTTTTGATGTGCACATCAAGTCTGAGCTTGTTTCGGTGGCTTCAAACGAAGTGATCGCGACAAAGACCGAGACGGTGGCTATTGAGACTCGCAATGCCGTCAAATCGCAATTAGTCGTGCCTGCTGATGCCAAGCCCGGTAGGTATGTGGTTCGCGTGCTTGTGGAGTATAATCAGCAATCAGCCAGGGCTTCTTTCTCTTTGGTCGTGATCTCGCAAGAGAAGCCTGCCCAGAAGTCTCCAGTCTCCCCTTCTGTCCCTCAAGACTCTGGTGATTGTCAGGGCGGCTGCAATGATTACGATTCCTGCACCCTTGACCGCTGCGTCAAGGGCGTTTGCATATTCGACCGGATCGCCCCCTGCTGCGGCAATGGCGTCTGCGAGCGTGGCGAATCAGAGACTTTCTGCCCTGAGGATTGCCAAGAGAAGCGTCCCACGGTGGCGCAATCGGTCCAGGTCATCATCGACAAGGCCTTCACGTCAGCAAGCGGCGATCCTGACTCCGGAGTGCGTCTCTGCCGCACGCTGTCTCAGCTCTCTGATCAGGGCGCCTGTCTCTTGGGTGTGGCCAAGCGCTCAGGCCAGGCTGAGATCTGCGGGCAGATCGTGCAGGATAAGGACAAGGATGGTTGTTATCTTGATTTCGCTCTGGGCCGTGACCGCTTCGACCTCTGTGACCAGGTCCAGGACCGCTGGCTCAAGTCTTCATGCTACTCTTATGCTAGCCTGAAGAAGGCGGGGAAATAACCCTTATGAATCTTCCAGAACACCATATATCTCGACTATAGTCTGATTGTCATTCGCAGGTATAGTTGCGGACAAAAATAATTGAGCTATTAATCTCCGCCACTATATCTAAAGGACACAACTATCTTTATCAATTATTTGTGTCCTTTACTATAATCCCGCGACTTGAATATGACTCACCTTTTCGATAGTATCATCTGGATATAACCCAACTTCGTTGACATCGAATTTCGAGTCGTCTTTTTCTATTTGTTTTTCACAAAATGCATCTACGATTAGCTTTGGGACATTCTCGATGTCAAATAATCTTTTTGATTTCGTTACAAAAATCCTAAAAGCAAATTTATTGAATCCCTTATATCCCAGCGCGAATGTTTCTTTCTTCGCTTCCGCTCTTATTTTCTCCCTTTTATCTTTATCCTTCTTGCCATTGCTCATATTACCGTAAGTGAAATCATCGTCCATCCTGAACGGTATAATCTTCTTATACTTTGCTTTATCTTCCATATCCCATCCTTCAAATTCCATATTTTCCCTCATATCCTGCTAATCAACCCAGGCCTCGGCTCGAACACGTCCCCTGCCCTCTTCAATTTCTGCACGACGTCTTCAAGTTCTGTCTTTTGCATTCCTTTCTCCTGTGCCATTTTTTGCACTTCTTCAAACGGGATGGATTTCCCAAGCTTAGACTCTAGTTCTTCAAGTATCTCTTTTACTATCCCTATCTTGTTTCGTGCTGAAGCAGGCATGTCCGAAGCTATCCGGTCGATATCCAGCGTTCCGGTCTTCTCATCATATGCGACCTGCCTGAGGCAGAAATCCATCATCTCGATTGCTTTTCGCGCGTCCTTCTTAGTCGCGGAATCAGACAGCCGCATCCTAGCCGCGGCTTCAGTCAGTCTGACAAGTCCTTCAAGCTGCCTGGCGCTGATAGGTACTGCGCGTGAGCCCCCCTCGCCTGCCGAGCTCTTCCTCATCCTCAGGTAGAACGCTTGCAGCTCTTCTACCGCGCTTGTGGTGAGTCTCGGGAAGATCTTGTTCCGCGCATAAGCCACAAATTTGCGTAATAGGTTAGTCGCTATGGCTGGATCTGCCTTGTTGACGTTCTGGTGCAGCTCCAGTATGAACTTTGCCATTATTTCGTCCCTTTTCGCGTCAGGGACGTCTTTGACTGGGAATATGAGGTCGAAACGGTTGATGAGTGTTGGTGGCAAGTTGATCTGGTTTGCCACAGTCTCGAACGGGTCGAACCTTCCAAACTTCGGGTTCGCCGCGGCTAAAACAGTAGTCTCGCAACGCAGTGTGGCCTGGATGTTGGCTTTTGATATGGTGATAGTCTGTTGTTCAAGCGCTTCGTGTAGCGACGATGCGTCTTCCTTGTTCATCTTGTCCATCTCGTCGATGCAGAGCAGTCCTCTGTTCGCAAGCACCATCGCTCCGGCTTCAAGCGACCATCCTTGCAGGAACTCGTCTTTGACCACTGCCGCGGATAGTCCTGCTCCGCTGGCCCCTTTTCCGGATACGTACCTTGCTTTAGGGGCGACTAGGTGTATCCTGCGTAGTATCTGTGATTTCGCGGCTCCCGGGTCTCCGATCAGCAGTATGTGGATGTCTCCGCGTGTGATCACTCCGTCCTCTCGTTTCTTGCGCACTCCTCCGACTAGCTGCATCAGCATGGCTTCTTTGATCTCTTCAAGGCCGTAGATGCTGGGCGCGACGCTGCCGACGAGGTTCTTGATATATTTCGGGTCTGCCGCTATCGCTTTTATCGCCGCCTCTTCTTCAGGGCTGGTTGTCAGGTCAGAGAAATCTTCTTCTAATCCTTCCACACCGTTTGCTTCTACTATGAGGTCGAACCTCGTGCTCTGGCCGCCGGTCCGAAGTATTATCGGCACTTCTTTGACTTGTCCGACGACGAGTATCTTCTGTCCGGGGTTGGTCCTTTTTTCGCTCAGAGGGCTCACGAGGTCATTTTTTAGGAACACTTTCATCCTTTTTGGCTGTTCTCCCCCGTCTAGGTCTTCTGAGCTCTCTTCGAGGGTTAGGTGCTGCGCGTCGACCAGCTCTTTTGAGATCTGCCGGAATCTCCCCTTTCTGCCGCATGAGCATCTTGTCGGTTCCTTGAATTGTGAGTCCAGTTGCAGGATGTTGAGTACGTTTCCGCAGCTTGGGCATTCGAATTTTGCTGAAGTGACTTGCGGCCGCACTTCGCTCTTCTGCCTGACCACTCCGTTGATTGTCACGAGTTTTTTCAGGTGCGGGCTTCTGATGTTGCGGATAAGAACTGTCTGTGTGGCAGGTAGGTTCTTTATCCGGATTGTGAACGGTTTTCTCTCTCCGGGCAGGTCAAACCCTTCTATTGCGATCTCTCCGGCTTTAAGTGCGTCTTCGGGGTTGTTGAGCAGGTCTTCTGCCAGGTCTGGGCTGTCTTTGGCCACTTCTAAGAAGTCTACTACGAGCCAATGCTCTCCCTTGCGTGACTGTTCAAGTATTTGGGCATGGTAATGAGTGGTGAAGAAGTCTTGCCAAACCTTGATCTGTTCTGTTCCTTCCATCAAGACCCCCCAATCTGTCGTGAGAACGAGGCATTTTAGCTTCTTTCTCGCTGTTTGGTGTGCCAGTTCGGGTTTATATGCTTTATGAGAAAGATCTTCGGCCCGGCACGGAGGTTTTTCGACGGTATTCCAAAGATGTTCAAGTGTCAGGCGATAGGCCGGCTTGATCGGGCATAGATCCGTCTATCCATCCAGATACGATAAAAACCTCAAGCTCATCCCAGCACTTTCTTGAGGTTCTTGATGAGCTTCTCGACCACCCTGAGCACTTCCTCTTCGCTCTTGGTTCCCGTGCAGACGATCTTGCCGTTCGAGAATAGGAGGAATGTTGCCTTGTCTTCTGGCAGTTTGTACACAAGTCCAGGGAATTGCTCTGGTTCATATTCTGTGTTGTCGAGTTTCATGGCCAGTGTATTGAGGTTGAGCGCCATCCCGACGCTTCCCGATGCCACGATATTTTGTATGTGGATGACCGGATCCACTTTGATCTTGATGCCTATCTTTTCAAGGGATTTGATTATTTTCTTGATCGCCTCGCTGACCTGTTCCATTGTGCGGGCGCCTGTGCAGACCACCTTTCCGCTGGAGAAGATCAATGCAGATGTCTTTGGCTCTTTGATTCTGATGACAAGTCCTGGGAATTGTTCCGGGTTGTATTCCGTGTTGGAGAGCGTCGCTGCCATCTTCTCAAGCGGTATGTCATGCTCAAGAGATGTCGAAACGACGATGTTGACTATGCTGATGTCCCTCTTAGGAGGTTCGGCCTCCTTGGGTTTAGCTTTAGATGCTGCCATTGGAGTGCTCTCCGGCAATCCCCTCTCCCGGAAGGTTTTGCCGATGTATATAAAGAGGATTAATTGGTAAGGGTATTTAAATCCTCTCTTTTATAAAGGGTATTAATAGTCTGTTTTCCAAGAATACCCTCCTCTGATAGTAAAAAATGAGTGGAAATAGAGGATAAAACAAAACAATAATTCTTTGGGTGGTCTTACTGCCACAGCCAATAGATCTTGTACAGTCCAGATAGTCCAACAAGGCCGTACACTAGTCTTGCCAGTGTGCCTTCGCCGAAGAGATTCAAGACTACGTTCCATCCAGGGTTTATCGCAAGTAGTCCCCAGTTTAGGGCTCCTACGACAACCAGGACCGTTACGATCCACTCTAGGCCGCTAAGTTTCTTCATTGGTATACACCTCATGTGTTGTGGAAGCTGTCCTGCCAATGCCCATTTTTAAATCTTTCGCAATTTATCGTCGATATCATACAGCGGGTCTCACGTAGGATTCAATTGTCTGTCAGTCAAGCAGGTCTTATTGAGAAAGCCCCAACCTAATCTTGTAGCCGTCAGCTGCGCTGTATCAATAGACTTTCAGAGCCTTCCTTAACCCGATAGAGAACAAGATTGAAAATATTATATAACTTCCAAGCCAGCCCAGTTCCCATCCAAACAGGTCCATGACTATTAGTTCCTTGTTTTGTGTGGTGAGGTCAGCCAGTCCATTCTCATTGATCGCCTTCACCGGTTCTTCGTATTCCTTCTCCTTTGATATGACTACCGCTTTTGTGTAGGTCTTATTGGCGTACTCAAATGATAGGTCGTACTTCCCCAACGATGTGGAGTTTATGGCCCACTCCCCTTTCCCGGCCGCGATAGTTGCGTATCTGTCGCTTCTGTAATCAAGTCCGCTTCCTTCGGGCAGGGTCAGCCTCATCCCTCCGGCAGCTTGTCCCGAGAAGTGCGCTGTCACGATAAATTCTGATCCTGGGTTTATCGGTTCGTATCCGAAATGGCCTGAAAGCCATCCGAATATGAGTATGATTGGAATGAATGTGAACAATGTGGGCTTTAGGCTTTCCATCATGTACTTCATGTTGGCTTCCATGGCTTTCTTCTGTACATGTAGGGCTTTGTCTGGGTCGTTTCGCAGCTCTTTGGTCTCTTTCTGCAGGCTCGCGATCTCATCTTTGAGCTGCTTCATCAGGTTCTGGTCTGTGGTCCATTTGTAAATCAAAGTAAGCAGTAGCGACAACAGCCCAGACACTATCAATATCCCCCAGAATGGTGGCAGCATTAGTGACCATCCAAGTATCGGATCAAGGAATGCGAATGCCATACAGTCAAGTCAACCCCGTCCGGTTTTAAAGGTTGCTGTCTTCTTTGGACGGTTTTCCTCTATCCGGGCACCAGGCCACCTTATTATACTGGTATATTCTCGCAGCCTCATGAACCGTCGTTCCTTCCTCTCTCTCGCTTTAGGCGCGCTGGGCCTTCACGCGCGTCCATCAGTGGCCCAATCTCGCGTCTCTCTTGAAGATGCCAGAAAGGACGAGTCTCTAAGGCAGGACTATCTTGAGCAATTAGGCAGAGCTAAAGGCATCCGAAAGATTGTATATGACCATTATTATGGCGAGTCCTCGTGTGATATTGTCCGATTGATTGGTGCGTATCAGCATCTCGATCGCTCAGATGAGAGGGCGGAGATCGTCGATCGACAGAAGGGTCTCTACGGCCAGTCTATCTTCACCATACTTGATCGGTGTCTCTTCGGTCTTGGGAATATCATGTCTAGTCTCTATGTCGCTCCTCCATTCTTCGAGCAGGGTTACCGCATCTCCGGTGGCTCCATCCGCATCCCAGTCGATGAAGTCGATATGGCCGATCGCCTGCAGGTCTATCGTTACTCTTCCAACCTTGATGTCTCATATGCTCTGCAGCTTCAGGATAATCTGAGGTCTGTCCAGGCAAGGGGGTTTCCGGAGGATGGGTTTGATTATGGTTCGTTGTCTGTCTTAGGAAAGAATGACCTGTCTATTGTTTACGGCCTAGTTCGCCTCGAGGCGCACATGGCGGTCTTCCCTTCCAATTACAGGTCAATCAATCGTTTCTTGGCGTCTGATGCCTTGGCGGAGATGCGGTCGCTGACCAGGTTCCTGGATTCTTGCGGCCCAAGATCCAAGACGGTTAGGGGGCTGTTGTCAAGAAGGTCTAGATCAATCCGTGATGTGGTGCAGCATGCGTCTGATGAAGTCCAAAGGCAGATCGATCGGTGAATGTCTAAATTACATCTACTCGCCCATGAACTTTCTCATCATGGGGTTCATATCCATCATGTGTTGTTTGGCGATCTCTTCGTACAATTTATACACAATCATCACAGTCAGCAGTATCCCTGTCCCTCGTGACAAAGCGCCGGATAGGTCGGCTATTGCAGCTAGAAGTCCGACAGTGACTGCGCCCATGATCGTTAACGGCATGATGTATCTTTCAAGCACTCGTTCAAGCACGCGCTGATCCTTGCGAAAACCCGGTATCTGCAGGCCTGATGCCATTATCTGTTTTGCTTGTGATGCTGCGTCCATCCCTGATGTCTGCACCCAAAACCACGAGAATATTATCGATCCTACCACCATGAACAATATGTGGACCGAAGCCTGCGCCCATGTCATCCATCCGACTCCGGCCAATCCGTTTGTGATTATCTTCTGCACTAGGTCCGGGCTGTAGATAAATGCCACAAAGCCGGATGTGGGTGATCCTCCTGTGAACGATCCAAGTATTGGGTGTCCCCAATTCTGCAATAATCGTGCCCATAGTTGGATATTGGCTTGCAACGCAGCAACTAGGATGACTGGGATGTTTGAGGTGTACATAAATGATAAAGGCCATCTGATGCCAGTCGATCTCACTCTTCCAAAAGAGAGAGGTATCTCAACTTTCATCGATTGTGCGTATGTGGCAAGCACGAATACTGCTATCGTGGACACGAGTGCCGCGAGCATCAAAGCGGCGGTCTGTGGCTCTCCGCGTGATAATGATTGGAATAGTGCGGGTATCGCTCCAGTCATGACTTCGGGGTTTGTTGGAGATGGTAACGGGGATAGGGCCCTGACCACAATCTGTAATGACACTTCTGCGGCGATGAACAATGAGATTCCTGACCCGAATCCCCATTTGGATATCACTTCATCCATGTACATGACAAGGATTCCTCCAAGAAATAGCTGTGCTATTAGCGCAAACTCTAGCATCTTGAATGTTGTCGATCCCGCAAGTGCCGGGTCGGGTGCGAGTCCTCCCATCAGCACATATATCGCTGCTTCAAACGCAATGAAGAACAGGCTTAACACTTTCTGTGTTGCCTGGAATCTCTTCTTGCCATCAGACGTTGTTAATTCGAAATTCACTATTCCAGATCCGTTCAACAGTTGCAATACTATGCTCGATGTGACAAGCGGTCCAATCCCAAGCGATAATATCGATCCAAATGACGCTCCCAATATGATTGAAAGGAATTCGAATTGTTGGAGCTCGTTTTGAGTGAGTCCCCAAAGTGGCACCATCCCTAATGCGAAGAATAGAACAAGTGTCGCGAGAGTCCACTTGAGCTTTTCGTTGAATCCCAGCCTTTTCTCTGTCGGCTTCGATACTTCTGGTATACTGTTGGCGATAGAATTGATGATGTTTTGCATGGTGTTTGTCTCACCGGAAGGTCTACTCTTTCTTGTCTGCTTCGCGAGTCGCCTTCTCGACCTTGACGTCGCCGCCTGCTTTCTTGACTTTGGCTATCGCTTCTGGCGATGCCATCTGGACTGTTATCACGAGCTTCTTTGTGGCCTTGCCAGATGACAATAATTTAGTGTATCCTGCCGCTCGAAGGTCAACTGTCACTGCGCCTTTCTCTTCTTTGGCCCATCCTTTCTCGATAAATCCTCTAAGCGACCCTTCGACTGTACGCAGGTTTATCCCTTCGTAGGTCACGAGCTGCCCTTTTGACTTGAAGCCGTGCTTTCCGAAGTATTCTGTGTCATTCCAAAATGATGGTTTCTTCGCGTCTGCTCTCTTTCCCGATCCCGCGTTTCCGCGTCCTCCACGGTGTCCTGCTCCTCGGTGCTTCTTCTTCGCGCCCCACCCATGGGTGTGGCTTCCGCGGAGGCGGGAGTTCTTTCTGCGCTTGTTGATAGTCATCTTGGTTCACTCATAGCATTTTCTTGATTAGGTCGTTGATCTTCTCGCCGCGGTATCCAAGAGCTCCTCCTATGTTGTGGGGGACTTTTATCCCTTTTCTCTCGAACCCTCCGCGAGGGGGGTGCAATCTAAAGTATGGTTTGTCTTTCTTCTTGCCGTCGCGTGTCGTCATAGTCTCTCCGCGCTCTTTCTTGAGTGCGGCAACCGTCTCGTCGCTCACTTCTCCCCATGTGATGTAGTCTTTGCACACGTTGAGCATGCCCTTTATGATCGGTGTGCAATCCAGGACGACGCATACGTTCTTGTTGCGCATCCTAAGCATATGGAGTGTGTCTGTCACGTTCTTGTCGACGTGTACCGGGCCTCGAATCAGCACGGCTGCGATCTTCTTGGGCTTCTCAGCCATTGTTCTTCTCCTCCGTGCGTATCATTCCTTCGATTATTCCGGTTTTCTCAGCGATTTCTGTTGTGACCTTCATCTTCATCAGCTTGCGCAGCGCGTCTTCTACTGCCCAGGCGAAGTTGGTCTTGGTGCCGGTCTGTCCAAGTGCCATGCTCCATACATCTTTGATCCCCGCCATCCGCAGTATCTTTGCGACTTCTGGCTCGACTATCAGGCCTTTTCCTTTCGGTGCTGGCATGAGTGTTATCTCGACGCTTCCGTTCTTTCCTTTGACCGTGAATGGGATGCTGTGCGGCGTTTTGCATCCGCACTCCCAGCTTCCGCATCCGCGGGCGATCTTGAACAAATTCAATTTTGCGTTGCGGATCGCTTTCTCTCTTGCAGGTACGGTCTCTTTGCTCTTTCCGTATCCTATCCCGACGTATCCGTTGCGGTTTCCGACGACTGCCATCGTGGCGAAAGATGGTTTGTTTCCTTCGCTTGTCTTTCTTTGGGTCTGCTTGAATGCTCTTCTCTGTCCGCCTCCGAATTTTCCCCTGCTCTGGCCGATCATTATCATGTCAGACTCAAGTGTTGGCAGGAGCGCGTCTACTATGGCGGCTTCCCTTACTGTGAATCCGGAGTCGAACACCGTGTTGATGTCAGTTATCTCTCCGTTCTTGACTTTCATGCCGATCTGTGTCTTTGGAGTCCAGCGTGCCAGGTCTTCTTTTCCTGCTGCTATCGCTGCAGCTATCATGTCCTCTTCTATGGGGACGTCTTCCTCGATTGCCACGGCCGCTGTTTCAGCTACGACTGTTTCTTCCTCTTCTGCTATTGCTTCAGGGATGGGCGCGTCGGCTTTTGGATTCTCTTTCTTTTCTGGCATCCTTTATTCACCTTTGATCAATTTGGCTTTGATTGTCTCGAATTGTGATTTGACTTTCGCGGCGTCAGTCTCGCTAAACTGTTTCTTGCTTAGGTCTGCGCCTTTCTTCTTCAGTTCTTCTCCGTATGCTGCGATGTGCGTCCCGCAGAGTCTGTCTGCTTTAGGTAAGCAGTCTTTCTCATGTGGTATCTTCAGTCCTCCATCAATAGCTCCGGCGAGCGCAGCGTAGAGTTTCGATCCATGGACCGCTCGGAAAAGTCCGATGTCAAAGATCGCTTCAGTCACCTTGGCCTTCTTGGCTTTGCTGGCAAGCAACAGTCCTGTGAGGTACGCGGCCGGTAGACTCTTGCGGGAACCGCTCCATCCTTTCTTTATGAGCTCTCTTGAGTGTGCGCTGCAGATGACTTTGTCGCCGATTTCGGTGAACATTGCAATCTGGCAGACGATATTGTGCAGGCTTTTTCTGCATACCAGCCGGGGCTTTCCTGAGATTAGCGTCTTCATCCTTTTCTTATAGTCTGTCCTTCCTTCGCGTTTCCTGCGAAATGGTACGGACTTGGGTTTCTTGTTCATCGTGATCCCTTCTTCTGTATCATGTTGTGCTCGTCAAGGTATAGTTTGACGTGGCGGGTGCTTCGAAAGTAGCCTCCCTTGGCCTTGTTGTACAGGTCTCGGAATGCCGTCTGGTCTACCAGTTTTCTGTCTTTGAGTTCTTTGAGCAGTGCGCGTTGTTTCCTTATTCGGTTCATCCAGGTTCGTTTCTCGCCTTCTCTTGCTCCTTGTTTTCCTTTCCGTGATCCATGGCCTCTGCTTCTTCCGCTGACTTTCTGGATATGCAGCGCTCTGGCGCGGCCGCGCGACGATCCTACCACCTGTTTCTTGGTGATAGTTCCTTGCTTGATCAGTGCCCATATGTCGAACTTTGTGATGGCCTCTTTGATCTCAGATGATTTTGAAGGCTCGAAACTTATTCTGCTCGGTGAGCACTTTAGCAGTTCCGCCGCGATCCTCCGTTGGACTGTGAGTTGCATTTTATACCTCTCGTTGAGTCAGCGCCTTGTCAAGGTCTTTCTTCTCTTCTTCCTTGGTCTTCGGCGCTTCCTCGACTTTCTTCTCTATTGTCTTTGTGGTCTCTTTCTTGCTCTTGTCTTTGCGCTCTCGTCTCATCTTGGCTTCTTTCTTACGAATTTCAAGGTCGCTGTTCAGCTTCTTGATTGCGCCTTCGATGTCTTTGCAGTTTAGTATCGTGATCTTGCCTTTGGCTGCAGTCAGTATCTGCATCTTTTTTCTTCCGCCAACTCTAGCCGATATCACTGCACCCTGGGTCTTATTGTCTATCTTTGTCAGGTCTTCGGCTCTGTGGACAATAACTGGGCGAAGTCCGCTCGGGTGTAGCCCTCTGACCTCTTCTGGACTCTTCCATCCTATGCTGATCTTGATCTTGTATCCTTTGCGTCCTTCGCGCATTTTTGAGTGTAGTCCTTTCGGCCTGCGCCAGCCTGTGGATTTGATCTCGTTTCTTTTGTGCTGGTCTTGCCTGGTGAATGATGGTTTTCGCGCCTTCATTCTCGCGCGCGCCGCAAGTAGGGTCTTGATTTCAGTCATCATTCTTCACCAGCCTTCTTGATTATGTATATCCCATCCTGGAATATCCTTCGATCGCGGTTTGTTATTCGGCATACCGTCTCAAATGACGATGCTGTCTGACCTGCGAGTTCTATGTCTGGGCTGCTGATCGTTATCTTGTCCCCTTCCACTTTGACAGTTACGCCCGCAGGCACTGTTGTGGTGCGTGGGGTTTTTTCTCCCAGGAAGTTCTTTACTGACAGTGCGCTCCCGCTAATTGCAACGTTAATCGGGAAGTGGCCGGAGCAGACCTTCATCTTGTATTCATGGGGAATTTGCACTCCCTGAATCATGTTCTTGATGTGTGCGGCGTACGAGTACAGCCTTGTTTTCTCTTTGCGTGTCGCGCGTTGTGATTTGAGGTCGAGTCCTCCATCTGCGCCGGTGATCTGGATCTTGGGGTCGAAGAATGATCTTTTGACCTCGCCTTTCGGCCCTTTGACTGTCACCAAGTTCTCTGGCGCGGCGGTTATTGTGACGCCGGCTGCAGTCGCGATGTGCTCGTGGATGTTTATGTTCATTTTATCCTCAGTAGCAGTAAGCTAGCAATTTTCCCCCGATGTTCTTCTCTTTGGCTTCGGTGTGGGTCATGATTCCCTGGTTTGTGCTGACCACAAGGACTCCGACGTCCTTGGCCGGCAGGAATCTTTTCTCGAATTTCTCAAATTCGTCGACTTGTACTGCGAATCGGGGTGTGATTGCGCCCACGGCGTTGATGTTGCCAATCAAGTTGATCTTCATCGATCCGCCGCGTGCTTCGCTGTATTCTTCGAATATGCCTATGTAGTTATGGGTGTTCAATAGCTTGAAGACTGCTTTCATTACCTTGCTTGTCGGGTTGATTACGCAAACCTTCTTGCTTGCTCTCTCGTGGTTCATCACGTTCGAGAGCGCCGCTGCGAGTGTGTCGTGTTGCATTTTCTATGTCCTCAGCTGTATTTGCGAAATCCCAGGGATTTCGCGATCTCTCTAAAGCACAGCCTGCATACGTGCAGGTCATATTTTGCGATGTGCGCTCCTGTGCGTCCGCATCTCCTGCACTTGTGTAGGTTAATCCCTGTCGTCCTCTTCTTTGGTGAGTTGTGCTTGATGTACTTCTTGAGTGCAATGGGCTTGGTTTTCAGTTGCCGGAACGCCTTGCGGAAATCTGATGTTGTCATTGTGTCTCACCAAATGATACTTTGAATGTCTTCTTCATGAACTCCATCGCCTCTTCCTTGCTCACCCTCTGTCTTTTTCCAAGGCGCGTGTCACGTATGGTTCTGTGTTTCACGCGCGCTCCGGGTTTTGAGAGAGTGACGCATGCCTCAAGACCGATGATCCCTATCGCCGGGTCGTATTTCGCGCCCTCGATATCGATGTACTCTGGCAGTCCGAATGCCACGTTGCCAGCTTCGTCTACGTTGCTCAGTTTGAGTTTGAAGTCTTTTGCATGGAGTATCCTCTTGATCATCTTTGAGGCTTCTTCTCCTCGTATGGTGATCTTAGCGCCGACAGGCAGTCCTGGGCGCAGTCCCCACGACGGGATCCTCTTCTGTGTGATAGTCCTCACTGGCTTGATGCCCGTGAGCTGTTCTATTAGGCTGCAGCCTTTCTCGAGCTTGTTCTGGTCTTTTCCAGCCCCGAAGTTGAGGGTGACCTTCTCGATTTTGACTGTGGATTGCATCTTGTTCATGGTAGTGTAATGCATGATTTGCCTTTTCCGAGGACAAATGCGTACTCCTTGAGTGTTGTGTATTCTTCGCCTTTTGCGTTCTTGTATGCGATCGCATTCCCTTTGATGCTAGTGACCGATCCGTTGTCGCCGAGGTGTTTTCCTCCTGTGAGGAACACGAATGCGCCAATCTCAAGCTTGTGCAGTCCTTTGATCGCTTGTTCTGGAATAGAGACCATTATAGTGTCTCCGACTGAGCACTCGCCGCTCTTTGAGAGTATCACGTTGCGTCCGTCGTTTGTGTTGGCCTGGGTCTTGCCGCCTTTTATCGCGGTCTTTCCGATCACCTTGCATGGTTTGGTGCCGCACTCGCCTTTTGGCGCTGTAGGGGTAACCAGTTGTCCAAGCTTGTTGATTAGCACGCGGTAGGTGATCTCTTCGATCTTCACTTCATCGAAGAGGCCTGCTTGTGTTTTCGGGTCGATTGCTCGTCTTCCATCGATGAATATCTGGTTGTGCAACAGTGCCTTCTTTGCCTCTGTGCTTGTTTTTACGAATCCCAGTCTCTTTAGCAGCACTGATATTGGTATGCACCGATCTAGCTTGTGCGGTCCGGGGTTCGGCCTTGTGATGAAAGTTTCCTCTTTTCGAAGGATTCCCCAGCTCTTGGGTGCTACAAGGCGTTTGAGGTGTTTTTTTGCCATGTTTTAGTCTCTCGGTTTTGTTTATTGCTTGGATTTTGATGTGCTTGTTGTTTTTTTATCGGCAGCTATCTTGCCTTCTTTTCCTTTGATGCTCTCCAGTCTCTTACGATCCTTGACGTCGAGCTCTTCTATTAGCAGGTTGCTCGGGTGCAATGGTAGTAATTGTTTGCTTCCATCGCGCTTTGGCCGATCGACGCCTGTTATGTAGACTGCGATCTTCTTGGAGTCAACCCTTTCTACCGCGCCGATCTTTCCAGCGCTGGCTCCTCTCATGACTTTGACTTTGTCTCCTGTCTTTAGGGGCACTGCTCGCCGCTTATATTGCTGGCGTAGTGCCTTTGACAGGTGCGCTGATAGGAATGCGGTCCGCAGGTGCGCTGCCGCGTTGTGCACGAACTTGCGCTGCTTGCGCGCCCTGCTTGACGACTTCCACGCAGTTGAGTATTCTCGGATTATCATTTTGTTCACTTCACACGATTATGCTTGCGATCTTGGCCACGGCAGGATATCTTTCTACGATCTCTTTTGCGATGGCTCCTTTGATCATGGTGCCTTTCGGGTTTCCTTGTTCGTCTTTGAGCACGACTGCGGCGTTGTCTTCAAATCCTATCCTCATTCCGTCTTGTCGTTGCCATTCTTTCTTTTGCCTAACTATCACTGCAGGCACGACCTGCTTCCTGATGTCTGGCCTTCCGCGTACGACTGATACATAGATGAGGTCGCCGACAGCTGCGGTTGGCTTGCGTCCTGCAACTCCTTTGTATCCGCAGACTGTGATTATCTTGACTATCTTGGCTCCCGAGTTGTCGCATGTGTCGACCCAGGCTCCGAGTGGGAGTCCGCGTGTCAGCGTGCTGCCTTTGACCGCTTTCATTTCTCTTCCTCCTCAGTCTTCTTCCGTTTTGACAGGTCGACTCGATCAAGCGCCTCTTCGCGCTGCAGGTAGTCGATGTCTCTGCCTACTTGTTTGAGTATGACAAATGCCTTTGTTTTTGAAATCGGTCTGGTCTCGCCTATTATGACCTTGTCGCCTTTCTTTGCGCTGACACAGTCAGGGTTGTGTACTTTGACGCGTGATCTTCTGATTTCGTATCTCTCAAACTTCGGGATGAAGTGCTTCCTGCTCCATTCTATCGTGGCTGTCTTTTGGGCTTTGGCGTCGGTGACTGTGCCTACGAACTGTCTTCCCCGTGTGAGTAATCCGCCGTGGATCCCGCAGTGCGGGTCGTTGCATCCTGATTTTTCGTTAGTCATTGTTCAACCTTCATCTTGAGGCGGTCTTCGCTTCGTTGGCAAATCGCACTGCCGTCAAGCTCGCATCTCGCGCCTCGGTTTATGAGTGTGATCTGGTTTTCGTTCTTGATTATCCTCTTCAGCTCTTTGTTTTCCGTCTCTATTGTCAGCGTGTTTTTTGTCTCGTCGCGTACAGTTCCCTGGATCGCGGGTCGTCTTCCGGTCTTGTCTGCGGCAATTGCCTCAGTTCCGATGATCTCGCCGCGGATGGCCTGTGTCATTTCGTTGATGTTCATTTCACTATGATAGTGTCAGGCGCGAATCCCATTCCTATTAGGATGTCCCTCACCTGGTGTTTGTGGTCTCCTTGTAGTTCTATCGTGCCGGTCTTTGCCGTGCCTCCGCACGCGAGGCGTTCTTTGAGTTTCTTTATTAGGTCCTTGATGTTGATCTCTTTCTCGTCTATTCCGCTGATGACTGTGTATTTTTTCCCGAATTTTTTCTTCTCAACGCTCACTTCGATCTTTTGGCTCTCTTTGGCGATAGTCTCGCACACGCACAAATCCTTTGGCAGTCCGCAGGTCTCGCAGATGTCGCTCATGCGTGTTTTGCCTCCTCTTGCTTTGTGGCAAGTGCTTGGTGTATCCGGGCTATCGTCCGTTTGGATGTGCGCATTTTCCCCGGGCTTTTTGGTGTCGTGCCTGTCGCTGCGGTGGCTCTGTCTTTTATGAGCTCTTTGGACAGCTCGTTGAGCTTCTCATTGAGCTCTTTCGATGACATTATCTGCAGCTCTTTGGCTTTCATTTATCTTCACCGTTTGTCTCTTCTTTGGTTGCGCACTCGCTTGATGTCTTTGATTCTGATTTCTCCGCCTTCTTCTTTGTTGCGCGCGGCTTGCGTGCCTTCTTTGGCGTCTCTTTCTCAGTTGAACTTTTCTGTTCTGCAGGCTTCTCTTCAGCGGTTTCTTCTTTCTTGGCAGTTTTTTCTGTCATGGCCGCTGTCTCTTCGGTTATGAATGTCACCTTGTCTGGGAAGTGGACATCTGATGGCATGATGCTGACTTTTATCCCGATCGTGCCGGTCTTCAGCTGCGCGTCTGTGTGTGCGTACTTCACTCCTGTCATGGCAAGGTTTCCGCACTTCTTGAGGTATCCTTTGTAGAACCTCCATGATTTCGCGCGCGCTCCTGGGATCTTTCCGCTAATTACTATCTCGATGCCGAGCGCTCCTGATTGTATAACCTCTTCCATTGTCTTGTGTCCTATGCCTTTGAACCTGTTAGACCCGAACCGCTCCAGGCTGCTCGCGATCCTCTCGGCTACGATCTGCGGGTCAAGCATGATCTTGTCGACTTCCGCGATCTCTATCTGTGGGTTCTCAAGGTCGAACTTCTTCTTGAGGTTCTTTGTGAGCTTCTTGATGTTCTCTCCTTTGCGTCCGACGATGAGTCCTGGCCTGCTGGTGTAGATGATTATCTTCTCGCCCAGTGGCGTCCGCATCAGCCTTGTGTGGCTGTGTCCGACGTTCTTGAGCGTGCTTGAGATGTATTCCTGGATCTGGAACTCCTTGATGTTCTGTGCTATGAATTTGCGTTCGATCATGGTGTACGGTTCCCGGCAGTTTGCTCAGCCTGTTTTGTTTCTGTCTTGGTTGCAGGTTTGCTCTCTGTCTTTGGAGCCGCTGCCGCGCCTGCTTTCTGAAATGGCTTCTTCTTCTCGCTCTTCTCCGCTGCTGCTTCCTGCACGACCACTTCGACGTGTGTGCGCTTGGCTTTGCCTCTGTGTCTGCCTCCTCTCATTGTGGCCTGGCCTTTTTGTGCGAGCATGTTCTTGATATATAGTTTGTCTGCGGATAGCCCCTTTGCTGTCGCGTTGGATTCTGCGCTCTCGACAAGCGTTAGTATGTGTCCGCTGGTCTTGAGTGGGTATCGTCCTGGTCCGCCAAATCCTTTTCTGTGTCCGATGTTGTGGTTGAATCGGAACATCATCACCGGTTCTTTCATGTCAAGTACGCGCTGCAAAAACTCTTTTGCTTTCTTGACTGGCTTGCCTCTCAGCGTGTGGCTTATCTCGACAGCCTGTTTGAAGCTGATTGGGAGGCTTCGGCCCACGGCGCGTCCGTGCGGCGTTTCAGTTTGCGTTGCGTATTTGTATGGCATGGTTTAGCGTGCGCTGACGTTCGCGCTTGATTTTGTGGCTCCAATTCCCGGCGCGCTGTGCGAGACCTTTCGTCTTGTAAGCGCAAATTCGCCTAGGTAGTGCCCTATCATTTCATCTTGGATCATGACCATTGTGAACTCTTTTCCGTTGTGGACCCGTATGGTTTTTCCGACCATCTCTGGAAGTACGAGCATATCCCTACAGTGCGTCTCGGCATTGCCCTTCTTTGCTACGCCTGCCATCAGCTTCTTCTCGCGGTCTGAGAAGCCGCGTTTTATCTTCCTTCTCGCGCGTGCTGTGAAGAGTGCTGAAAGCTCTTTGACGCTGAGCTTCTTTAGCTCCTCCATCGTTTTTCCGCGGTAGCTGAATTCTTTTTTTGCCATGGTAGTTCATCGATTTGGTTTGTTCACTTCTTGCCTTTTCCGCCGCGTCCTGTGAATCGCGCGCGCAGCAGTCCTACTTTTCTTCCCGGTGGCGCGTTGCGAGGTGTTGTCGTTGGAATTCCTTTCTTCGACGATCTGCTTCCTCCAAATGGGTGGTCCACTGCGTTCTGTGATGTTCCTGAGACGCGGGGGTATAGCTTGTTCTTGGCGCGCTTGAGGTGCATCTTAGTTCCGGCTTTAAGGAATGGCTTCTCTGTTCTTCCTCCTCCGGCGAGTATCCCTATCGTTGCCCGGCATTCATTTAGGAACATGCGGGTCTTCTTGCTAGGTAGCATGACGAGCACTCCGTTGTTGTGGCGCTCTATGACTTTGGCGAACGTCCCCCCTGCTCTGCAGAAGGTGCCTCCGTCGCCTGGTCGTGATTCTATGTTGTTGATGAGTGTCCCTTCGGGGATATCTTTAACTGCTCTTACATTGCCCGAGTCGATTTGCGCATCAGGGCCTGCTGAGACTTCATCGCCTACCGCGACGCCTTCTGGCGCAGGCAAGAGAGCTTTGCTTCCGTCTTGGTATTTTATCTCAGCAAGCGGCGAACTGTGCCCTGGGCACTTGATCAGGTCGATTATTTTTCCTTGGACTGTGATGTTGTCGCTGCAAATCGGTTTGAATGAGATCTTTCCTGCGAACCTAAATGACGGAGACCTGTAGGTCGGTCCGCCTTTTCCTCTCGCTTGCTGTATCAGATTTTTACCCATATTACATCAGTCCTAGGTTTGTCGCTATGTCTATCGCCGGCGTGTCTTGCGCGAACTGCACATAAGCGCGTTTCTCGCCGAGGTGTGTGTTGAATGTGCGTACTGCCTTGACGTGGCATCCGAGCAGTGTCTCTATCGCTCCTTTGATGTCTGTTTTTGTCGCGGCTTTGTCGACTACGAACACCAGTGTGTTCTCTGATTCCATCAATCGGATGCCCTTCTCTGTGTTGAGTGGGTGCTTGATGACCGCGCTTGGGTGTTGTGCCATTTTCGTCGTGATTGTGATTTTTTCTTTGTGCTCTTTAGCAGTATAGCTTGTCCTTCCCGAGCTTCTCTATCGCTGCTTGCGTGAATATCGTCAATCGTCCAGGCATTCCTCCTGGCGCGAGTATCTTCGCGTTGAGGCTGTTGACAGTCACGACATCCACTCCGGGGATGTTGCATCCGGTCTCTAGCAGTTTGCATGGTCCGCTTGTGACTATAAGTGGTCCTGTCGGCTGCTTGTATTTGCGTCCGCGCATCTTTCCGCGGCCGGCTCGGATCTTTTTGTTGTCCGATCTCTCGAGTTCTTTCTCAAGTCCGATTGTGACTAGCGCCGTGTGCAGCTCTTTTGTTTTGCTGATCGCTTCTGCGCTCGATTCTATGACAAATGGGAATTGGTCTGGTACTTTGTGCCCTCGCGCTTCGACGATCTTCTTGTCGACTGCTGCCGCAAGCGCGCTCCTGATGGCTTTCCTGTTCTCTTTGGCGTTGATCTGTTTGGTCCATCTCTTCCCTGCTTTCGGCGGGTGGGCTTGTCGTCCTTTGACTGTTCCTGGCGCGACCGCTCCGACGAAATTCATCTTTGTTCCCTGGCGTGATAGTGTCTTTCGTGGTACACGCGATATACCCATTCCATAGGATCCTTTGTATTCGCGTCTTCGTCTTGAGAGTTTTGCCGCTTGCCTTTGTCCTGCCTCTGGGTGTGATCCGTACGCCTGGCGTTCGTTGCTCTCCACTGCTACGAATGCGCGGTGGATAAGGTCGTTCCTGATCGGCTCTAAGAACTGCTCAGGGAGGCTGACTGTGCCTTTTTTTGTGTTCGTGAGTGTGATTAAGTTTACGTTCATGTTCTCATCTTCATGCCGTTGTTCCTACTGCGTCGATCTTTGGCGATTCCTTGATCATTCGGTGGTTCGGCCGTCTGGCCGGCGCGAGGCGTATCAGCCTCTTTGATGGCCCGCCGACGCTGCCTTTGAGTAGCATGTATGTCCCTTTTACCAATCCATAGTGTTTGAGTCCGCTCGATGGGTTGATCTCGCTCGCGTCGTTCCCTATCTTGACCACCCACTTGTTGATCTCTGTCCTCATGTGGTATCCTGTCTGTCCGGGGTGTGCGACTCTCCAGCTTCGGTTGCCAGTCCATCCTCCGACGTTTCCCGGTCCGCGCGTCCCTTTCTCGCTTTTGTGGTGTCTAAGTCCGGTTCCGAATCTTTTGGTCGCTCCTTGTAGTCCTTTGCCGCGTGTGATGACGTGACAGTCGACCTGTTGGCCTTCGCTGAACACATCAGATGCGAGTATGTCTTTGCCAAGGAATCCCTGTGCGGTCGTCAATTTGTCTGCGGATGTCTTTCCGCCGATGGCGACTTCGAAGACTTCTGGTGTCTTCTTGCCGATGCCTGCCTTGATTGGTTGTGTGTGTACAAGTAGTGTGACGTCGCAGATGTTTGCTGGGCTTGGGTGTGTTGGTTCAGCTGGCTGTTTCGCCAGGTTCATTTTCCTCGCGAGGTCTTTCTCCTGCTTGGCTGCTGATACTTGGCTGTGTCTTTTCTTGCCATGAGGAGTCATTATGTATGTGACATAGGCGAATGCTCGCATCGGCGGGCATTCAAGGATTGTAACTGGTATCCAGATCTTTTCATTCTTGGTAAGCGCGTTTGGTCGCTTGTCGACTATGATGCAGTGTGTCATTCCTGCTTTGTATCCTGCGAACCCAAGTGGTTTTGCCGCGTCCGCTTTTGCCCATGTTCTTATTCTTGGATACTGGCGTTTAGCTCGGCATCTATGCCAAAACTGCATGCTTCCGTGGTGCGGGTTTCTCTTTGTTGGCATTTTGGATTCGCCGCATTCCCGATAGGCGCTCTGAAATAGAGTCGTCTGTAGGGTTTGAGGCCCTCGATTGTCAGTCTATGTTCCGCTTGTCTGTGCGCCACGTTCGCCGGGTTTCCGTCGAGTGCGTGTCGCTTGTTTAGCGCCTTTTCGTGGGCTTCCGGAATAGAAGTGCCGCGATCGCGGTTCGTTCCGTCTTCCCTTTTCAGGCCGTAAAAGCGGATGTTTGTCGTCGCGGGGAACTCCTTTGTTCCACGCGTTATTGTTCGGGAGCCAGAGGGGGTTTATAAAGATTGGTGTTCAGTGGATCTGTCGGTCCTTGATTCAGAAGGCGTGTCGTTTGTCCCGACAGGATGTTCTTTGTTATCTATATTCTGGCTATCCTCTTTCTTCCTGCCCCCTCTCTTCTTCGGCGCGTTCTCAGCTATAGCCCGTGCCTTGCGCAGGGAATATTGTGCTGGATTCTTGATGTATCGGCACAGGTTGTCTGGCTTGCAGATCGCAACGTCGACGTAGTATTGTTTGTTCTCGCAGTTTGGCGGCATGGATTTTTTCTTGGCGCTGTGGTATCGCAGTGGAGCTAGCATATCTTGGTCGCGCAGCATCTCCGGCTTGTTGTTCTTGTTCCATTCTCGCAGCCTCTCTTCGATCTTGTCAGGCTGCCATCCGACGCTGCGAAGGAAGTTGACTAGCACAAATGCTGCTCGCTTCTTCCCGTCTCCCATGCCTGCGAGTATAGTCTTTATGCATGGCGGGAAGAGCTCTTCCTGGAGCGCGAATTGGGGCTCTTCGAATCCTGGCCGGGTTCCTCCTCCGATTCTCTCGATTATTCCTTTTGGTGTGGCTGCTTCTATCTTGTCTTCTGGTAGCTTGTAGTCGAATGCCTGAATGATGAGCTTGCGTGCTTCCCCTGCTTTTGCTTTTCCAGTGTCGAGGAAACTGTGTTTGTTCCCTTCCACTGATTCTGCTGTGGCCGTTGCCCTGTCGAATTCCAGTATCTTCGACGGATCGATAGGTATGCTCACCAGGCCTGATTTTTCATTGAAGCTAAACGGCATCCGGTATAGGTGCCTAGATGACAATAGTATAGTGTCTATTGCGAGTGCTTCAAACGGGTCGAATTGCCCATTGACTATAAGTTTAGTCAGATCCACTCCTGCGTTCTTTGCGATGATCTTTGTGTCTTTATCGCTCTCAAGAAGCCTTTGCGCGAGGTGCGGCTTGATCATCTCTTTTAGGTAGCCCGCGATCCTTCTTGGCCCTTCTGGAAATAGTGTGGACGTAGCTACTCCCTGCACCTCTTCGGGGAATGATTGGAATGGCACTGCGATGTGGAAGCCGTGGTTGCCTGAGAACTTCACTGTGATGTTCTCTATATCGTGGTATCTCAGTGCTTGGACAAGCAGGTCTGCGGCTATCTGCGAGTATCGCAGTTCTTTGCAGTCGATGTCAAGGATAAGGTCCCATCCTTTCCTTATCTGGTCAAGGTCTTCTTTTCTTTTTCCAGTCTCGATTAGCAGGGGGTTTGTCCAAAGTTCCTCGCTGCAGTGGAATGATGTCGCTCCATTCTTCGCGAATTCTATGACATCGCGCGGGTTGCGTAGCACATCCGGTCTCTTGCCAAATCCCTTGTCTCCGTACTTGACTGCGATCTCCTTGTCCTCTGCCGCGCGCACCATCGCCTCTTGGATATCGCTTCTCTTGTAGTGGCGCAGTAATGTGCCTAGTGGTATTGCCATAATCCCCCGTCGGAGTGTTAAGCCGGGTTTATTTAATCGTTATCTTTCCCTGTGCGGCGTCGACTATCGCGCCATACTCTTGTTTCGGCGCTCTCTCTACTATCTCTTCGCCAGCGTTATTTATCGCCATCATATATATCGCGGTTCCAAGTGAATGTTCTTCGAGTTCTGCTCCAAGGTACGGGCCTGCTTCTCTCGCCACCCTCGCGAGCAGGAATAAGTTTGCCGGCATCCTGCTCTCTCGGCAGGCGTAGAGGTAGACTCCTGCAAGTTCAGGGATGGTCCTTGTCGCTGTGGATTCAAGGAATGCCGCATCCCTAGTTGTTCTTGTGAGTTCTCTTGCCATGATCCTCTCTCTCATGCGGACTTCTCCTTCTACAAATACCCCGTTAAATATCCATGGCTGGTTGTCTGTCCTGAACTGTTTTGCATGCCTGCTCTCATGGTACAATACCAGTGCCACGTCGTGCGGCGTGGTCACATAGCACCTTCCTGCCGAAGCGTTTATCTCGTTGAAGTATGGGGCGTAATGGTTTGTGATAGGTCTAACCCTCTGATACGCCTCCGCTCCAGCCAATGATAGCAATGGCAACGCGGCGGCCATTCCAGTGATAGCGGTGTATCTTGCGGCTTTGCCAATCTTGCTTTTCGTTTCTCGCGCGGCCCTATAGAATATCCTGGATTGCGCAATCATCGCTCCTGCGAATCCGAATATAATGGCTGGCAGGAGTATCTTGTGCATCATCAGCGCAGATTGATAGGTTCCGGTGCATATCCTTGGATCAGGTGAATACGTCCGGCCGTCCAGTTTTCTGGCCGCGGGTCTTATCATTTTTTCGTATATCTCGATGCCTGCCTCCTCGATCACTGCTGCTTCTTTGGCATGCCCTTCTGGATCGGTGTGTCTGTTGGTCAGGAGATATTGCCTGTGGTTGCGGATTTTCCCCCCTGCCTTCTGCAGTTCATCGAGCTCCTCTGTAAGGATCTTCTCTAGATCGTTTGCGGCTTGTTCTGTTGAGATGCTGCTCACAACGCGGTCGTATAGTAGAGTTCGTTTCATCAACTCGTTGCCATACCATCCTGTCAGCGCCAGTGTTGCGGCAGTGCATACTGCTGCCTGGGCTATCTTCTTCTTTTTTCTATTCACGGTCTCGCATGCGTGATAGAATGTATTTTTAATGACTCGTCCGGTGTAAGCCGCGGCAGTCTTTACATGTTGGATTATGTTCATTGTCAGAAAAGCCTTCTCATCTGGTTTCTGTGCGTTCTTGGTTGTGCCATGCTTTTGAGATAATTGTCGTCGCATAAGCTGCGATTCCTAGGCCTGTTCCGATTATTGCGTAGCTTGCTGCCTCCATCCTTCCTCCGGATAGTTCATGCATGGCTTGTATTCCTGCGTCAAGTCCTATGTATTGCCCAACAATTGTGTTGCGTGCCTGGTCGACGAGCCATCCGCTGTAATAGCCTACTATCACAGAGAGTGTCATGCCTGCCGCTTTGTCGATTGTTTCCTTGAATGTAGGCGATATCAACCCAGCGACATTGGATACTCCTTGATAGATCTCCTGGATGATGTTGTCCAGTGACCGGGGGTCTGGTTTCTTGGGCTGGCGGATCGTGCCTCTGTCACTGAAGTAGTCCGTATCTCCGGTTTCATCGATGTCTGCCATGGTCTCTCCCAATCTCTTTTCCTTTGGCAGATATCCGATTTAAAGAAAGGTGAAAATGGCGCAATCTTTTCGAATTCAGATAGATTCCGGCAGCAGTCGATATTCTCACATCGATTCTAATCGTCCTATCCTGTCGTTGATGTCCGGGTGCGTCGCGAACAGTCCAACGACTAGTCCTCGCGTATTGCGCAGCGGGTTGGCGATATAGAGGTGCGCTGTGGCTTTGTTTGCTGTGTCGACGACCGGTTCTTTGTCGTCTCTTATTCGCTTGAGTGCGTCAGCCAGCCCCCGGGGGTAGCGCGTCAGCATAGCTCCTGATGCATCCGCTAGGTACTCTCTTCTTCTTGACACTGCGAGGTGTATCATCTGTGCGATGATTGGTGACAGGACTGCGAGCACGATTCCGATCACGATAAGTATTGCCGCGCCGTTCCCTCCTTCCCGGTCATCGTTTCCTCGGTTACCGTACAACACTCCTCTCAAGAAGAAGTCTGATAGCAGGGCTATCACTCCCACTAGCACTGCCGCGAGCATCATGACTCGTATATCGAAGTTCTTTATGTGGCTCATCTCGTGCGCAATGACTCCTTCGAGTTCTGTCCTCTTGAGCCTCTTCAGCGCTCCGGTTGTCACCGTTATCGCAGCGCGCTCAGGCGATCGTCCTGTGGCGAACGCGTTTATCGCCGTGTCGTCGATGACGAATACGCGCGGCATCGGTATTCCTGCTGCCATCGCGAGTCCTTCGACTGTGTTGTGCAGGAACGGGAATTCTTGTTTTGTTGCTGGCCTGGCAGAGCTGACAGTCAGTATCATGGAGTCGCCGGCCATATACGCTATCGGGCAGTACACAGCGCAGAACAGTGACGCCATCACGAACCCTACTATCACATCCCCTATGTACAGGCCGAACAGCCATCCGAACACGCCGATCATGATAAAGAACATCACGAATATTATCATAGTCTTCCATCTGTTCGAGCTGATCTCGTCGTAGAGGTCGCGTCTTGGTCCGGCCTCTGTCTGTGATGCCTCTTGTTTTTTCATAGTGCCTATCTTTTCACGTCGGGATTTTTCTATACTGGTTGTTTAGATTCTAGATTGACAAAATCAAAAAGAAAAATATCGGCCGGTTCTTCAGAACTCGACTTTCACGTTCTTTCTCTCGCTCGCGGCCGCCTCGAAGAATTCTTTGGGCGCAAATCCGAGCCATTTAGCGAAGGTGTTTGTCGGGAAATGCAGGAGCATCGTGTTGAACCTCTCGACAGTGTCGTTGTAGAACTGCCTTGAGTACGCGATCTTGCTCTCTGTGCCTGACAGCTCTTCTTGGAGCATCATGAAGTTCTCGTTCGCCTTGAGCTGCGGGTAGTTCTCAGCCACCGCGAACAGTGTCTTGAGCGTGTCGCTCATCATATTGCTCGCTTTCGCCTTGCCCTTCATGTCTTTTGCTTTGTCGAACGCGCTTCTTGCCTTCGTGACTTCCTCAAGCACTCCTTTCTCGTGCTTGACATATCCCTTGACTGTGTTGATCAGGTTAGGGATGAGGTCGCTTCTTCTCTTGAGTTGAACGTCGATCTGGCTCCATGCGTTCTCGACGCGGGTCTTTGTGGTGATCAGTGAGTTGTACTTGAATATCACATATAACACCACTACCAGTGCTACTCCTCCCAATATGAGTGCGATGCTTGCCATTGTTCATACCTCCGTTATCGGATGCTTATTATCCGTAAAGTTTGCATGCGGGCGCTGTATTTATTCTTTCGCATGGATTCCGGCAATGATGCGGGGCTAAACAGTATTCATGCTCGGTTATGGCTGTCCCATTCATCCCACAGTTTTCCAGTTTCTTTCATTTTCTCAGGATTAATGCCTCTCTTTCCGAAGAATATCATCACTCCTTCTTTGCCGGTGACTCGGGTTGTTTTGATCTCCTTAGATACTGTCTTAGCCATCTTTTCTAATACACTAAACGGTGCGGGTTTCCATCCCTTTTCCCAGACTCGTCTTGTGGCGGCGTCTTTGATTTCTTTCATCGGGATGATGTGTATGTGGGTGTGTGCAACATCGAATCCAGAGATTAAGATTCCTGCTTTCTTGCATTTAGTGATTCGCTTGACAATCTTGGCCAGTTCTCTAACTGATCTTGTGCGGTTTAGCTTTTAAATGAAATAAAGGAAGTAGCTGCTTTGATCCAAAACAGAGGTGATCTCTGAATGAAGCAACTACTTCCAAACATG
>JBBSWF010000017.1:0-35582 GCA_038046365.1 Nanobdellota archaeon
AAAATTTCTATACTCCAGACTATAGGTCAATGTTAACTGAATTCGGTACTATACAAGAAGAACGTACCGCTTTTTGCGCTTTATCGACTTGCCAAAGCACCCGAGCCGTACAAGGAATGAACGGTACGACCCGCACACCCGAGATACAAAGCGATTTACCCACAAGAGGCTCATGAGGCGCTGCAGATGAACTTTGGATGGAGCCCAGTCACCACAAACTTTCAATGATACTAGATCGGTATCGCTTGATACCACGATGGAAACGAAGGTCGGGATGATTGAGCTGTGATAATGGAAAAACGCCATCCGGACCGCAGATTTACTTTAACCACTCCAACCCTTGCGAAACCTAGATAAACACGATCCCACGACTATATCCCCAGGGACCCATTAGCGCTAGCCGGATTGTGAGGACGAGGATACCATGAACAATACTGAGCTCGAATTCACCAACTTCTTCATAGTGACCCTGAACCGGCCGCCAACCCCCCAAGCAACCCCCCAAGTCGGGTTCACAGAAGTTTGTTTAGATGGCAGAAGATCAGAAAAGAATGCCTTGGATCTTGATTATACCAAAACGCATATGGAGCATGGTGATTAAAATGATGATGGAACCATTTTATGAGAGATTTCCGGACATAGCTGAGAAAGAAACAAGATGCTTAATTGTCATGAATGAAGAATCCGGACTGCCAAAGGGCGAATATTTTCTCATAGAAAGCTACTGCAACCGCCCCAACTGTGATTGCCGCAGAGTCTTCATCAATATCTCGAGCAAAGACATGATCCAGGCAACGATCGGATATGGGTGGGAGAGTATAGAATTTTACGAACAATGGATGGGCGGAAAAGAATTAGTTAAGGATGTGAAAGGCCCAATACTTGAATTGACCGGACAGCAAACCGCCTATTCAAAAACACTCCTCGAACTATTTGAAAAGTTGATTCTGACAGACGCTTTGCTTATAGAGAGATTAAAGAGACATTACAGTATGTTCAAGAAAGACTGCCAGAAAAACGCAAGCATAACTGACGATCTAAACGAAAACTTAGAAAATTTTGACCCGGACATGCACACGATCTCCTCCCTCTGCAAGGAAACAGGCACGGGCATCGATGCCATAAGCGATAGGAACAAGGAAGCGTTCTATCCCATATTGATGAAGATCGAAGAAACAATCCGAGATCGGTCTTTAGAAGACAGATCATTAAAAGACTCAGATGTGATTGAAGCATTAAAGAACATAAGAGATCGCCTCTTCTCTGAAAACATGAAATTCAATGAATTGGAGAAAGGAATCATCGATAACTTAAAATTGATCCTGCTCCTCAACAACTATGACAAACGAGACGTGTCATTATCCATCTCTTGTGTGCTGAGATCCGCAAAGCTGCATAGGTCAATCGGCGGAAGCCGAGGCTATCTGACTTTTATTTCACAGTTTTTCAACGCGATGAAACAGCAGGGAAGGGAGAAATGAAGATGAAAATATGGATGTATTGCCCAAAACCACAAGAGCTTCCGGAAAAGCTCAAGCATGAACTAGAAAGGCGAGCCATAAAGCTAATCGATTCAGACCTAAAGAAAAACCATATCATGGAAAAGAAGGTAAGACTATGAAACCGAATAAAATACGGAACACGAAGGATATCCTAAAGCGCTTTGACGAAAATGCTGAGATGCTAGAGGGCTTCGGAACAAAGACCAAAGAATTCACTCCCCTAATCAAGATCCTTGAGCTACTCGTGAAACAGATGAAAATCGTCAGGGAGATATCCAAAACTTCACAAGAACAAAGCAATCTCGGGAAGAAAGGATTCGCCGAAGAAGCATCGAAGAGATTGATGCCGAAAATAGAAAGAAATCAGCAGGCTATGATGGATCTACGAGATCCTGCATTCAGAAGGATGCTGTTCTCACTGCCAGACAGAAGATGCAGGAAATACTTTGAAATCATGCTTGCGATAGAAGACGCGGAAAAACACACACTGACCGACCCTGCCAAGAATGAGAAGATCGACAAAATCATCAGCTCGCTTGAGCGATATATCGAAGAGATAAAGGGGATCAACAAGCCGTCCATCCCGGCGAAGATAGACCCACATCAGACCATATTCCTCAAGGCAATATACAAGCGCAGGAGGGGCATCTGGATAAAGATCGAGATGAGAGAGACAGACACAATGCAAGCTCTCCACGAAGAGATACAAGATGTAATGGGATGGGACAACGACCATATGTACTCATTCTTCATGGATAACAAGATATACAGCAAGGATTGCGACATGGAAGTCACTTGCCCATTCGAGCCGGACGGCAGAAAGACCTCAGACAAAACCCCAATCGGCATATTCGAACTCAAGAAAGGCCAGAAATTCGCATACCTATTCGACTTCGGCGATGACCACAAATTCGAGATAGAAGTGACGGGCTTCGGGACGGTCGAAAAGAACCGAAAATATCCGACCTCACTAGAATCAAAAGGCAAAGCGCCTGAGCAGTATCCGGATCTCGAAGATGAAGAGTGAACAACCAGAATGATGGAGAATAAAAGATGACTAAACAATGCCAGATATGCAAAAATAAGTCAACGTCACCCACCTGCAAAAACTGCGATTACCTATTGAAGAACGGCGCCAGCGAAGAAACAATCAAAAAGATGGCAGGAGACGAGCGAGTCAACAAGATCTGGGCAGAGAACAAGACAATAGCCCAAAGCCTCGCGGACACGTACTATCCATCTGTTGTGGAGAATTACAAGAAACCGGCAGAAGGCGACAGCAAGGAAAACTACGGCTACAACACATTCACAGACGGCATCAACATGGCCCTGGACATCGCCATGCCTCTACTCGACATCGATTCGCAAGAGCTAATCAAAGCGAAAATAACATCAATGATAGAGACAAGGAAAGAGCTGGAAAAGAAGAAGCGAAGATGAAAACAGACTGCCAGAGGGATGGAGGGCGGTCGAAGAGAGGAAGAAGGGATCGGTGAGGAAGCGATGAGCTCTTCCCCAACCATAACTATTTAAGGAATAATCAGGTCCTCTCGTCAATAAAGAAGGTCTTCCACATGACGCTAGAACGCAAGATCAGCTTCGACAAGTATATCCTCGCAGGACTAATCACACTACTCATATTCTCGCTAGGCCTCGCTTTAGGGATGGTAGTGGACAACATGAGGCTCGACGCGACCAACAAAGTCAACAAGGAGCAGGAGATCAACTACCAGAGCCTGCAGCTGCAATACGCGTTCCTGACAAGCCTGCCAAACGCCACAGACTCGTGCCCCACACTGAAAGTGGCGCTCGACAAGAGCGTCGCGGAACTAGGACAATCACTAGACACGTTCGAGGATTACAAGGAAGGCACGCGCATCAACGAAGATGAATACAACCTGATCGGGCGCAAATACCTGCTTGACAACATCAACTACTGGTTCTTCTCAGAGAAGGCCAAAGACCTGTGCGACATCAACATGGTCAGCGTGCTATACTTCTACTCGCTAAAAGACTGCACAGTGTGCCCTGACCAGGGAGTCATACTCACATATTTCAAGAAAATATTCGATGAGAGATTGCTCGTCTTCCCGATCAACGTGGACCTGGAGAAAGAAGAGCCGTTCATCAAGATCATGAGGAGCAGGTACAACATAACAAGCTACCCCAGCATAGTCATACAGGAGAAGAAGCACGAAGGAGTGGTCCAGAAGACCGACCTCTCAAGACTGATCTGCGGCGCGTTTAAGACAGCTCCACTGGAATGCGAGAGGTTCAAGACCGACCAAGAGGAGAAACAATGAGCCATAAAGAAGGGCTTGAGAAGAAAGAAGGGCACGAAGAGAAGAAAGGGGCCCTCGACCGCGCATTGAAAACCGCAAAAACACACTGGGGAATAATCACCATACTGATCGTATTCATCGCCTGGCGCCTCTACTTCATGACGCGCAACCACGACGTCATATGGGACGAGGCAGTGTATCTGGGCATCGGCAAATTCCTGTGGAGCGCCGGAGGAGCCGGACTATGGGAGATAATCAGGCCCATCGGATTGCCATCACTCATCGGACTGCCGTGGAAACTCGGACTAGACCAGATATTCTGGGCAGAGATCATCGCGATAGCGTTCTCGAGCGGATGCGTATTCCTGACCTACAGGTTAGGCGCGAAGATGCACTCAAAGACCGCAGGAGCGATCGCAGCGATGATACTCGCCACAGCGCCCACATTCTTTCTCTACTCAGGATATGTGCTCACAGACATACCAAGCACGTTCTTCCTGCTGCTAGCATTGAACCTATTCTATGATAAGAAGATAGCATGGAGCGGACTTGCGGCCGGACTGGCATTCATGACAAGATTCCCACACGGGCTCGCGCTCGCGGCGCTGGGAGGGACGCTCGGGATATATTACCTGCTAGACCGAAAATCGAGCGAGAGATTCGACAGAATGTGGAAGTTCCTCGCAGCGTTCTCGATACTGCCTGCATTGTACATGATAGCAAACTGGTTCCTGTACCACAATGAGACAAGCAAGACATGGCACGCTTTATTTCGACCATGGATACTCGCGTCATGGCACGCAGGAAACCCATCTGAAGGAGCTGAATCAGCGCTGTTCTACTTCAAAGGGATACTTGGTGAAGACTTCCTGATGTGGCTGGCAGCGCTCGGGTTGATATGGTTCCTGCTCAAGAAGGAATACGAAGAACAGGAGAAAGCTGCGCCGTGGATAGTATTGATCGTGTACCTCCTGTACTTCAGCAGCATACTAAACAAGCAGATGAGATTCGCGATGCCGATGCTGCCCCTGCTCTCAATCTTTGGAGCTGTGGGGCTTGTCGAGACGATAGAATGGATAGGATACACTCCAGAAAGAAAGAGGCAATTGAGAGCCTTCGCTCTCGCCGCAGTGATTGCCTGCCTAGCGCTATTTCTCTACCCCGAAGACCAGAAATACTACGGATGGCGATTCGAGCAGCCGCAGCCGATCGTGAGAGAAGTGTACAAATACTTCGATTCAAATGACGTGAAAGGAGTCGTGCTCACAGCAGACCCGCTTGTCGCAGCATACTCATCGGGATATTTCGAGCCATTCTACTTCAGCGTGGACTCAACCGCAGCCATATACGACCAGACGATCGGATCGGCGTGGGGCGTGCTATACGTGCCAGAGGCGTTCTGGTGCGGCGCAGACGACAAAACATGCAAAGACGGCCTGACTGCGCTCGAATCGAAGATAAAACGTGATAACGAGCTGGTCCTTGAAAAGAAGTATGGACGCGAAGACACAGGATTCCGCACGTACCAGATATGGAAGAAGAAAAAGACTCAGTGAACTTTTAGACAACAGCCACCCCCATGACCAACATCTCCTGGAATGATTTTGAGAAAGTCGAGATACGAGTCGGCACGATTATCAAAGCCGAAGACTTCCCTGAAGCCAAGAAGCCCGCATACAAGCTGTCGATCGACCTTGGAGAGATCGGCACAAAGCGGTCCAGCGTGCAGATCACCCACCACTACAAGAAAGAAGACCTCATAGGAAAACAGGTCGTGTGCGTCGTGAATTTCCCACCAAAACAGATCGCCAACTATGTGTCAGAAGTATTGACCACCGGATTCGCTGGAGAAGACGGAAAAGTGGTGCTCGCGGTGCCAGACAAGAAAGTGAAGGCAGGAGCAAGGCTGTTCTGAGGTGATCACTTCTCAGCGCGGTAAATCAAGTGCTCTAAACTCCTGCAAGATATCCCACGGTATGAGCTGATGACCAGATCTGCATCGGAAAAACGGTCTTTGCCATCCCTGGGTGCAAAACCCACGAACTTCATCCCGCAGGCTCTGGCGGCGAGCATGTCGTTGCGGGCGTCGCCGATGACGACACACCTCTTAGGCAGATAGCCCAACTTTCTCGCACATTCAAGGAAGATGTCAGGAGCAGGCTTGCCTTGCTTGACAGCCTCGATGCCCACCACATCATCGAAAAACCCATACAGGCCAGAGACATAAAGAAGACCATGCGCACGATCGATCTCCGATGAAGTGCCGACAGCCAATCCTGCCCTTCTCCGCCTGGCGTCTTTCAACAGATCGACTAAACCGTCGAAGACGATGGAGGGGCCATTCTCCAAGACCCTGGACTCTATCTCACTCATCTGCCCGCCCATCTCTTGCCAATCAAGAGACTTGCCGAAATCCTTGTTGATCAGAGCAACGATGTCACGAAGAGGAAGGCCAGCGAAGCAATTGGAATAACCCGGAGGCAGCACCACACCATATCTTTGGAGGACTTCTGTCTGCGACCGCTCGATCACAGGGATGGTATCCATAAGAGTGCCGTCGAGATCAAATATCAGACCGAATGACATAATAAGCGGCAACCAGAAGGGACTTAAAAAGATAGGGAAAGAAACAAATTTATTGTGACACTCTGCATTAAATCCACAATGGCAGCCAAATCCTCAGAAGTGACCGTCCCAGAATACCGGACTGGCGAGAAGCCGGATTACTTAATGATCGGGCGGAAAGTCGATGAAGCGATCGCTCTGATGCTACCGGATGGAACCTATATCCTGCGCGCCATAAGCTCAGACGACCATAAAGGCATGTCCCTCGATGAACTGGCAGAGATCGTGCTAAAGACAGGGACCGACAAACATGATCCTGAGAGAAAGGGCGTGTGCCACGACGAATTCTCAGGATACGATTACCACATCCACGCAGGCACGATCGAAGTGAAGAACTCTAAGGTCGTGAGAGGCAAAGACGACAAGCATCCAACAGTATTTGGAAGCATAGCATACCTGTTCTATGAACACGCGCCATTAGACCGAGGATATCCTGTCCGGATAGACCTGCTGATATTCTATGACCCGTCGAAAATGAGAAGAGCCAGGAAATTCCATCCCAGAGCCAAGGGAGTGAGGAAAGGGCTGAATAACTACCTATACACATTCAAAGAGCCCAACAACAAGAGAGAAGCGCTGGTCGGGATATTGAAGATAACAGAGTGACAGCGCGGATTCAAGCATCACCGAAAAGAAGGTCTAGTGAGCCGATAGGACCACTTATGGGGCGCAGGTCTTTGCATGAAGAGTGCATCTTGTTATTCTCACGCACAGAATCAGTCGTCTTGATTAACGATCCGAGGTCATCTGTCATAATGTCCCCTATAGCCAAGTCTTCGCGCATCAGGCATGGGCTCATCGACCCCTTGGTGGTGACTGTGTAAAAATAGCCTGGCTCTGAGCAAAGCCCGCTGAGAGTGCAATGCCTTGCGATCTTGACAGCGCCCCAATACTTTTCCTTGACTCTCCAGACTTCTTCTCCCATCTTCCACGTGTCGTCCAAGGAAGGCACCAGATCCCCCAAGTAAGAAGATGCTCGTCCAACACTTACCAACTGACCGAATACGATCTGATCCACACGATGATCGAGCGCAAGCCTCGCGAAGGATTCGATCTCATGCATATTATGCCTGGACAGTGAGACCTTAATGCAGCTCACGACATCATAATTAGCCAGCAGATCCAACCCTTTGACAGCGACGTCGAAGTGACCACTCCCACGGATGAAATCGTTAGTCTCGGGAGTAGCCCCCATCATCCCGATCTTGACCATATAGACATATCCTTCGATCCTTTGCAGAAGAGAGGGCGCTCCGTGACCCATCAGACACAAACCATTAGTGGTCACGATAGCATCCGCACCGTTAGAGCGCGTCAGACCGATTAATCGCGGCAACTCCGGAACCAAGAAGGGCTCTCCACCCGTGAAATTGACGGCGCCTGCGACCCTCGAAATCTTGTCCACATCGCTGTACAAACGCTTTGCCGCAGGAGTATACCTCCGTGCGCCACCAGACTCATTGTAACAATGCCTACATCTCAACTGGCAATCCTCAGTGATGTTATACATCAGGATAGGCCTTCTCAGTTCTTTTGTTTTAATCATATCAGCGACCTCCTAAAAGTATATCCTCTCTCCCGTGTCGGCCCGCAGCATCCTAACCCGGCCATCCTGCGGCAGCCCCCCGGCCAATCGCGGATACATCCTTGAAGCTGGAATGACTGATATCTCCCTGCCCTGGAATGGAAGACCTTCCTTACAGACCGGCTCAAGAATTCCCGCCGCGAAAAGGACGTAGACCCCCCGATTACCTTGAGCGACTGAAAACTCCTCAGGGAGAGAGTCGTATGCCCTAATCCCCTCCTTGTCCAAGACAACAAAACTTTGATGGGATGTATCAGCAAGCACCCCGCCGAACGATTCAGCCCTTCGCTTGATCCCTTCTTTCTTGCGGAAAGATACGACGTCCTGATCGATGCCCACCTCCAATCTCTTGATGAAACATTGAGACGCATCTTGAGGCAAGGGCCGCCCCATATACATAGTCCTTCCAGCGACAGATCCGTCGACCGCCAAAGAAGACGTCCTGCACCCCCCACCGCAGGAAGAGAACGCATAGCACTCTTGAGAGCATTCATCTTTTACCAGGTCAGACGCGGACCAACGGCCCGCGCTATCCCAGGCACGGCGGAAATCCTCTTGGACATCTGACCCAAATCCATCCAACTGAGGCGCTTGTATACAGGCACGGTTGAATCCTTTAGGAGAGACCACCATAAAAGACACACCCGCCATGCAGACTCTAGGCGAGATGACATCCATGTAGTGAGGATAATCATGAGGGAACATGTCCAATAGTATACATGGAGCCACGGGGAGCGTGCTATCTATTTTCAACCCCTTATCCTTCGCATACACAAGTGCATCAAAGTATTGCCTGAACTGCTCCTTCCTCATGGCCCAATCCTGATGATCCTTAACCCCTGGAAAAGGCAACAGAGGAGTGACAGTCATGCTCCGCACACCCAGATCAGCCAGCATACCCGCAGTCTTGACTATACTGCCCACGTTCTTTTGCGAAGAGACATAGTTCACAGTGACATTGATCCCCTCACCCACCAGAGCATCAATCCCTGCTAAAGTCTGCTGATATGCCCCTTGACTACCCACCGCATTATCATGGAGCACGGCGGAATCACCATGTAACGAGACCATGATCGAGTTAAGTCCGCGCATTCTCAAACTTATAGCGGACTGCTTGTCTACTAGCCTTCCGTTAGTGTTTATGCTGGCGTACATGCCACCCTGATGGGCCATCTCCAACAGACCAAACAATGATTCCTTAGCAAGGAAGGGCTCTCCGCCAGTGAAACAGACCGCAGGGACCTCGCGCTCAAGAAGCACGCCCATGATGTCTGTCAGCCGGGCGCTATCCACGCCGTCCCGGCGAGAAAGGCCTGCGGACGTGTCGTACTGCCAGAAATTATAGCAAAAGCCGCAATCATTGTTGCATGCGGGAGTGATCTCGAACTGCACCATCAAAGGCGCCTTAAACCGGAGTATGTCTTCAAGCATCTTTTATCACAACATCCAGTAAGACGGCGAAATGTTTAAATATGATGTTTAATTGTTTAAACTTGTTTAATCCTATGAAAACCGAAGAAAAGAGAAAACTGCAGGAACTGGGAGGATCGCTGTACCTATCAGTCCCTTCACAATGGACAGGAAGATTCGGGCTGAAGAAAGGGAGCGAATTGCTGATCTCCATGGAGGAGTCGGGCGAGATAATGATCTTCCCTGAAAAAGAAGACGAGAAGACCGAAAAGACCGCTGCTTTCGAATATGACCGGTTCTTCTTCCGCAACCTGATCCGGAACTATCTCTTCGGGACCGACCTGATAAGGATCAAGAAGTCCAAGCCATTCACCGAGAGCGAAAGAAAGGAGATAGCATCAAAAGTCAACAACCTGCTGAACCTGGAGATAATAGAAGAGGACTCCAAAACAATAACCATCCAAAACCTGAAATCAGATATCCCCATCAAGAAGATGATATCCCGGATGCATTTCCTGACAAAGGGGATGATGGAAGACCTGGCCAGAGGATCCAAGGATGAGGAGGTACTAAAGAGTATCATCGACCGGGACAGGCTGGTCGGAAAGCTCTATCTCGCGGTGATCATGCAGCAGAGGGCTTTACTCACCAGCAAATGGAGCAAAGAGCTGAGCTTCGTCGAGATACTGGACCTGAGGCTGCTGATACAGAAGATCGAACAGATCGGGGACGAGATCAAATCCATCGCAGCAAAAACACTGAGAGGAGAGAAGAAAAGGATCAGCGAGGATGGATTACAATTCCTTGCCAGCAGATATGAAGACGCTTTCAACGCCTATATCAGACAAGATGCCGGATGTGCCAAGCGGTTCTGGGACACAGAAAGATCAGACAGAAAGAGACTATCTGCCGATGAAGATCTGGTCAGGGTATACGATAATATCAAGGATATCTCGGACCTAGTGATCTAGAAATAAAGTTAGATATTTGAGAAAACAAAAAAATAAGATAAGTGAAAGATCCTACCAATCCTTGCCCATGCGCTCAGCGCGGGAAGAACCGGAAGGCTGGCCGCCAGACTGCTGGGAATAACCACCGCCTGAGCGGTAGCCGCCGCCTCTCTGACCGAAACCGCCGCCCTGCGGCCTGTCACGGCCGCCGAAGCCGCCACGGCGATCGTCAGATCTGCCACGGCCGCCGAAGCCGCCGCGTTCACCGAAACCACCGCGCTCGCCGCCAAAGCCCATGCGCTGGCCCTTTCCTGAATCGAAAGGCACACGCTTGAACTGGACATTGTCGACACGCTTGATAGGCGTCGGACAGATAGCCTCGACACGCCTGAAATTATCAAAATCAGGCGGGCTCAAGATAGAGTAAGCGATACCAGAAGCCCCGGCTCTCGCTGTCCTTCCAATCCTGTGGACGTAGTCCTCAGGCTGCTTGGGGATGTCATAGTTGATGACATGGCTGACCTCCTTGATGTCAAGGCCGCGCGACGCGACGTCAGTCGCGACGAGAATAGGCAGCTTGCCAGCAAAGAACTGGTCGAGCACCTCAGTGCGCTTGTTCTGGCTCATCCCACCGTGTAGGCACTCAGCCTTGATGCCCTGGCGGTTGAGGTTGTGCGAGACAGCGTCGGCATTGCGCCTGGTCCCTGTGAAGATGATAGCCCGCTGAGGGGTATCAGACTGCAGGGTGTGCACAAGCACCGAGAACTTCTCGTTGACCTCCACATTGAAGAAATACTGGTCTAGATACTCCTGCGACACATGGGTCGAAGTAGTTATCTTCTTAGGATCCTTCATGTAAGTCTTGGCGAGATCGATTATCGGCAACGGAAGCGTAGCGCCGAACATCAAAGTCTGACGGCCTTCCGGGGTCGATTTTATGATCTTCTGCACATCATCGATGAAACCCATGTCTAGCATGCGGTCTGCCTCATCGAGGATGAGCATGGAGACATTGTCGAGGTTTATCGAGCCATTGTAGTAATGGTCCAGGAGACGGCCTGGAGTGGCGACTACTATCTCAGACGCCGCGATGTCACGGATCTGAGGATTGATGCCAACACCGCCGAAGACGACAGCCACTCTCAAGTCCTTGTGCTTGGCGAACTTAACCAACTCACGGCCGATCTGATCAGCAAGCTCCCTTGTCGGGACCACGATGAGGCCCTGCACGCCCTCACCCTTGACGATCCGGTCGATCATCGGAAGGCCGAACGTCGCGGTCTTTCCTGAACCTGTGGCTGACTGCGCTATGATGTCCAATCCATCCAAGATGCGCGGAATGGCGAACTCCTGGATAGGAGTCGGGGTCTCATAACCACAATCCTTAGTCGCTTGAACCACTTCATCACTGATACCTAATTCTTTGAAATCCATACTGGATTCACCCTAGTTGTGTTTTTCCAGTGCGGTCCAAGCGCCTTCTCGCGTCATGACCAAAGCCATCGACCAATCGCTCGCCGCGCGACGCGGGGCTCGCTCTTGCGATGACGTTTTGTCACGCTCGCCTTGAGGGCGCTTGACACGCACTTTTCAGCACTATAGAATCAGTCAACGGACCTTCGTCGGCGAACCAATGCTAAACGCGCAATCGTTTCCGCCCTATTGCCCGGCTCGGTCGCCGGAAGCGGCTTGCGCGCCCGACGCTTGGCGCCGGGGTGCTTAACGGTGGACAAGGGTATTGTACGGCACTTGCCGAACCCTGCCTTTGTCATACTTCGTTTTCGGATAAAGCCTATATGGGGAGATTGTTTATAAAGGTATCGGGGCCTCGACGAGAAAGTCACACGAAAAGCCAAAACACAGGCGAAGCCGACTACCTCGCTGACTCCCACATCTCATCAAAGAATGACACATATTGATCGAACATCTGACGAGAGACGATCTCGATAGCGGTGGGGCGTTCACCCCAGATTATCTGTATCACTTTGTTGCCATAGATCATAACGCCGACAGGCATGCTCCTTCTGACGAACCGCATCTTGATATTCTTGTTGCCAAAGTACATAGACCGGATCTCGCGCCGACTCCCTAAATGCCCCAAAAGCCTGTCAGCGACGCCATTTACTTCCAGCCGCTCGTGGAATGAACGCAGAAAACCGATCGAGACCGGCTGCTCCCGGTATGTCTCTTTGAGAGCGAAAACCCGGTAGAAGTCGCCCCTTTTCAACTCTGCTTCGGCCCTTGCAAAAATAGCCTTGACCGCCTTGTACCCTTCATGGACGACCGCCACCTGGCGGTCTTTTGCAAACTTGCATTTCTCCTCAAGCTCGACCATCAGGCCTTCGAAACGACGGCTTCGCTCGGCAATGATGGATTGGATCTCTTTCGGGTCGGCAGGCTCGAAAAATTTCGTCTTTGAGACGACGATGTACGAGACAAGTCCTTTCTGGATGAGCTTGCCGAGCGTCTCATATACTTTTGTATGAGGAAGACCAGATCTCGCTGCGATGGGACCTGCTTTGCTAGACCCAAGCTCGAGAAGTGCAATGTAGACCTTGATTTCTCTGTCACTGAATCCCAACTCGCTTAGAACAGAAGTATCCATAAAAAGAGATATGATTCATTGGTTTAAATAGGCATTGGTCTTATGTCCCCAATAGGGGTAACTAGTTCATATAATTTAAGGCGATATCTCGAACTGAAGAGGAAGACCGGGGGAAAAATAATGAGAAATCTTACCTACATTATCATGATATCTGTTCTGATGATAGCGGCGTCTTGCAGCCAGACCAAAACCGCAGACACGCAAACAGGTTTCACGGCAGGCGTGATGGCGCCGATGACCGGACTTAGCGCGGCGCTTGGAAAACAGATGATGCAGGGAGTGGAACTTGCGGCTAACGAATCCGGCAACCAGATCAAACTCATTATCGAGGACGACCAGTGCGACGCAAAAGCAGGCGTCACTGCGGCAAAGAAACTCATAGAGATCGATCATGTCGACGCGATATTAGGACCTATATGCACAGTCGCGATACTTCCCACGGCCGAGATGGTGGAAGATGCCAAGACCCCCAGGATAACCACCGGGATGGTAGTCCAAAAGACAGCGAGCGCAGGAGACTACCATTTCAGCTTCCTGCCTGAACTCAAACACCAGATGAACGCGATAGCGAAATACGCCAAAGCCCAAGGCATAAAATCGGTCGGCACGCTCGCATTGGATGACGACCTTGGAAGGGAGGGCATATCTGAACTGAAAAGATCACTTGCACGAGATGGGATCGACCTGACAGAAGAAGAGTATTTCGATAAGGCAGAAAGCGATTACAGGACGATGATATCCAAGATCAAAGAAACAAACGCCCAGGGAATATATGTCCTTGGATACTCCACGAACATGATCCAAATAGTCAAACAGGCTGACGAGGTCGGCTTCTTTGTCCCAATACTCACATGGAACCTGTTCCAGGATCCGGCAAGCATAAAGCTAGACAACCTAAGCGACAGCGTAGTCTATACATACCCAGAGGACCCACGCGAACTTTCGGTCAAGACTGCATTCAAAAAGAGATTCATGGAAAGATTCGGCCAAGAGCCGACCCTTTACGCCGCCAATGCCTACGACAGCTACATGATCCTTGATTTAGCGGTGAAATCCTGCGGAAAAGACAATGAATGCGTCAAGTCCAAACTGGCGAGCGTGAAAGACTACGAAGGCGGCAACGGATTCATAAGCGTCGATGACCGAGGAGTCGGACAACGTCCGGAAGTATCGATCAAGGCAGTGAGAAACGGAAAGTTTGTAACGATTGGCTAATCGAAGGATCAAAAATACAAGCTTCCTGTCAAGAATCCCCGATAAGCGGAATCCCTGGATCCATCAGGGATGAGAGTGAAGAAAGCAGCTCCCACCGCGTGGGAAGAAGGCCTTGCTAAATTCCTCAGAAAACCCAACTCAAAAGAGTCCCGACTCGAGGGGCGTGAGACCAGCGATTTGTCGGGACGTATCCCCAGATTGGCACAGACCCATATGTAAGAAGTCTTGAGCCGGGAAACTTGTCTGGACAACGGCGAGAACAGGAACGCTTCATTGCCAGTCTCGTCACTGAACCGTCTAGCCACGTAGAGCTCCACACCGATCGCATGACCCTCACACAGGACAGGCGAAATACGTTCTAAGGAGAGGTAATCCATCTGCACATGGTGACAATACTCATGAGCCAGGGAAGGGATGACCTCGGTTTTAGTGCCCGGTGCGACTGACACCGAACCACAAGAATAACTCGTCGATCGGCCGAAAACGACGGCCGGCTCTGATATGGAACCAACGCCAAGAAAAGAATCGACCTTCGACTTGACTTTAGAGAAATCAGACCGAAGACCATCAAAACTGACCGATCCGCCAGAATCAGGAGAAGAGAGGCGCGATTGGAGATCCGACAACTGCCCAGAATAAGACCTCAGCGCGCCCTCAAGAGAACGGACCGCTGACCTTTTGACAAGGAACTCACGGAGCGTCGACCAATCATCGGCATAGCTTCGGTCGATCTGCAGGTTGAACATCCAAGGAGAAATATGGTGAAGTTTCAAAAAGGTGATGGAGCAAGATTGACTGAATAGGCTTATATCCTATCACGTTCTTGGTGTGTTTATGCCCAAAAAGATGCGAGACAAATTCAAGACATACGGGAATGTGTTTGATGAGTTCACTCTAAACACGATCGAGAGGCTGAAGTCAAAAAAAGTGATCGATGAATTGGTCTCACCAATATTTGTAGGAAAAGAGAGCAATGTGTTCACGGCAACGGCTGAAGACGGAGCGCGCAAGGTCGTGGTGAAGATATACCGCCTTGAAGCGTGCGACTTCACAAAGATGTATGATTACATAAAGAATGATTACCGTTATCCACAGCTTAGGCGGTACCGGCGCAAGGTCATCTTTTCATGGGTGCACCGCGAATACAGGAACCTATTGCGTGCGCGCGAGGTAGGCGTTCGAGTGCCGACACCTATCGCTTTTATGAATAATATACTAGTGCTTGAGTTCATGGGTGATGACGTCCCAGCGCCGCGCGTCAAAGACAAACTGCCTTCAGATCCTGAGGCATTCTTCCTTGAAGTGAAAGAGGCGATGAAGAAGCTGTGCGCAGGCAACCTGGTGCACGGCGACCTGTCGCAGTATAATATACTGAATTGGAACGAGAAACCGATAATCATCGACATGTCACAAGCCACGACACTTGAGAACCCTTATGCGGAGGAATACATCGTGCGCGACTGCAGGAACATATGCAATTTCTTCGGAAAACTGGGGGTAGAATGCAGTGAAGCAGAGTTAGCGGCGGAGATAAGGAAGGAGAGGAAGAAGAAAGAAGAATGATAAAAGATGCAATCGTGATACTGGCACATTCTGTCAACCCAGATGGATCCCTGCCCCAGATCCCAAGATACAGGGTTGAAAAAGGCGTTGACCTGTTCAAGAAAGGATTAGCCAAGAAAATAATCATGAGCGGCTCATGCGGGTTCATGGTGAGTTATACCCCGACAAAGACCGAAGCGAAAGCGATGAAAGAGTACGCGGTCAGCCTAGGGGTGCCTGAGAAGAACATCTTAACTGAAGAAGATTCCAAAGACACCATCGGAAATGCGTACTTCACCAGAAAGAACCTGCTGGAACCAAATAATTGGAAGAACATCATCGTCGTGACGTCTGAGTATCATATTCCTCGAGCAAGATACATATTTCAAAAAATACTTAGAAAAGACAACAGAGTCGAGATGATTGCCGCAGACAGTCATCTGACTGCGGAAGAAGCCCGACAAAAGTCTGTGGAGGAAGAAAAGATAATGGCGCTCACCAAACAATGGCTGGACTGGATCGAAGACGGAGACGTGGAAGAGATAACGCGATTCATGACAGAGACTCACCCAGCGTACGCAAAGAATCCTAAGATAACCAAACAAGAATTGAAAAGAATGCTGCTAACGAGCCAACACGCTTAGAGATATGCTAGACTGGCAAGACGATCACTCATCTGATGAAAATAGGAAACTCAGTATCCAACCTCGTCCTTCGCCTTTGATGCGCCAACAACGCAACGAGCTTTCTGTCCTGCGTGTCGAGATACGAGACGTCACCTTCTTCGAGCGCCTGGATTATCGGATCGATGAATTCGTAACCGTAACCGAAGTATAGGTCCCGGTCCTTAACTCCATTGACCATGCTATCATTCGGCTCTTTATCGATTAGATGGGCAGGCACGCCGATCTCTTTGGCGATCTCGCGGATCTCCAACTTGTAGAACTGCACAAATGGGATGACATCAGATGCGTTAGTCATATGGAGCCAGCCCTGCAAGACGTTCTCAGACTTGTTGCCAGTGCCCATGATCTTCAGGCCCCATTTATCCGCGAGGGAATACGCGATGACCGGACGAAGGCGAGCCATGCATGTGTGGACCTGCAAGGGGCTCATATCCTGGAAGAGCGATCGGTATGACTCGAAGAACCGAGTCATGTCAAGGATGAAATGCTCCACCCCAAGCTGCCTGCAAAATTCCTTGGCATGGACCATATCCGCAGGATCGCTTATGCCCTCGACTATGCAGGTGAGAGCGAAAGTCTTATCCTTGCCGACAGAATCCACAGACAGCTTGAGGGCGGTCGCTGAGTCCAGACCGCCGCTCATGCACACAAGATACCCATTGCTGCCAAAGCGCTCAAGCTGAAAAGCCAGCCATCTTTTCAAAGACCCGATCTCTTCTTTCATAGCGCCATGACCCGCTCAGCAAGGTTCATATCGCTCCCGACAGGGATCTCATGGACGAAAGTGAAACCTTGCGACGCAGCGTGCTCCCTTACTTTTTTTATAGCCTCATCGATGTCAGCCCTCACATCAGGACCAGCCACGCAATCGCCATATCTCGAGACGGCCAGCTTGCCGACTGAATGACCCATAGTGGCTTCTTGGAAGTGCTGGTCAGCAGCCTGCACTGCTTTGCGCTCTTCATCAGAGGCAGGGTAGCCCTGGGAGATAGACTCCAGCGGCCGGTAGCGTTGATCCTTCTTGACCAAAGGGTATGAACCCAGAGTGTTTGTGTATGCCATCCGGAACACATAGGCAAAGGAGATAGTTAAGTTAACTGGATAATTTATCTTAATTATTCGGTAAGGTTTAAATACTATAATTGAATAAGTTCAATGATGAACCTGGACGCGAAGGACCGCGAGATACTGAACCTCCTGCAAGAAGACGGGAGGATGTCGCTCACAAAGATCGCCAAGAAGATCGACCTGTCCATAGACTCGACACACAAGCGCATCAAGAAGATGCAGAAGGAAGAAGTGTTCTTCTCAACTATACTTGTGGATCCACGCAAGATAGGATATCCTCTTGCAATGGACGTGAAGGTCAAGCTCAAATCGATTGAGACAGAATCCCACAAAAGATTCATAGCCTACCTATGCGAACACCCTAACGTGATATCCGTGTTCGCAGTGGCAGGAGATTACGACCTATCAATACCCATCATAGCAAAGTCGCACACTGACCTGAATGATGTCACGATGAAGATAAGAGAGAAGTTCAAGGACCTGATAGCGGACTGGCGGACAGCGCTGAACCTGGACGTCTACAAATATGAATCATACAACATGAAGAGACTGTGATCGATGACTGAAATCATCCATTCTTAAGAAAAAAAAGATTCAGCGCCGCGATCGTTATCCCGCATTCGACCTCGCCTGCCAGGACCATCTGACGCAAATCAGGGACGCTGACACGGATGATATCCCCGATTGCCTCATCGTGCTCCTGGTTATCGATCTTGAGACCCGAAACATCCAATCCAGTAGCAAGAAAGACGTTGATATAATTAGTCTCATGGCTAGGAGCGACATAGAACCCTCCGAGCCTCTCCCACTTATCTGCTGTGATGCCAGTCTCTTCACGAAGCTCCTTCTTGGCTTGACCGAGGACGTCGTCTGAATCGACGACGCCCCCAGGCAACTGGAGAAATTCTTTCTTAGGCGGGTAACGATATTCCCGGATAAGATAAACAAAACCCCCATCATCCAAGGCGATGATGAAGTTGCCAGCAGACTTCTCGAGATAACTATAGATAGTCTCCTTACCGTCAGGGCCGATGACCTTATCTTCTTGAACTTTGATCCAGGGGTTTGAATATACAGTCTTTGAGCTTAACTTCTTCCATCCGCGAGCCATGCGGTCAGAGAACGGAATCGGATATAAAATAGTTATCACAGAATCGGCTAAATTATCAGAAGGACTGAAGCACTTTGGCGGAAATATCGATCGCCGACAATGCAATGACCAAGACCAACCTTTTTAAGGGGCTATGGATAATAGAGCATAACACGCGGAAGAGAACCGCATCGCCTCCCATGACAAAGAAAACTCCCCCGAAAAAAGGCTCGAAGAAGAAAAAAGCCGAGCCTAGCGAATTCTCTGAACAGGAAGAATCGGGTAGCAAAGCAGCTGAAGAGACCACTGTCTTGATCGAAGAAGAATCGATGACAGACAGAGAGGAGACAATCCCGATAATCAAGAAAGCAACAGAAACGCCGACCCCGGGGGGAGACGATCTGTACGCGTACGAGATCAAGATACCCAAAGAGAGGATAGCCGTCCTGATCGGAAAAGAAGGAGTCATCAAGCGCCACATAGAGAGGGAACTCGACGCCAAGATCGAAGTCGATTCAAGCGAAGGCGACGTCACAATACTCGGAAAAGACGCGCTGACACTCCTCACAGGACGAGAGATAATAAGAGCAGTGGCAAGAGGATTCAACCCGGACATCGCGATGCTATTGCTTAAACCAGATTATACACTGGACATAATGAACCTCGCTGACGCCGCGCGCACACCAAACGACCTCGCACGATTGAAAGGAAGAATAATCGGCGCAGGAGGGAAATCCAGGAGAGTGATCGAGGAGCTCACAGAGACAAACATCAGCGTATACGGAAAGACAGTAGGCATAATCGCAGAAGTCGACTCTTTGATGATAGCCCGACGCGCCATAGAAATGCTCGTCGAAGGAAGCGCGCACCGCAACGTCTACAAATGGCTAGAGAAGCAAAGAAAGACGATGAGGATGCGAAGAGGCTTTGGGGAAGAGAGACACGGGTTCTGAGAATATTTATCTCGGTTTGAATAATCAGTCAAATGGTTACCAAATGTAACCGGTTGAAAACCGGTTTAGACCAATGTGTGACAATCTGTCACGGGTTGAATAGTCTGCGAGACATACATGAAATGGAATCGAAATGTACCCAAATTGGGTACGGTTGAAGCCGACCAAACAAATGTTTAAATTATCTGAGCGATAAAGCACGGGATATGCAAGCAACAGAAGCCCTGAAAAACTGGAAAGAATGCAATGAAGTCACCATGGCATTTCTGGGAAGCATCCCAAAGAGAATCTATCACAATAAACCGTTCAAACCCAGATTCCGCTCTTTCTCCTGGGAGGCCGCGTGCTTACTGACGACTCGACAGATGTATATCAATGGAATAAAATGCGGCAAGCTCGACGGCAACAGCGAATGCGCGCCGGAAAAAGAAGCCGAGGAGTACAGCAAAGAAAAGATGAAAACGGAGCTTGATCACACTGATAAACTGATACAAGAGATCATCAAAGGCAAAGAATCGACAGTGATGTATTTTGGGAAAGAGACAAGCACACTAGCATTGATGTCATGGCTGATGCAGCACGAACAACTGCATTTCGGCAAGCTGATGATATACGCGGCGCAGGCGGGCATAAAACAACCCACAACGCTGAAGAAGATGTGGGGAGAGACAAGCTTCTCAAAGATGTGTTAACGATGCATGAATCACTTGAGATCGGCTTTTTAAACAATCCCCCCATTCTTTAAGTTATGGCAATACCCCCATATTGCATCGGCCCGAACACAAATGTGACCTTGTGCTCCTTAACAGAGGAACACATCATTAAAATTTTCGAAATATATCATTCCCTAGGACTTGAAGTTGCACCTATAGTCGGCAGGTCAGTCAGCGCTGAGCACATCAAACGGAACATGATGCAGTCCAAGGAACTCTCTAGAACAGTCGAAATCACTCCGCAGCCTTACGGTCGGGCGGAGAACAAGCTGTTGTTCCAACTGAAACCTGGCGATGACCATCTAAGCTATCTCCATGTGCGGATCGTTCCCAATGAATTGAAAGAGGGGAATGCGGTTAGGAAACTGTGCAACCAGTTCGATGAGATAATACAGAGAACATCTCTTTTCTCTAAATCTTACCAGAGATTCAACTGAGGAGATCACCCACTATATCTCAATCACAATCTTTTCCGCGCCTTGACCATGAAGAAGCATGGGTAAGTATCTCCGTCCACCCTCTCTGAAGATGGGAAATCAGGGCACTCCTCAAAGTGAAGAAGATCGTAGTGTGTGAAAAACCATGGGCTTAAGTATTCGTTCAGGGTATGAGTAGGTTCACGGACAGAGAGTCTCCCTTCAAAAAACACTGAATCCACGACCTCCTGAATGAAATAGTCTTTAGGATGCTTCCTCTTCTCCAAGAACTGACGAAGAGGATGGACCGCGAGGTAAGCGAGCATCCCACCTGGCCGCAACACACGATCCATCTCGGTTAAGACACCCGGAACATCGACTGAAGCCTGGACAGCATATTTACTGACAACAAAATCAAAAGCGGACGATCTGTATGGAATGTCCTCCATCAAGCCTTGGCTCACCTGGCCGGAAGGGACCCGGACACGGGCACGCCTGACCATCTCCGATGAAGCATCAATACCGTGTACGACCGCACCTCTGCGACGGAACATATCAAGATCGTATCCATCGCCACAGCCAATATCGAGCAATGATTTTCCGGTAAGATCAAAGTCCAGCATGGAATAGTATTTGGCACGATTATACCCATTGTAAGTCCCTGCCGATTCCACAAACTCCTCGACAAGAGAACTGTATTGCGACGCCAAATCCCCGGCCATCAATCATAAAATTGGAAGAATTATATAAAGTTTAGTTGTCATAGTAAGTGACAGCAAGTCAAAAGGCTTAAAAGCAGGGATCCATCATCGAGCTGAATGGAAGATGCTGATCTTGAGAAGCTTGGCTTGAACAGAAACGAGGCCAAGGTATACCATGCCCTATTACGCAAAGGAGAGGCAACGGCACAAGAAATTGTGAAGTTCATGGGGATTCACAGGAACATCATATATGACAACCTTGAAAGGCTAGTCGAAAAAGGGTTGGTCTCCTTCGTGAACATAGGAAACAAAAGGAGATTCATCGCAGAGAAACCTTCCGCGATAATAGAATTTCTTGAGTCGAGGAAAGAGTCTTTGGATAAGGAGATTGCGACAGCCAAGGGGCTAATCCCAAAAATAGGAAGGGTCCTAGGCGCAAGCCGTTCTGCACAAGACGTGTCCTTGTTCAGAGGAATCGGCGGTCTGAAAAAAGTCCTAAGCGAGATAGTGCAAGCAGATGAATCCTGGTGCATCGGGGTCACCAACGAGTCGGTGAAAATCCTCGGCGAGACATTCTGGAAGAACTACAACCAGAAAAAGAAAGAGACCAAAACAAAGGAGCGACTGCTCTGGAACTCCAACTTCGTCAACACTGTGATCGGGGAGAACCCGCGCAGCAAGCATAGAAGGCTGCCAAGAGAACTAGACCAAGTCACGGAGACAATATTATTCAATGATAAGGCGGCGATATTCGTCTTTTCAAAAGACCCAACGGTGGTCCTGATAGAAAACAAAGAGATATTCAACACATGGAAAACACACTTCGAGTTCCTGTGGAGATTGTCAAAGAAAATATCACGCAACATCTCCTGATAATAGCAAATCGCATTGATTTTTGAACTATGGATACTGCGATTTGCTATTCTAGCGGATCGCACAAAAGTTCAATAAATAATGCGATCCGCTATAAGATCGGCTTTTTATTTCACAATTGCTTGGTAAAAATCCCCCAAATAACCCCCGTCTTCGGATCCTTTCTTTTCTTACCTATCAATTTCCAGTCTAGCCTGTTGTGGAAATCTATGGACCGTTTATTTTCTGGTTCTAGCGCAATCTCGCAGACTGCCCATCCGAACCCTCGATCTCTTGCTTCTGTGAAGAATCTATCCTCTAATCTCTTAGCTATATCCAACTTGTGCCCGTGGACTATCGCGATCTGTTCCAACAAAGCATATCTGCCAGACAGAACGGTATGGAAACGTGGGTCAATCACAACGTCATCCGGATTGATTACATGCCCAGGGAAATAAGCAGCAAAATACCCAAGAACTCCCTTATTGCCAGAATACACGTATAGACCGCCTTTATCTATCAAGGAACATATTTCTGAAATAGGGAGCCTATTCACGAAAAAGCCCTCAGCGGTGTCTTTTTTCTGAAATTTGTCCAGATAGTATTCTTGAATACGGTGGATTTGTGTAGAGTCTTGTTCTCTTGCGGGCCTTAAGATCGAGTCAACGGTTGAATCTCCATACGTCGCGTGCCTTTCAATCTCGCAAACGAGTGTTCCGGCTAATCTCTCTAGATTATACTTGTGACGTTCGGGGATTCTCGGAGTTATCACCAATCTTAACCCAGCGGTCAAGCGTTCTTTACCTCTGATAGCGACTTTACCTACACTGATCCCTTTCTGCAATAATCCTTCATGTATCCTGCACACCTCCGCATTATCCTGCAATGAAACTGCAACGACGCCCAATCGCGGTTCGGAGATCAATCTGATCCGATTTGCTCTTAGCATATCCGCCACATATCTTGCAGAGCCGATAGTCCTATCTGCCAAACCCCTAATCGATTCAGCGCCATTCTCTTGTAACGTATAAAACCATGATAAAATCGGTTCAATCGAAAGAGTTGTGCTTCTTGTGTAATCTGAAGACTCATAATACGGAACAGCCGGCCCGGATTTGGCGAATAAACCGGCTTTGCCTAGCAAGAGAGAACACCCCGGCTTACCAATGAATTTGTAGGGGTCGATCGTCATCAGGTCAGCATCGGGAAAAGCGCCCAAGTATGATGAGAAAAGAGATAATTCTCCACCATACGCAGCATCGATATGCAACAATGCCCCGTTTGAACGCAAATCTTGCACGGACTGTGACAGCGTTAAATCTTCTATGTTCCCCAATTGGGTCGTTCCATGAGTCGAAACCACGCAAGCTACTTTATCTCTTTCTCGAACAACAATCCTCGCTAGCTCTTCTTCATCTATCTGATAGCCCAGATCGGGTTTGGCCTCTAAAATGATGGGCTCTAAATCCAGATACTCACAAGCTTGAAAGATGGAGCTATGCGTCAAATTAGTGCAAATGACCTTTTTCCTGCCAGAACGGTCTCTTGCCAACTCTAATGCCCTAAGGTTAGACGAACTGCCAGAAGGCTCGATCAAAGCACCCTGATACCTTTTCCCCAATAGGGCACAATGAATATCTATAAACGATCGAGCCAACATCTGAACTTCCAAGTCGTCTTTCACAGAGATGCTTGCCGACCCCAAGTGATAAGACTGATGATGAGCATACTTTGAACAATGCCCCAGCATGCTGACATAATCAAGCCTTTGCGACCTATCGGCTAATGCGTTTAGGGTGTCATCAATCTTTTCATCGACCTTGCGGGAGTCCATCCTATATCGACTATAATGGAAATCGTAATAAAAATGAAAGCTACAAATTTTTTTGAACCAAAAGGTTTAAATTTGTCAGGTGTATAGCCGGAGATATGCTGGAATTAACGATTCCCCAGGCTGGAGAAAAGGCCAAGAACATCAAAGACCTGATTTTCACCATATTGACCCAAGAAGAAGATCTATCATTGATTGAACTCACCAATATAATAAAAAATCAGTATGTGCTGAACGTCACTTATCAGGCTGTGCGAAAGGCGGTGAATACACTGGAACAACAGGATATACTATTCAAGAAAGGAAAAAAATATTCGTTGAATAAAGAATGGGTGCTTAAAACCAAGGCTTTCTTCGATACCCTCGCGGTAACACATGAATCAGGGAAAAAGGTGAAGGTGTTCTCCCAAGAATTGGCCAAAGAGAACTACGCAGTATATACATTGCATAATCTGTTAGACCTGGACAACTTCTGGGATGAGATCATCCTGTACCTAGCAGACCATACAAAAGACAAATCTTACCTCTCAGCGACCAACTATGCTTGGTGGATGATCCTCAATCTAGGCAGAGAAACGAAACTTTTTGATAACTATCATAAAAAAAGGATCAGAAGCACAGTTTTACTCTCAAAGGACAATCCTCTAAATCAATGGGCAGTCCGGTTGTATAAAGAGATGAGAGTGAGCTGCAAAATAAAACCACAAAAAAATGACCCGAGCATCGACTTAAATGTGATGGGTGACACAATAATCCAGGTCAAGTACCCTCCAAACATCATCAAGAAGATCAAGAAGATATTTGAAGAGCATACAACTGTCCAGGACCTCGACCCAAAAGAAATAACCAGGCTAGCCCATGAGCCCTGTGAGATAAAGTTCATCGTCTTCAAAAATCCAAGCATAGCAGAAAATTTGAGAAAAAGTTACATTGAATCAGAATAGGTGTTCACTTAATTGTCTTCAACGCAGCATGCGCAGCAGCCAGCCTCGCAATCGGAACACGGTAAGGCGAGCAGCTGACATAATCAAGACCTGCGAGCGCGCAGAACTCGATAGATGAGGGCTCACCGCCGTGCTCACCGCAGATGCCGAGCTTGATGTTCGGGCGGACTTTACGGCCTTTCTCGCACGCCATCCTGACCAGCTGGCCGACGCCAGTGCGATCAAGCACGGCGAAGGGGTCCTTCTCGTAGATATTCTTCTTCAGGTATTCGGGCAGGAATCTTCCAATGTCGTCCCTTGAGAAGCCAAGGGTCATCTGAGTCAGGTCGTTTGTGCCAAAACTGAAAAACTCAGCCTCTGAAGCGATCACATCCGCGGTGAGGGCAGCCCGCGGAACCTCGATCATCGTGCCGATCATGTAAGACACTTTCGCACCGGACTTTCTGATGACCTCGTCAGCCACTCTCTTGATAATGGCCTTCTGGTCCCGAAGCTCAGTGATCTCGCCGACTAGCGGGACCATCACCTCAGGATGGACATCGACACCCTCCTTCGATAGCTCGCAAGCAGCCTCCATAATCGCGCGGACCTGCATCTCAGTTATCTCAGGATAAGTTATCCCAAGGCGGCAGCCCCGATGGCCAAGCATCGGATTGACCTCGTGCAAAGCATCAGAGATTGCCATGATCTCTTGAGACGTGGTACGCATATCTTTAGCAAGCTCATCGATCTCAGCCTTCTCTTTGGGCAGGAACTCGTGCAAAGGCGGATCAAGCAGCCTGATAGTCACAGGTAAACCCGCCATCTCCTTGAACAAGCCACGGAAATCAGACTTCTGGTAAGGAAGCAGCTTGTCAAGAGCGTTCCTTCGCGCATCGACATCCTTTGAGAGGATCATCTCACGCATAGCCTTGATGCGGTCGCCCTCGAAGAACATGTGCTCGGTCCTACAAAGGCCTATACCCTCGGCACCGAAACCTCTCGCGACTTTCGCGTCCCGCGGGATGTCAGCGTTGGTCCTGACCTTTAGCGTGCGGAACGAGTCAGCCCACTCCATCAGCGTGCCGAAATCACCCGATAAACCAGGCTCGACAAGATTGAGCGAGCCCTTGAAGACCTCCCCGGTAGAACCGTCTAGGGTGATGAGGTCGAGCTCTTTTAGAGTGACTCCGCAATCCTTGACACGCAAAGTCCTGACTTTTTCATCGACTACGATATCCTGGCAGCCTGCGACACAACACTTGCCCATGCCACGCGCCACGACAGCGGCATGGCTTGTCATGCCGCCCCTCGCGGTGAGGATGCCCTGGCTCACATTCATGCCGATGAGATCCTCCGGGCTAGTCTCTGTACGCACAAGGATGACCTTATCTTTCTTTAGTGAAAGTTCTTCTGCGCGCTCTGCTGTGAAAACAATCATGCCCACTGCAGCGCCAGGAGACGCAGGCAGGCCCTTGGCGATCAAGTCAGCGTTCTTCTTAGCAACAGGATCGATCTGCTTGTGAAGGAGCTGATCCAACTGGTTCGGCTCGACCCTGAGAACACCAGTCTTCTTGTCTATGAGGCCTTCCTTTACCATCTCGACGGCGATACGCACAGCAGCATGAGCGGTGCGCTTGCCATTGCGAGTCTGCAAGATGAAGAGCTTGCCTTCCTGGATCGTGAACTCCATATCCTGCATATCCTTGTAGTGGCGTTCAAGATCATTCTTGATGCCGACTAGCTGCTTGTAGACCTTCTCGTCTTGCTTCTCGAGCTCCTGGATGGAGAGCGGGGTGCGGATTCCAGCGACGACGTCCTCACCCTGGGCATCCATCAAGTACTCACCATAGAACTTGTTCTCGCCGGTGCTCGGATTCCTGCTAAAACACACGCCAGTGCCGGAAGTCTTGCCCATATTGCCAAATACCATCGACTGGATGTTTACTGCAGTGCCCTTGAGTCCGCGGATGTCGTTTAGCTGTCTGTAAGCGATGGCCCGAGTGTTGTTCCAAGAGCCGAAAACAGCATCGATAGCCATATCAAGCTGCTCTCTTGGCAGCTCAGGGAATGACTTGCCTGTGTGCTTCTTCACGAGATCCTTGTAGCGGCTGACTAGAGACTTGAGGTGAGCGGCAGTGAGGCCAGTATCTACCTGGACGCCGGCAGAATCCTTGACAGACTGAAGCTCCTCCTCGAACAAGTGATGCTCGACACCCATCACGACATCACCGAACATCTGGATGAACCTGCGATAGGTGTCCCAGGCGAAGCGCTCGTTATTGGTCTTCTTGATTAATGCCTGGACGACATTGTCGTTGATTCCGAGGTTGAGGATGGTGTCCATCATGCCAGGCATGCTCGACGCAGCGCCGCTCCTGACAGAGACGAGAAGAGGGTTGACGCTGTCATTGAACTTAGCGCCCATAGCCGACTCGAGCCTTGCGATGTTAGCGTCGACTTGCTCTTTGAGGCCTTTCGGGAACTTCTTGCCATCATCATAATACCTCGCGCAAGTCTCTGTAGTGATAGTGAAACCCGCAGGGACCGGGATCTTGAGGTTCGTCATCTCCGCAAGATTAGCGCCCTTGCCGCCGAGAAGCTCCTTCATGCCCTTATTGCCTTCATCAAAGAAGTACACCATCTTGTCCGCACCAACTGAATCCGCCATATCGTCTACCTCACAAATCGATTGATTCCCGACGGGACGGAGAAGGGGTTAAAATGCTTTATTGTATGAGATCACTCACGAAAATGAAAAACATATAAAGGGAACAGCAAGCCCAAAAGCCAATCAAAACAGCCTAGAACATCAAATATCCCAGAGGTCGGTGAAAATAGCGCAGCAGAGCGGAGACATAGCCATCGAGCTTGCCAAGAGGCAACGCGAGATAGGAGTAGCTGAATTCTTCTCCAGGAACAGGCATCTTCTGGGATTTGACAACAAGAAGAAAGCTATATTGACTACGGTAAAAGAAGCAGTTGATAACTCGCTTGACGCGTGCGAAGAAGCAGACGTGCTTCCGGAACTCATAGTTGAGATAATCGAAATGGGGCCAGACAGGTACAGAGTCATCATCGAAGACAACGGACCTGGAATTGTCAAGGAACAGATACCAAACATCTTCGCGAAATTGTTGTACGGATCAAAATTCCACACATTCAAGATGAGCCGAGGACAGCAAGGGATCGGTATCTCGGCGAGTGTCATGTACGGGCAATTGACCACAGGACGGCCCGCGCGGATCACAAGCAAGATAGCATCGAAGAAGACGGCGCAATACGTCGAACTCATACTAGACACGCAGAAAAATGCTCCTAAGATATTGAAAGAAGAAGAAGTCGAATGGGCGAAGGACCACGGCACGCGCGTCGAGATAGACCTCGAAGCCACATACACAAAAGGCCCGCAATCCGTCGACGAATACCTCAAGCAGACCGCGATAACAAACCCCCACGCCACGATCATCTACACCAATCCTAAAGCGGAACAGATCATATTCCCACGCGCGACAGAGACCCTGCCAGCGAAGCCGCAGGCCATCAAGCCGCACCCGGCAGGAGTGGAGCTTGGAGTGCTCATCAACATGCTGCAGTGGAGCGACTCAAGGACGCTGCAGGCGTTCCTTACCAACGAATTCTCAAGAGTCGGCGGAGACACAGCAAAGAAGATCTGCGAGAACGCGCGGCTGCTCCCGACTGCAAAACCAAAGGACATGAGCAGAGAGCAGGCAGAAGCGCTGATGAACGGGATAAAGGCGACAAAACTCATCAACCCGCCGACAGACTGCGTCAGCCCGATAGGCGCGGACGCGCTCGAGAAGGGACTGCGCAAGGAAGTCAACGCGGAGTTCTACGCATCAGTATCCAGGCTCCCCTCGGTATATCGCGGAAACCCATTCATCATCGAAGCAGGCCTGGCATACGGCGGACAACAACCTTGCGACCAGATGGCCACAGTGTTCCGGTTCGCCAACAGGGTGCCACTGCTGTACCAGCAAGGAGCCTGCGCAGTCGCAAAATCAATAATCAAGACCAACTGGAAACCATACGGGCTCTCACAGAGCCAAGGAGCCATACCAGTTGGACCCATCACCATCCTTGTCCACATCGCGTCAGTGTGGGTGCCATTCACATCAGAATCAAAAGAAGCCATCGCGCACTACCCAGAGATAATCAAGGAAGTGCGCCTCGCACTCCAAGACTGCGGGCGCAAGCTATCGATGTACATCAACAAGAAGAGGCGCATCGCGACAGAAGGCAAGAAGCGAAGCTACATCGAAACATACATACCGCACGTCGCAGAGGCGCTAATCGACCTCGTCGAACTCCAGAAGAGCGACGACCCAAAAATCAGAGAGCTGCTAGCAGAGATACTCGAGAAACACAGAGGCAAACTCGAAGACATCGAGTTCGACCCGGAAGCAAACGAAGAATACGACGAAGAGATGGCGAAGATAGGCAAGGAAGACGAACCAGAAGACGGAGAAAAAGTACATGACGACGAAGACTGATCAGAGCAAAGAAGTGCTAAAAGACATCAAGAACATAGCGTCCGGAGTCTACAAGACAATACTCGCGAGACAGCCGCCCAAGGTAGACATGCCGCTGCGCGCGCTCTCAAACGTCAAATACGACCCAAAAGAAGGATTCTTCGAACTGCTCGACCAGAAGAAAGAAAGGACACTGACAGCCAGCACGATCAAGACATTCGCCCAGACACTGCGGATGATGTCATTATCAAAAGAGCTCATCAAGACAGACGACATCGCCACGAAGAGAGAAGCGTACTACGTCTCGAAGAACTGGGGCGAAGCCCGATTCAACGAACAGCCGGAATCAGACGCAGTCATGGACGACATCGAAGCCATGCTCATGGTGAACCGCGAGCAGATGGGATTCATCCCAGAAGAGAAAGGAGGCGATGTGGCTGGCCGGCTCGTGGTTGTTGACAAAGATCCGGACACTGGAAAAGAGATAAAGATCGACTGCACAAAGATGGGGACCGGAGCATACTCCGTGCCATCATCAGTCGAAGAACTCCATTTCGAGACAAACGCTGAATTCATCCTGGCGATAGAGACAGCGGGTATGTACCAACGCCTTGTCAAGCACGCATACTGGAAGAAAGCCAACTGCATACTGATATCGCTTGGAGGAGTGCCGACACGGGCCTGCAGGCGGTTCATCAGGCGCCTATCCGACGAGAAAAAGATACCCACGTACTGCTTCACAGACGGAGATCCATACGGATGGCTCAACATCTATAGGACTTTGAAAGTAGGATCCGGCAACGCAGCCCACATAAACAAGTACTTCTGCGTGCCAAACGCCAAGTTCTTTGGCATAACCGCGCAGGATATAGTCCAATACAAGCTGCCATCGCACCCGCTCAAAGACGTGGACATCAAGAGAGTCAAGGACGGGATGAAGAACGACCCGTTCGTGCAGCACCACAAAGAATGGCAGAAGGCACTCAATGATCTATGCGCGATGAAGAAGAGGGCGGAGCAGCAGGCACTGGCGGCGCACGGACTCAACTTCGTGATATCAGATTACCTGCCAGAGAAGCTGTCGAACCCGAAGAGCTGGCTGCCTTAAAATTTCTCAAGTATTTGTATAGCGCCTTCTCGCGTGAGAACAACCATCTTACATTCAACGGTCAAATTTCGACGAAATTTGACCTCTCTAAACAATGAATATGTTCACGCTCGACCCGAGGGCGCTATACAAATACAAGTATTTCATAGCCAGTCAGTTCGCACTTCACTTCTTTCTTCTTCATTAACTATCTTGTAGCTAATCACGTAAATAAAGATTTTGCCACTGCGGAATATATAGTAAAGGACACAAATAATTGCTAAATATAGTTGTGTCCTTTAGATATAGTGGCGGAGATTAATATCTCAATTATTTTTGTCCGCCACTATAGATCAACAAAATAGCTCAGAAAATGCTAAAATCAGCAATACCTATATCGATCGGAAGTCCTTGTCTAAATCCAAGATTGCCCCTTGAGCGTGGCAGTTTAGGACATACTGAACCCCCACCCGACCATAAGGTAGGAATGCCCTGTGGACCAAATTATCCAACCTACTTAATTGCCTCACGGCATCTACATCACAACATTCGGTAACCACGACAAGAGGTATTCTCCGCGAATCTAGCTCTCTGAAGAAGCGTAAGGACTTATCGGTGGAACGATTTGAGCTAGATGAGGTTGCGCCTACATCAGGGAGCTCCACCTCAAATCCATACACTCCAGACATCACAAACGACGATCCTTCAACCTCACTTACCGAATCAATCGATTCGAAGTCTAATATTCGCCATCTTTTAGCTGAATCGACAGGAAACCCAAACAGTCGTGCGTCAGTCGGATGGACGCCCAAAACTGTGGAAATATCCCTCTTCTGAGGATTGATCCAATAGACGGGTTTAGCAGAATTGTTGACTACTTTCTCCAACAGATCTCGCTGGAATTTATACATGACAAACCAAAAGCCTAGAACCTTAAAAAGATGGTGGTGGACAATCTCAGTTTATTGATTGCTGCATCAAAAAAGGTATCAATTCACCTCACCTTCTGATAGACCGCAGTGCCGTTGATTATGCGAACCATCGACAGCGAATAGACAGGATCGCCATCAGGACCTATCGAGAAGTCGCCGAGGGCCGACGGTCGGTGCTTCGTCGCCATGAAAAACCCCCGGATGCACTCGTTGTTTTGGCCGCAAGAAGAGATCGCGTCAGACAGCAGATAGACCGCATCGTAGTTCTCAGCGGCGAAGGAAAGCTCGACTTTAGGTTCGCCAAACTGCCTGCGATACTCTGACGCGAAGCGAGAAGCCACATCATTCTCACTGCCATCGACGTGAGGCGTGACGCTCCAAGCATCATCTGGCAGAGCGCCGGCAGACAGGTTATATGTGGACAAACTCACGACCGCGGCATCACCGATCAGGGGGATTTCAAGGCGCATCTCCTTGATCTGCTTTAGCATGACAGAAGCCGTCGCAGGCATCTGAGTGCTGACCAGCAAAGCGTCCGGCTCAACTGCGCGGATCTTCTCTAACTGAGTGCGGAAATCCATGGTCTCTGGAAGGAAAGACTCGGTAATGACAACCTCACCGCCTAACTCTTCGAACCGCTTCGTGAAAGCCTGAGCCAATCCTGCAGAGAAATCACGCTGCTCGTGAAGGATGGCAACTTTGCGGAGGCCCTTGCTGAAAGCGACATCTGCTTGAGCCCCATTATAGTAAGTGGATGAAGGGCTCATCCTGAAAGCGAAACGACCCTTTCCAGTGAAAGCCGGAGTCGAAGTGATCGAAGACACGACAAAAACGTTGTTTGTCTGCGCGACAGGCAGAATAGACATGCTCTCAGTGCTGCAGTGGCCGCCTATGATGACATATACATTATCCACGCTGATAAGCTTCTGCGCGGCAGTGACCGCAGTGGCGCCATCACACTTGCCATCCTCGACTATGAGGTCTATCTTCCTGCCGTCGATGCCCCCTTTCGAATTGATCTCATCGACAGCCATCCTTGCAGCGTTGAGCGCCGGAACACCATAGACAGACGCAGGCCCGCTCAAAGGACCGATGAATCCCCACTTGAACGGAGGGGCAGCGATCGTTGGATCGACTGACCTGCCGGTCAGGCTACATCCGCTGGCGATGACTGACACAGCCACCAGCAACAGACAAAAGCGAAATGAATCTCTCATGTTATCACCACACACCTAATCCCAAATAATACAAAAAACCATAAGAAGGATGTTCCTCTCAAAAAGGAGGATGAACGAAAGGTTTATCTGTATCGGACCATAGAGGGGTTGGATGGATGAATCCCTGCTAGAAGACATCGGCTTGTCAAAAGCCGAGATACGAGTGTATCTGACGCTGCTTGAAAGCGGACCATCGACATCTGGCCCGATAATAGACTCCGCCGGGCTCCAAAGCTCAGTGGTGCATAGAGCAGTCAAGTCCCTGATCAAGAAAGGGATAGTGTCATTTGTGGTTATAGGGAAAGACAAGCAATACCAATCGACAGAACCCAAGAACCTGGTCCATTATATCGAAGAGAAGAAAAGCAAACTACAGGATATATTACCTGAGCTAAACGCGAGAGCGGCGCGCGCGAAAGAGAAGAACAACGCAGAGATGTTCATCGGCGCCAGAGCATTGATGAACATGCTTGAAGGACTGATAAAAGACGCAAGACCTGGCGAGGACTACCTCAGCTTCTCGCTAGGAGAGCACCACAAGGATCCGGCGATCGCCAGATTCTACACCCACTACCAGCTCCGAAGAAAAGAGAAGAGGCTGAACCTGAAAGTTCTGGCAAACTGGTCTGCAAAAAGCCCACTCGAAAAGATCTACCCAAAAAAGCCATTAAAGGAAATCAACATCAGATACTCCGATATCCAACTCCCCCAGGGATTGATAATATTCCGAGACCAAGTCGTCTTCCTTAGCTGGGGGGACAACCCATTCGCGGTAAAGGTAACAAGCAAAGAGATGGCCCGGCAGTACCACCAGTTCTTCATGAGCGTGTATGAGAAGACGAAGGACCCGCCCGTTAAACCTTTATATACCGACCTACATTTTTTGATGAAGTTGGACCCGTAGCCCAGCCTGGATAAGGCGACAGCCTTCTATTCCAAGCCGGGGCTTGGAATCCTTCAAGCCCTGCGGCCTTGAAGTAAGCTGTAGATCGGGGGTTCGAATCCCCCCGGGTCCGTTATTATCCTGTCTCCACTGGACATGGGCCCAAAAAAGCCATAAGCTCTAAGGCATACAATCCGTTCATGGCCATCAGCCAAACACTAGAATTAGCAAGAATCTGTGGAGAACTAACCGGGGACGGACACATACAACTCAAGGAATGGAGAGGATTGGTCTCTTTCTACTCGAAGAACCTCTCGACCATCAAAGACTTTGAAGAACGGTTCAAAGGGATATTCCAGGTCGAGGGCCACATCTATACTGATGATAGACGGTGGCGAAGCTACAGAATATTCTTCATCTCAAAAGAGGTCGCCAAAGCATTGACATCATCAGGCGTCCCATCAGGAAACAAAACGGACATCCCCTTCCTGATCCCAGAATGGATCTTCAACGGAAAACCAGAGATCAAAGCCGCGTATTTGAGAGGGATTTTCAGCGCGGAAGGGTCCATCTACTATACGAAAAGGAGCGACCGATGGCGCATAGAAATCGAAATGTACAAGAGAGAATCATTAAAATCAGAAGGCAAGAGATTCTTCACCCAGATCAAAGATATGCTAGAGTCTCTCCAAATCCGCTGCTCTCCGGTCCGATTCGGCCGCAAGAACAAGCGAAAAGACGGTTCCTACTCCATCGCTCTCAAGCTCGATATCGAGCAGCCATCATTCACAAACTTTTATAAGGAGGTTGGGTTTGCTGACGAACTGAAGGCAAAAACCCTTTCGGAAGCGATAAGGCCAAGCCTTCAGCGGAAGGGTGACGGTGCCAACCGTCGCGCGGAGGTATCCTGCCATCAAGCAGGACTCCAGAGCCAAGCGGCCCAAGGCGACCGCCTGCAGATACCTGCTCTGATGAGCTGAGCGATCGGCGATGACTTAGCAGAGAGCGGTTATTCGAGAGTTCGAATCTCTCCCTCCGCTTTTTCTTTCTTCTTTCGCTAGCTATTAAAGGGCTCGACATCTTTGGACCAGTCATGGCGAGGATATTGGTCAAGAAGAGACAAAAAGAGTTCATCCCAGAGCTGAACCGCGAAGTCATAATAGGTAAGGCTGCCAAGCACTATGTCTCTGACCTGAAGAAACCGTTCTCCACGATGAGCGGAGTGATATCTGTATCAGAGCTCGCCAAACCCGACGGAAGCGAAGTCAAGACAGACAGCGGGAAGGCATTCACGATATTCTCACCATCATTCCCAGACGAGTTCAAGCGGATAAAGAGGCTGCCTCAGGCCATCCCATTGAAAGACATCGGGCTTGTGATAGCAGAATGCGGAGTCGGGCCAGAAACAGTGGCAGTGGACTCGGGCACTGGATCAGGCGCGATGGCGATGATGCTCGCGCGCGTATGCAAAAGAGTCACCACGTTCGACATCGAGGACGAGCACCTCGCAGTCGCGGAAGAGAACAAACAGAAGCTAGGGCTCACTAACATGGAGATCAGGAAAGGCGACTTCACAAAAGGAGTCGATGCGAAGGACGCAGACCTTGTGACACTCGACCTGCCATCACCATGGGAAGCGATAGACTCAGCCCGAGCATGCCTGAAAGTCGGCGGATTTCTGGTGTCATACTCACCCAGCATGGCGCAAGCCATGGAGATGGGAAACACACTCTCCTCACGCGAAGATTTCCTGGTCTTGAAAACGGTCGAGTTGATGGAAAGAGAATGGGAGATTGACGGACGCAAAGTACGGCCAAAGAACAAGACAATGATACACAGCGGATTCCTGACGTTCGCGAGAAGAATACGATAATAACGAATCAAATAAATAATCAAACGATGAAACTGCAACCATGTACCCCGACGCGTATAAGAGAGGATACGAGACATTTTATGGGAGGGAATTTTCGGCGGTGTATCAAAGTGGGTTAACTTTTATGGAAAGGATGTTGACCACCCCT
>JBBSWF010000018.1:0-1267 GCA_038046365.1 Nanobdellota archaeon
TAGTTTTCGCTTTTTGACACTATTGTTCAGAAATCACTCACCTTCGGAGATACTGGGGAGTATATTGTGGAGTATATGATCGTGTAGATTGTGGAATCTGGGGTAAGGAGACGGACCATCTGCGGATAATAACGGGGACATCTCGCGGTAGATAGCATTGAGGAGTTGATGCCATTGATAGAGTTCTTGTATCGAGCTGGCGAAATGAGAAGTTGTCGCAGATTGTCCTTGAGTTTTGGAACTTCTGCTCGTTGGTATAGATGTCATTCTCGGCCATGTTCTGCACTCCCCGTTTAGAACACGACCGGGCACGATTCTTATACCCTTGTGGGACAGCGAATCCAAAAGCTGTGACCATGCGTCGGCCGGGATTCGAACCCGGACAAGCGGCTTACTTTCGAAAGCCGTGTGGCCCTGCGTTGGAAGGCCGCTGTTTGCTAGGCACAGGAGGTCACCTGAGCCACATAGCCATTAGACCACCGACGCGCGTATAGGAGGCTGGGCCAGCCCTATTTAAAAGTAGCGGTCGACAATAATTGACGGTATCTTCGCTGATGTTTGGGGTTTGCGGGCTTGATTTTCCTGAAGAAATGGTGGATGTCCTCCCTTGCGTAGATGTAAGCATTTTTTCCCGAACTGCCTGCCCGGAATCCCAGCTGTTTGAGGCACCACACGATATCTTGTAGGAATCTCCAGTCCCTGCTTATGAATTCGACGCATGCGTCGGAGTGGTGATGCCGATGGATGCTGCCGTCTGTGTCAAAGACTCCGCGGAGGAATGCGGCTGACAGCTCAGCATCTGCTGCGCATTGTGGCGGGATCCGGAGCTTCCCCATCTTGCGGTCGGATGGATATCCGAATCCAGTGAGCAGTTTAGATAGTTCTATTGAGTAGGCTTTGATCCGGATCACATTCTGCCCCTCAATCCAGGACGGTGTGAGTCCGAATAGAGCTTTGAAGAGTTCGTAGACCCGAGTCGCGTAGTCTCTGTCAGTCTTTCCATCTAGTGTCACTGAGACTTCGTAGGTCAAAGAGTTTATGTGACCGTCACCAGCGATTATGCCAAGGAATTCAGCGAGGTCAGGGCATAGCGAGGGGTGTTGGATGGTCTTGGTCGTGTTTGTTATCAAGATTGTTGGGACTTTATTTGTCGGTGTTCCGGTGAGCTCACATAGGAGGCGGTAATTGCGCAAAGGTAGTCTTGAATGTTCATTACCTGAGTTTTCCCTAGTTTTTATACACAACGCCGATTGCTTTGAGTAGTTGT
>JBBSWF010000019.1:0-4635 GCA_038046365.1 Nanobdellota archaeon
TAAAACTAGGTATGACAATCAAGCCACTGGATGAATTATGCAAAGTTCTCTAAAGGAAAAAATGATGGTTCCCAGCATGTTTGTGGTAAAAGTGGGGGGTGGTTTACGAAGAATGTCGATGCTGGGAACCGATCAACATTCGTATTCAGTCTTTCAGGCACACTAGTATATATATGTTACGTTTTTGTATACTGGTTCAGGCAAACTTGACAACCCCACACAGGCGCCGAAAAGGTTTCAACTGGCCTTTTTATCGTCGACAAGCCCAATCAGGCCCTTTAAACCATTTATAAAGGCGGGCTGCGGCTGGCCAAGAAACCCCCTGCACGCCCCGATCTCCTGATTGGATCGCAAAGAAGAGCGCGTTCAATAATCCGTCAAGCTCCCTGATGGTATCCGTCCGAAGAATCCGCGTATCTCATTGAGATAATCCACAGTGATCTTCAGGTTCCATGAAGCCGGGAAACACTTAAGATACTGTGGCCACGCGTACCGCTCATCAAGGAACACGATCGCTCCCCGATCGGTCTCCGTCCTGATGCATCGTCCTGCATTCTGTAAAGTCTTTGTCACCGCAGGCAACACGTATCCATAATCCCATCCTTTCCCGAATTTGCGATCATAATACTTGATCAATTCGTTTGTCTCAAGGTCAGGCCGTGACAGCGGAAGACCCACAACGACAACTCCCGAGAGCAGATCTCCAGGCAGGTCTATTCCTTCGCCGAACGATCCTGCCGCGACTCCAAGCAGCACAGCTCCCTTCTTTCGATGACTCTTGAACTTCTCAAGCAACAGCCCGCGTTCAGAAGCGCTCATCCCAGGATCCTCAGTCACCATCGTCTTCTTGCACAGAGATGACATATGATTGTACACCGAGTCACGCAAGAAATATGACGGAAAGAACACCGCAACGTTCCCGGGAATACTCTCGCATACCTCCGAGCATATCTTTGCTATCTGCGTGAACTGCCCTTCTGATCGTTTGGAGTACTGTGTAGTTGTCTTTGGCACGATAAGAGCCAATTTATTCGCCTCGTCAAATGGTGAGGGATATTCTTTCTGCACGGTCCGTTTCGGATTGAACCCAAGCAGGTCAGCATACATCGAAGTGGGTGTCAGCGTCCCAGACATCAGGATGGTGGAGTAGCTCTTCTCGATCACAGAAGCGGTGCTCAAAGAAGGATCCAGGCAGTTGTTGTACAGTCCAACCAAGTCCTGTCCGCGACGGCTTTTGTTCCTGCGCACAAACCGCACGAATCCTTCATCCGGCCCGCCCCATTCAGCCAAAAAGTCAGCCACGGATCCAAGCGACGATCTCTTCTGTGCCTGCCGCACTTCATCTGCCCCCTCGCTTAGGTCGCGGATCATCTCGTCGAGCGGCCCGATCCGTGAGAGCATGTCTGACACGATTGAGCGCGACACGAGCTTGTCTTCTGCCACTCCTTCAGCCAGTTCTTCGATCATCGATTCTATCTCCCGCAGCGTCCCATTCAAAGCGTCCAGATTGAACTTGTCCGCTTCTTTGCGAGCATTCGCAAGCATCGCATTGGTCAGAGAAGATGACATCAGTTCTCTCATCCGCCCCGGCAGGTTGTGCCCTTCGTCCACGATCAGCACGACGCGATCCAGCGCCTTGTCGATCTTCGAGAAGAAGTTCTCGCTGATCACCGGGTGGAACGCGAAGTAGTAGTCGGTCACGATCAGACGGCTTTTCGCAGACAGGGAAAGCGACATCTCATAGGGGCATAATGCCTCGCCTGCGCATTCCTTCACGAAATCTGATGTGTGGTGCGGCGATCTCTCGCCAAGCGCGTCCAGTTTAGCCTTAGCCCGAGGAGTCAGCGCCATCTCCCGAGGCCGCGTATTGATGTAATATTCGCATTGGTCCTCCTCTTTTAGCATCTTGCAGTATTCCGAGAAGTCCGACGACGGCATCGTTTCCGTGCCTGGCTGGCAGCACATCCATTTCTTGCCAGTCATCCCGGCAGCGGCGAACTTAAGCCCGAACTTATTCTTGATGAGCGACGCGGTCTCCACAGCGATCCTATGTTGGGTATTCCTAGAAGTTAGGAACATCACAAGCAGATCTTCTTTCTCAGCCAGAGCAAGCGCTGGCGCAAGCGATGCCACGGTCTTGCCAAGCCCGGTGGGAGCGTGCGCTATGATGTGATTACGCCCTTTTATCGCCTCGTATATATCTGAAACTAGCTGTCGTTGGCTATTCCGTATATTCTCATATGGAAAGAACGCATGAGAAGATGAAGCGGCCATAAAAAACGAATCGCCATCCGGATAATAAGCGTTGCGGTATGGTATTCCGGTCCTGCCCGGAACATCCCACATCATACTCCTCAAGGAGAACAATTCCTCAAACCAACTAGGATGAATTGTCACTTCTTCACGAATATGTAATAATCCGCCACCCGCCTTGCAGGCAGCTCTTCTTCGCTGCGCGTCGGCACTAATAGGTCTGTCGTGTCTAGGGTCAAAGACACTAGGCGATTCAGCGCGTATGGATCGCGTGTCATGAAGCTCATATCACCCCCGACAATTGCCGGAGATTGATAAGATTGAGGGAGTCGATGGGATTGAGGGTATAGACCGGATCACTGATGATATATCTCATCATGATGGTCATAATCTTCCAATATCACGACCTTATTGGATTCATCTATAGAATAGGTCAGGACGAAATGGGAATCTATGTGCACTCGCTTCCATTGGTTCAGCGGTGCGCGCAGGTTCTTGTAGTGATGAGGGTTCTCGAGCACTTCGTCTGTTTTCTTGATTATTATCTCCATCTGTTTAGGGTCCCGTCTAGAAAGCTTCTGGAATTCCTTATCCAGTTCAGGTCTGATGAAGAGAGTGTACATCCATTACCTCATCCCTAATCTTCTCCGGAGGTCAGATGTGGTCCCTACCTTGATTGGAGCAGTCGCCATGATCCTTTTCGCCTTCCTCACGTACTCCGGCCGAAGCTCCGGCTCGAGGAGGTCCTGTTCATACCCTTTCGCCACAGCTTCTATGGCCTGGCTCTTGTCCTTTAGCCCGAACTTCGCCTTGACTATGTTCAGTATCCTGTTTGTGTGTTCGTCGACATCGATTATCGCTTGTACCATGTGCCTCCTCGCGTTATTTCAGATGATCGCAGTTTTGATTGATGTTAATATTGAATTAGTAGGAGATTAATAGTATGTTAATATTTATAGGTTTCGTAAGTTACGTGGAATTATCCACGATTGAGGTGATCCGCATTCACTCACCTCATCTTTAAATCCGTGCTTTCATTTTCAAGGCGCATGAGTCCAGTGAAACGAGAGCGTGGCAACTTGAGCCTTTTGTATGAGGAAGAGTAAGGTCTTGTGTTCGGTAACGTCTCAAGAGGTAGGTTCGATCCGGATAGAAAGACCACTATCAGGTGTATCTATGACCCGAAAAAAACCATCCTCCGAGTCATCGTCCGTGACCAGGGGGATGGTTTTGATTGGCATAAACTAGTCGATGCCGAAAAAGATGCCAGGGGCACGAAGAAGCACTTCAATTTCTACCGCGACCAACATGATCGTCATCAAGGATCTAGAGGCTACGGCCTCTTCGAGCTGATAAGATATTGCTCAGTCAGATAGAATCAGCGCGGGAATCTTATCTGCATGGAACGAAGGTTAGATTCTTCCGATTGAGCAGATTTCCATAGAAAACCAGAAATCCGCCACTGCCCCACCGTCTTCAACCAGACTGCGCACAGATATAGACCTATATTGTCCAATGATATTGAAGAAATGTTTATATAGGAGTTCTGGTATTTCAAATAGTCAGTCGGGGTGGAACTTTTGATGAAGAACAAGGGGATATTCAACGTATTTTTCAGGGAGAAGCCGGCGATGATGTTTGTCGTCTTGAAGAATGCCAAGTCTGAGATGTATGCATCAAGTTTAGCCAAACAGATAGATTGCACATACTCGCATGTTGTCAAGATCCTTCAGCAGCTCGAGAAGGAGGGCCTAATCAAGTTCGAGAAGCAGGGCCGGCTCAAGCTCCTCACTCTCACCAAGAAGGGTGACGATCTAGCCGACCATATCGACAAGGCCCGCAATCTGCTCTGATTACTCTCAGGACAGCCTCCCGAGCGCCGAAAGGATGGGGGGAATATGTCAAAGCCGGTTTCATTGATAGCTAGCCTCTTCCTGCTAGTTATATCCATGCCTGAAGTGTCGGCTGAGACAAGAGACCTTATCATCCTCGATGATGACGCAGCCCCGTTCATCTACACCTCGGGGGGCTCTGACTCGCAGGCGGGTTTCTCGTTCGACCTTCCTGCTCAGAAGGATGGCTTGACAAAGGCATCATTGATCATCGTCCAATCCGATGGCTCAGCCAATCTCACAAAAGTTTCGTCACCGCGCTGCGCTGAGAACAACGGCGGAGCGGCCGACCTTTATCTCAACGGCAAGAAGCTCGCTTCATTCACTCAAGGCGACAAGGGCAAGCCGAAGAAGGTCTTCAAAAATGGTGATGGAGGCAGGTTAGGTCAGGCTTACTGCTGTGGCTGTGTCTATGAGCATGATGTCACGGCCATGGTGACCTCCTCCCCGCCCTAAAGGGCGGGGCTTCCAGGGGGTTTTAGCTGAACAC
>JBBSWF010000020.1:0-85125 GCA_038046365.1 Nanobdellota archaeon
AGCGAGCGCCCCGAGCCCCGCAGGGCGAGCATGCCCCCGGTGTTGAACGAAGAGCCACAGCGACATCGTGACTCACCGGGGGTGGGCGCTCGCAATTGACGTTAACCCACTTTGAGTACGTATATATAGTATAAGGATGCTGCATTTAAAGCCCGCAAAGTTTACGAAGAGCACCAAGAACACGGTCAGACCCAGATGAACAACCAAAAAGACCCCATACTCGCGATGAGAAAGAATGACCCTAAAGGATACCTGTTCTATGCATTAGGGAAGGAGTTCAAAGCTGAGATAGACAGGCATCAAGAGAGGACTGGCATAATTGATGCCTGGACTGGCAGATTGAAAGATTATGCTAACAGACACATGAATGGATTAAGAGAACACAGGACTGATCTCGAGAAAGCCACAGAACACTTTCGAGAGATGTGGGAATCACTTGGACGCTTCAAAGGAATTGAAGGCACAACCAGGCAATACGACAGGCGCCAGCAGCAGATCGACATCAACCACGATAGAAGCGATTGCGGAGCCTGGAGAATCAAGGACTTCCTGGTCACGACACCACTGAAATTTGAGGAGAGGGTCGTTGAGCAGTACAATAAGATGATTGATGCGAAATGGCATAAAGCCGAGATAGCTTATCGAAAAACAAGATCTTGGGAATATCAGAATGGAGAATTGGTCTGCTGCGGGCAGGATAAGCGAATGCAGATCGAGGATAAAGTCCGAAATCATGTCATCTCTGACTTCTATGACTACCCTGGAACTATCATCATCGCGGCTTTTGAATCATTCGTGCTCAAATATACCGGGTTCAACCGTCAAGACTACCTCCAGACATACATCCCGCATCTTGATTATGTAATCTGCCAATATAATAGGGGCACAAGAAGCCGAAGAAGGATAGAATCATTCGCAAAGGAGTTGAAAGGACATGAGGGGGATCTCGAAACGATGGGCAGTATAATCGCAAAAGACCTAGCTGAGAACCAGTCCGGACTTGAAGGAATGCCAAGCTATTCCTCCGTTAAGCCTAGGTATTATAGAACAGCAGAATTTAACCTGAGAATAGCAGATCCAGCCACAATACAGTTCCCATCCGCCCAGGCCGACTTCGTCGCGGCGCGTCTGATAGCCTCTCAGATGGTCAAACATGCGAGAACTTGATCAGTGCCCACATGACCTCACCGACACTAGAACAACGGCTCACTGATAGTCCGGAAGTTCCCCCGACAGGGACAGGATCGTCACAGTATAAGATCGGGCGTGAGTTCATCGCCGACACGACAACATGCGTCACGTTCGGATTTGTAGTGGGGGGATTGAACGAGACGTTAGTGATAGGCTTGCCGTTCTATCAGATGATCGCGTCGAGAGCAGCGACCACTGTCCAGAACGTATGCCTTGGCGGATTGTACGGAAAGTACAGCAACCTAATAGATCGGGTCTTTGGAATCAGCAAGGAGACGGGCAAGGCCAAACAGGCAGCTGTTGGAATCCTATCCAATGCCACGTTCTGGGTTCCATTATATGAAGTATTGCTAAGATATGTCGTCGGAGTAACAGACGAACATACGCTAACTACTACAAGGACTTCAGCCATAGCTTTATGCGCGGTGACTGGCGCGCCATACAACGCGTATTTGAGATATGTAAGAGGACTTTTCGGCTGCGCCGGAAATATCGACACGAAATGCGATGAGAATGCCAGAACATCCGGATGAAGACGGAAGGGGATCGAAATTGCTGGATGATCCGCGGAAAATCGTCAAGAAGGCATTTATTAGAATCCTCACCCAAACCTACCTTATGAGCAAGAGAAGAGAGGTGCGACAGAAACTGAGGGATCGGCGAAGAAGCAGCCTGCCGATCGCCATATATGAAACATCAGTGATGGTGGACATCGTCTTAGGGAATATGTCGACCAGCCTATTACGGAATGCTCAAGCGAACTTCAATGTTGTCGTCCCCACAATAACTATGGGTGAAGTGATCAAGGTGCTGGACGATGATCGGCGCATCAGTGAAGAATTGAGGACCAGAGCCCTTGGAATCCTTAATCAATGCCTATCATTCATAGACGAGATCAGAAGCATAGATCAGGAAGCGCTCGATAATGATATAGCTCTTGTCAATGGATTCTTCAAGCATCCATTACGGCAAGGATATTTAAAAATCTATCAACGGCGATTTTAATCATATAGACAACTGCACAGGTCAATGAATTTGTACTAATTACATAATTGGTAGTTACTTTGTATCATATTATGTTCTAACAAACATAACGTTTATATACTAATAACATACTATATGCCCGTGAAACCTGAAACTCATCTCGAAGCGTTCGCGGAGCACAAAGACGCCATCTTTCGCTGGGCTCTAGAAGTCCGCGGCATCGACAAGTCCCAACGCATCGTCGGCCTGCACGCCTCCCGGGGAATAACAGAACTGCTCTCCGCAATGCTGCACGAGAAGGGACTGTTGCCGGTAAGCGCGAGCCTCAACCACCGATGGTTCAAGACGATTCGCGTGATGGACCGTCTCCCCCCATTCCCCGGACGGGAGGGTCTGCTCAAAAAGATCGTGGAACTCGAGAACCTGTCCGAGGATCTCACCTACGGTTCGCCCAAAGCAGTGGAGACGATAAAAAAGGCGATCGGTTTGTTCATGGAGATCGAGAAAGAGGTGCAGAGACAAAGAGGGGACCATGGTTGATTGCGCCCAGCTCATCGCGGTGGCGATGGATTTTGCCGCATTCCTAATGTCAGACACGGCCATCGCGCCAGATGTACACAGGATCGTCCTGTTCGGTTCGGTCGCGACCGGGGATTGCGACGAGGAGAGCGACATTGACTTGTTCATCGAGACGGCGAGGCAAGGCAAGAAACGAAACGGACAGGCTAAATCAAGCATACGCAAGCGCCTGGACCTATGGAACCTATCCACCCGCGCTGAGATGTGGAAAGCTCAAGGCATACGCAACGAGCTGTCCCTGCGCATCGGAGCGTTGGACGAATGGAAAGACATCCATCGGGCCATCGCCAGCCATGGGATCCTGCTATATGGCAAATTCATCGAACCTCCTAAAGGATTGAGGCAGTACGCCCTTGTCTCACTGAGATTCCCAAAACTCCCCCCCAGCGGGCGCGTGGCGTTATTGCGCACGCTATACGGCTACAAACAGAAAGCCAAAGGCAAGGTCTATACCTTCGAAGGCGCGGTCGGATCATTAGGAGGCGTACGGCTCAAACGAGCCAATGTCATGATGCCGATCGAGAACGCAGCGAAATTATATGAATTTCTACGGAGAAAAAAGATAAGCTATCTCGTACGCGAGATCTGGGCGGATTGATCACGGGCCCGGATAGTCGTGGCAGCGATATGCACAGTGACTGGCGCGCCATACAACGCGTATTTGAGATATGTAAGAGGACTTTTCGGCTGCGCCGGAAATATCGACACGAAATGCGATGAGAATGCCAGAACATCCGGATGAAGACGGAAGGGGATCGAAATTGCTGGATGATCCGCGGAAAATCGTCAAGAAGGCATTTATTAGAATCCTCACCCAAACCTACCTTATGAGCAAGAGAAGAGAGGTGCGACAGAAACTGAGGGATCGGCGAAGAAGCAGCCTGCCGATCGCCATATATGAAACATCAGTGATGGTGGACATCGTCTTAGGGAATATGTCGACCAGCCTATTACGGAATGCTCAAGCGAACTTCAATGTTGTCGTCCCCACAATAACTATGGGTGAAGTGATCAAGGTGCTGGACGATGATCGGCGCATCAGTGAAGAATTGAGGACCAGAGCCCTTGGAATCCTTAATCAATGCCTATCATTCATAGACGAGATCAGAAGCATAGATCAGGAAGCGCTCGATAATGATATAGCTCTTGTCAATGGATTCTTCAAGCGATTCGATGACCGGGTAGGCCCGATGGACAGACTCATACTCGCAGGATCCATAAATATCCAACCAGAAAGATTCGTGACTCTGGACCATGATTTTTTGGACTTAAGAGAGGAGATATCCCGCGAAATCGGGATAACAGTCAAAACCGCTTTGCCGTGAGAGACCTTCTTCGGCTCTCGTGGACCATCTCAGCCCCGCTCAACCTAATCCCCATGCTAGCAAGGGTCTCTTTGATGTACCTGCCCTCCTCGTCGAGCTTCTTGACCAGCGCGTCTGCTTCTTTCTTTGATAATCTTGTCATTATAAACACCATGATCCATTACAGTAAGGATATTTAAAAATGTATCTGGCGGTTTATCCGGGTACACACGGAAATATGGGCCCACCCGACTCCGATCACTCAATCCGGATCCCCCGCTTCTTCAGGTACCGATCCAAGTCTGCCTCCGACCTCCCGATCAACGGGTCTTTCTTGACTTGCGCGAGGCGTCTCTTAGCGACAGTGTCCTGATCGAGCATCGATGAGACATCTTCTATCAGAGTCTGCACATCGGACAGGACTTTGTCCAGCTTCTCCTGAGAAACGGCGATTTTTGCCATACCCCCATGCAGACAAGGCTCGTACGAGAAAAGATAATGCAAGAGTTCTGTATAAGAGTAAAAGAAGTGTAAGCGTTCATCTATGACGGTGGACAAGCTCGTCACCGGTGATCCCTTCAAGCCCTAGCTCCTTTAGCATCCTCTGGATCTCCTTACCTTTAGCATCAAGCCTCTTCACCAGCGCGTCGGCCTCTTTCTCTGATAATCTTGCCATCGGATACACCAAGATTGCCATACTGTTAGGACCTTTAAAAACCTATCTGGCGGTTTATCCGGATCCTGCCGAAAGAAAAACAATAACAAAAAAAATCGCCGGCCCTCCCGGCGCATCCCTATCCGACCAGCAAAGACCGGATCATGGCGTGAACAAAGGCGACCATGTGGGTATTGGAGTGCCATCGATCTGCCTGCGATAGATGACCGGCAGGAAATCCTTGCCTCCGGATTCGTCCCAGTTAGTATGGTAGTCTGATGTAGCCATGTTGTTCCAGCGTGATGAATCCGGAGTCACCGTATAGAAATGGGTCCATCCCGGGAAACGGGCGGCGACCAGGGCTTCTATCGAATGGAACCCGGTCCTGTAATGACCTCGATCGACCATACTCCAAGAGCCACCCTCCTGGACAGCGCAGATCATGTGACCTCCAGTCTCAAGCGATCCGGAATACGACATGACGGGGTCACCTTTGGATGACGCCGTCTGATACCGTATGGCGATATTACACGCGGGATAATGGTTCCTGGAATTGAGATCCCTTGCGAGATTAGAGATATCCTTACAATCACCGCCGCCTGCCTGGAAAGTATCGAAAGGCTGGGCCATATCATCATTCTCCCGACTGTAGATTGTATCAGTCTTTTCATCGTACATGACTTCATCATGAGAGACGTATTCTATGTTTTTCTTGTCCTTCTCTAGGAACGAAGATACGGCCTGAGGAGTGTTGCACTTCCTGACCACAAGCTCATAATCCGCGCGCGTCCGAGCGCCGGGCGGCGGAAGAGGGCGATCAAGTTCGCCCGCAAGCACGTTGGCAGATAAAGCGAGGCCCGCACAGGCCGCCACAACTTTGTTCCATAGTGTCATAGGTCTCTTCAAGATTTAGGATATATTAATATTTTTCGTCGACAAATGTGACCCCTTATTGGGGACATACGACTTACTGAAGTCCGTTAAGGCTCATGATTGCAGCCGAATATCTTCGTACGTAATAAGTTGCCTAGCGGGTCGGCGGTAGCGCCTTCTCGCGTGGCGATAAAATTGATCATATGATCGGTCGCCGCGCGCAAAAAGGCTGAGGCCTTTTGCGCATGAGGGCAGCGACCCTCATTGCGACGCGGGGCTCCCTCTTGCGATATTGATATCATCACGCTCGACTGGAAGGCGCTACCGCCGAAAATCGAGGCGACTTATTACGTACAGCTCTTCATAACATTTATAATCGCAAACTGCAAAGGAGATGCCCATGCCCGGTAAACCACATAAGGAGAAGATGCTGCCCAAATCAGCAGCGATGGTTATATTTGGCGCGACAGGCGACCTCACCCAGCGCAAGCTGATACCTGCCCTGTACCAACTATATAACAGAGGGCACCTTCCAAAGGAATATCCTATCGTGTGCTTCGCCAGGCGAGAGTCTGACGATACAACTTTTCGGGAGCTCGCGCGAGCTTCTTTTGTCAAGTTCACTAAGAAGAAGCCGGACCAGAAGGTATGGACGCGCTTCGCGCAGAACATCAAATACTTCTGCGGAGACTTGAACGATGATGATTCATTCCGCGGGCTAAAGGAACGGCTTGACCAGATGTTCTCCAAGCTGAAGGACAAGACCAGCCGCAAGAGGATCCTCTACTACTTCGCGACAGCTCCAGAACACTTCGGGCCGCTAGTCGACTCATTGCATTCTTTGGGACTGGCTTCAAGACAGGAAGGACCTGACGCATGGCCGCGGCTTGTGTTCGAGAAGCCATTCGGAAGCGATCTGGCGTCAGCCAGATCGCTAAACAAAAGGATACAGACCGTGTTCGACGAGAACCAGATATATCGCATAGACCATTATCTCGGAAAGGAGTCTGTGCAAAACATCCTCGTGATGAGGTTCGCCAACAGCATATTCGAACAGGTATGGAACAGCAAGTTCATCGACAACATCCAGATAACATCAGCCGAGACAGTCGGAGTAGAGACACGGGCAGGATATTACGAGACGTCCGGAGCTTTAAGAGACATGGTGCAGAACCACCTGATGCAGCTGCTGACCTATGTGGCGATGGAGCCACCAACAGGACTTGGCGCAGAAGAGATACATGAAGAGAAAGTCAAGGTCTTGAAGGCATTGAGACCGTTGTGCTGCGACAGCGTGAGAGACTGCGCAGTGCGCGGCCAGTATGGACCTGGAAAATCAGAAGGGAAGAAAGCGGTTGAGTATCGCCAAGAGACCGGCGTGGCAAAGAACTCACGGATCGAGACATTCGCCGCCCTGACAGCCCACGTCCACAATTGGAGATGGGAAGGAGTGCCTTTCTACCTGCGGACCGGAAAAAGGATGAAAAGACGGACAACAGAGATCGTGGTGACATTCAAGAAAGCGCCAGGAGTATTATTCAATGACGACCAGAGAGTCGCTATCGAGCCCAATCGACTGATACTGCGCATACAACCCGATGAAGGGATCGCGCTGCAGTTTAATTCCAAAAGGCCGGTGACCAACCTCGCAATAGACCCCGTGCTTATGGACTTCTGCCACTCATGCATATTCTCGCCAAACACCCCCGAGGCATATGAACGGCTGATACATGACGCTTTGATCGGAGACTCTACATTGTTCACCAGATGGGATGAAGTCGAGCTGGCATGGGCATTTGTCGACCCGATACGGAAAGCGTGGGACGCTAATAAGAAACCCATCCCGACCTATGCGCCAGGGACGTGGGGGCCGAAAGAAGCCGAGAGGCTGCTATTGATATCTGGAAGGAAATGGTTTGAGGGGAATGGAAGAGAATGAATAAAAGAATCTATATAAGATAGGACTTGAGGAAATGAGCTGATCGCACAAAATGGCGAAACTCCCGACGCTTGAGACGACACACAGCGGAGTGAGCGTGAGCCAGCTGCGGGAACACTCCAAAGCCTTGATCTCGGAGATAGCCGATATGAGGGACGCGGCTGAGGAAGGATATTCTAATGACAGATGCTCGATAAACCTGCCATACGACAAGAAGATAGCAAAGGAGACCGCTGTGCTGGCGAAGAGGCATAAAGGGGTGGATGCTATTGTAGTCGTAGGGATCGGCGGGTCGAACCTAGGCACGATGGCGGTCCAGGAAGCAGTGCTTGGGAAATATCATAACATGACAGGGACCGGACCTAAAATATTCTATTCTGACACAGTAGACACTTACGCGATGAAGGATCTGCTTAGGATCTTGACTGGGCTGCGGAAGGCAGGAAAGACAATTGTAGTGAACGGAGTCAGCAAGTCAGGCGGAACGACAGAGACGACAGCCAACTTCGAGATACTAACTGAGTTCTTGCGCAAGACAGACCGGAGAGCCGATGAGCATATAGTCGTGACAAGCGACGAAGGCTCGCCTTTCTGGAAACTGGCAGAGAAAAGAGGATATCACACACTTGCGATCCCAAAGAAAGTAGGCGGACGGTATTCAGTGATGTCAGCAGTGGGGCAATACCCACTGCGCGCCATCGGAGTGGATGTGGATCAGCTGCTAAAAGGCGCAGCTGACATGCGCAAGGCGTGTCTTGGGGGCGACGTCGCGAAAAACCCGGCGGCGCAAAGGGCCGCCTTGCTGCATCACCACTACCTGCACGGAAAGAACATAGCAGACATGTTTTTGTTCTGCCCGGACCTGGAATCAGTCGGCAGGTGGTACCGACAATTGATGGGAGAGAGCATAGGAAAAGAGTGGGACTCCAGGCATAAGATGAGGGTTTCTTGCGGGATGACACCTACAGTGTCAATAGGATCAACGGATCTGCATTCGATGGCGCAATTGTATCTAGGAGGACCGGTGGATAAGTTCACTACGTTCGTGACTTTGGATGAGAAGAGCTCTGTGGGGGCCGGAGGGGTCAGCGTGCCTCGAGACAAGGAGTATGAAGCGCTCGTGCCGCACATACAAGGACGCAAGCTGAGCGAATTGATGGACGCGATCTATCGCGGGGTGTCTATAGCGTATGAGAAGAACGGACGACCCTATTGTCACGTTGGATTGCACGGAAAGGACGAATATCAGATAGGGGCGCTCTTGCAGATGCACATGATGGAGATGATGTATCTAGGCAGGTTGCTTGGAGTGAACCCATTCGACCAGCCCGCAGTCGAGGCATACAAAGTGGAGACTAAGAGAATACTTGAAAAAACGTTTCACTAAATTATGTAAAATTTTGTATTATAGTGCAAATATTTATATACTTTTTTGTATTACAATATGAATATTTATATACTCCCGTGTATTAGAATGGACAAGATGATACGAGATGCCCTCATCCTGCAAAAGCGCGAGATAGAATCAAGACTGAGAGAGCAATACATCGACAGGCCTGCCAAGATCCGTCCGGACAGCAACCTGATCCAGGTGATAATCGGTCCGAGAAGAGCAGGAAAATCCTTCTTTGCGATCCATGAATTAAACAAGATTGGACCATTTGGATACGCGAACTTTGATGATGAGACACTGGCAGAGATCAAAGACTATAATGAGATAATTGAATGCATAAGGGACGTATACGGTAACCCTAAGACCATACTTTTTGATGAGATCCAAAACCTACCACGATGGGAATTGTTCGCAAACAGGCTACAACGCCAAGGATTCCACCTAGTAATAACTGGAAGCAATTCCAATCTCCTAAGCAGAGAATTAGCAACCCATCTCACAGGAAGGCATACCCTTCTCACAGTCCTGCCCCTCTCTTTCAAGGAATACATAAGATCAGAGAACAGAACTTTGACAACTGCGGAAATAAAAAACAGACTTCAAAGGTATCTTACAGCTGGCGGATATCCAGAGCCATTAATAAAAAAAATGGATTATAGAGAATACCTCGCGACATTGTTTGATTCCATCCTCTATAAAGATATCATGAAACGGTGCAAGATAAGAACTCCTGCGGCTATAGACGCTCTTGCCAGGTTCCTCGCATCAAATGTTACCAAGGAATATTCTAATCACCGCCTGGCTATATTGACCCAATGCAAGAGTTCACACACCATCGAGAAATATCTATACTACCTCGAAGAGACCTTCCTCTTCTTCCGAATAAACAGATTCTCGTTTAAGATTAGAGAGCAGTTTTCCTCGAATAAAAAAGTCTACTGCATAGACAACGGATTCGTGAGCGCAAAGGCATTCAAACTCAGCGAAGATCTCGGCAAGATGTATGAAAACTGCGTCGCAATCGAACTAAAAAAAGCAGAGCTCGCCGGATCACACGAGGTGTATTACTGGAGGAACCAGCAGAACGAAGAAGTGGACTTTGTCTTGAAAGAAGGCACAAAGGTTTCAAGACTCATCCAGGTCTGCTATGATCTAACAAACCCTAAAACAAGAGAGAGGGAGCTAAGATCATTGCTCAAAGCCGGTAAAGCGCTGAAATGCCGCAACCTCATCGTAATCACCCATGAAAAAGATGCGGAGGAGACCGCTAAATGGTTTGGGATGACAGGAAAGATAATCTACATCCCATTATGGAAGTTCCTGCTTGGATTAACCGACATCACGAAGCGATCGCCATGAACCCATTCATCATCAAACCTTGCACGCATGGACGCGGCCTCTTCGCTTCGCGGCTGATAAAGTCCGGAGAGACCATCACAAAGTTCAGAGGGAAGAAAATAGACTATTCTGGAGTGTTGCGCAAGAGGCTGATTGACAACCCGCTGCAGATCGGACCTGAAACTTATGTGGATATCAGGCAGCCGGCGGTGATAGCCAACCACTCGTGCGATCCGAACGCGGGGATAAAAGAAGATTCTGTGCTAATAGCGATAAAGGACATAAAACCCGGGGAGGAGATCTGCTATGATTACTCCACCACAATGGACGCTGAGACTGAAGTAACGTTCAGATGCGACTGCGGGCAGAAATGCAGGCACGAGATACTAGGTTTTGAACATCTTCCGGAGGAGACAAAGAAAAGATATCTTAGATTGGGGATTGTGCAGAGATTCTTAAGGGATTAGGGAGCAGATCAGAATAGCCCGGAGGTCCGTTAAAACACAAGATTAAAGAAACCCCAAATCGGGATTAGGCATATGGCTAATCATAAGAGACTAGTGGCAGAAGAGCTCAGAAGCCATGTGATCATCGCGGCAGACCACGCAGGGATAGGTCTGAAGAAGTACCTTGTGCCAAAACTGGTGAATGCTGGCTATGCAGTGGAGGATGTCGGGGCGGTGAGGATCGACCCGAATGATGACTATCCAGACTACGCCGCAAAGGTAGCACGGCATGTGGCGCGGGATGATACTGCTGTGGGCGTGCTTATCTGCGGAACAGGAGCAGGGATGGCCATGGCAGCCAACAAGATACCGTTTGTGCGCGCCGCGTTCTGCATGGATGAATTCGAAGCCAAGATGAGCCGGGAACACAATGACGCGAACATCATCACGCTACGGGGTAGGCGATTCTCAAAATCGAAGGCATGGAGAGTGGCTCGTATATTCCTTGAGACACCATTCTATGGCGAACCTAGGCATGTGAGACGGATAAAGAAGATAGCAAAGATCGAGAAGGCCAGAAAGAAAAGATAGGCAAGGACAGGAAAGAGATGGCAAAGAAACCCAAGGGCAGGATCCATATCATACCTACGGTATTCTCTTCAGATATCAGAAGCTTCAAGAGCCGGCTCAAGCGGATAGAAGAGGCTTCGCGCGAGATACAGATAGACATAATGGACGGGAAGTTCGTCAAGGTGAAGTCTGTCGGACTTGAAAAGATACCGGACTTGCGGAAGAAGAGGGCGCGGTTCGAAGCGCACCTGATGGTGAAAGACCCCACATCGCTTGTATCTGCATTGAAGAAGAAGGGGTTTGACAGGGCGATCGCCCACATAGAGGCGCTAAAGGGGAAAAAAGCTGTAGACTCATACTTGGAAGAGTGCACAAAGAACAGGATCGAGACCGGACTGGCTCTCAAGCCAGAGACACCCCTATCAAAAGTGAAGCCATACCTGCGCAGGCTTGACGTGCTGCTATTCTTAGGAGTGCGCCCTGGAAAAGAAGGACAGCATCTAATACCCAGCGTGGTCAAAAAGATCGGAGCGTATACCAAATCAGGATATAAGACCCCGGCACAGATAGATGGAGGGGTGAGCCCGAAGACAGCAGCCCTACTGGCTAGCATAGGAGTGAGGCGATTCAACACAGGCGCTTACACGGCAAAGGCCAGATCGGTGAAAAAAGCTATAAGGAGACTAGAAGAATCAATAAAAAAACAATGATAATCAACTTATTTCTTCCTGACGAAGTAATACACTATCGCGGTCAATATGCTAAAAAGTATAGCGCACACTGTCCAGATGATCCTCTCGCTTGTCGCCATGCGCTTTCGGACCGCAAAAACGTCATATATCACCCAAACTGCACATAACAATCCGATCAGACCAAACAATTGGGTTATCATTGTCCCACCTCCACGGTTATAGGAACACGAGATTTTGAGGGGTTTATAAGCGTTACTGAGAAGGTCCAGGACATAGCAGAATAACTTAAATAAAGCAAAAACCAGGGATGATGATAGAGGTGCTCACAATGGAAATCGGATTCATAGGACTCGGCAAGATGGGGAAGAACATGGTCCTCCGTCTTCTTTCAAAGAAGCACAAGGTAGTGGCCTGGAACCGATCGCCAGGACCATTAAAAGAAGTCACCTCTAAAGGCGCAAAGGGATCTGGATCCATACCTGACTTGTGCAGGAAGCTCAAATCCCCTCGAGTCGTGTGGCTGATGGTGCCCGCTGGGGGGCTAGTGGATGAGATGATAGAACAGATTGTGCCAAACTTGGGGCGGGGCGACCTGATAATAGACGGCGGGAACAGCAGGTTCCAAGACTCTGTCAAGAGATACAACAGATTGAAGGCGAGGGGCATCAGATTCATGGATGTCGGAACAAGCGGAGGGCTTGCCGCGGCAAAGACAGGATACTGCTTCATGGCCGGAGGAGACGCTGATTCTTTCAAGATGATCAAGCCAGCGCTCAAGGACATGGCAGTACCTGAAGGGTATATGCACTGCGGACCTGCTGGATCAGGGCATTATGTCAAGATGGTACACAACGCTGTCGAATACGGGATGATGCAAGCCATCGGCGAAGGATTCGAGATGCTGGAGAAAGGGAGCTATCCTAAATTGGACCTGGCGAAAGTGGCTAATCTTTGGAACCACGGAAGCATCAACCGAGGCTTCTTGATGGAATTGATGGCAGACGCATTGAAGAAGGACGCGAAGCTGGCTGGACTGAAGGGATACGTGGATGACAGCGGAGAAGGACGATGGGCTGCTGTCGAGGCAGTGGACAAGTCGATACCCTTTGTCGCGAATACCTATGCCCTGCATGCACGGTTCTCTTCACGACAGAAAGAGAGCTTTGCCATGAAATGCCTGGCAGCGCTGCGCAACGAGTTTGGCGGGCACGCGGTGAAGGGAAAGAAGAAACCCCGGTAAAGTTTATTAATATAAAACACAATCAAACGCAGATGCAAGACAACTGGGACAAGGCGGATTCGGTATTTGACCGGATAAAGAAAAACCTTGAAAGACCCTACAAGGGGAAAATCCTGGCGATAGAACCTGAATCCGAAGACTATTACATCGCAGAGACAGAGCTCGCCGCTTTTAAAGAAGGGCAGAAGGAACATCCCGGAAAGAAGTTCTATTACAAAAGGCTGGGAGCGAGCCATACCCATTTTGTAGGATGCCGATGAACAAAGTAATTATAAGGCAATGAGCCAGAAAAAGAGAAATATGGCCACCCCATCCCAACTGCGCGACATCGCCCTGCGGCTCAGGATACATTCTTTAGAGATGACGACTGCTGCCGGCAGCGGACATCCCAGCTCCTGTATGTCGATGGCTGAGATCGCATCGGTCCTGTTCTTCCATGAAATGATGTATTGTCCCGCGGACCGAATGAACCTCGGCAATGATGAATTCGTGCTGTCAAAAGGGCACGCTGCGCCGATCCTTTATGCCGCGTGGGCTGAAGCAGGGATTCTCCCTATGAAGTCGCTAAATACGCTTCGCAAGGTGAAGAGCAATCTGGAAGGACATCCGACGCCACTCCTGCCGTGGGTGAAAGCAGCAACAGGGTCGCTCGGACAGGGAATATGCGTAGCTGTCGGAATGGCCATGGCGATGCGAATCAGCGGCTCACCTGGAAGAGTCTATTGCGTCCTAGGAGATGGAGAGTGCGCGGAAGGGAGCGTGTGGGAAGCGGCTAATGCGGCTGCCAGCCATCGCATATCGAACCTTGTAGCCATAGTGGATGTGAACAGGCTAGGCCAGAACGGCGAGACCATGCACGCGCACGACGCTGATGCTTATGTCAAGAAGTTCAAGGCTTTCGGATGGGACGCAGTGGCAGTGGATGGGCACGACGTCGAGCAGTTGATGAACGCGTTTAGCTGGGCCAGGAAGTCCAATCGGCCAGTAGCGGTGATAGCGAGGACCATAAAAGGGAAAGGAGTAGGCTTTGTGGAGGGAAGGAAAGACTGGCACGGAAGGGCATTGACACAACAAGAGCTGGCGCTGGCACTACGAGAACTGGGGCCGATGCCGACGGTCGCTTCCAAGAAGCTGGTCAAGACCGCGCCGAAGATGACGGCAGAGAAGGTTTCGTTCAAAGGAAAGTTGATACCTGACCATTATATTAAACATGCAGCCACACGCGATGGATACGGTCACGCGCTCGTCAAACTTGGTGGGATGAACGAGTCGATCGTGGCTGTGGACGCTGAAGTGCGAAATTCTACTAGGGCGGAATGGTTCTTCAAAGAGCACCCGGATCGCGGGTTTGATTGTTATATCGCGGAGTCGGCGATGGCTGGCGTGGCTATGGGGATGGCTGCAAAAGGGTTTATACCTTTCGCGGCGACGTTTTCCGCGTTCTTGAGCAGAGCGCATGATTTCGTACGTATGGCCGGGTTGTCGGGATTGAACGTGAAATTCTGCGGGTCCCACAGCGGAGTGTCTGTCGGAGAAGATGGACCATCACAGATGGGGCTTGAGGATATCGCTATGTTCAGGGCTGTGCCTGGATGTATCGTGCTGTATCCGAGCGACGCTGTGTCGGCGGAGAAGTGCACAGAACTTCTCGCGCGGGCGAGGGGGATCGGGTATCTACGGACCGCGCGGATGGCGACGCCGATATTGTATGATGCTAACGAGAAGTTCGCTGTCGGAGGAGCGAAAGTGTTACGTAAGAGCGGGAAGGACAAGGTGAGCGTCATCGCTGCGGGAGTGACAGTGCATGAGGCGCTGGCTGCCTATGAAGAACTGAAGAAAAAAGGGTTGTTGATCAGGGTCATCGATGCTTATTCAGTACAGCCGCTAGATGTGAAAACATTGAGAGAGGCGGCGAAGGCGAGCAAAGGAAAAGTTATCGTAGTGGAGGACCATTATGAAGCGGGCGGGCTCGGAGAGGCTGTGGCAACAGCGCTTTCTGGACTGGCTACGGTGACGCACCTGTGCGTTCGCGAATATCCGAGGTCGGGGAAGGCTGAGGAATTGATAGAGAAGTATGAGATAGGGAAGAATTCGATCGTTGCGGCAGTAAGAAACATATTGGGAATCAAATAACACCTATAATTTTAGGAATATACACAGAAAAAGATATTAACAGATCATGATTCCAAACCGCCAGAGGGAGAACATGGAAAAAATAATCGAGATGAAGATCATTCTCGACGGGATAAAACCGGCCATCTGGAGAGAGATCCGAGTAGAGAGCGATATATCCGTTGAAGAGCTGCACGAAACCATCCAAAAAGCGATGGGATGGGAGGATTATCACCCATATGAATTCCAGATCGGCGATAAGACTATCACGCCGGAAGAAGATGGATTCAATATGGCTGAGATCGCGATGCACCATCTGCACAAATCGCCGGAATTCATCGCGATGGTCGAGCAGCAGGCATTGGGAAAAGGTTCACATAGACAGAATCTCGACAGGATGAACAAGCTCTTAGAGAACGCACGCCAGAAAAGCTCCGATAATCAGATCAACCCTAATGCCCGGATCGACAAGCTGATCGACGCTGTCGGACAACGATTTACATATCTCTACGACTTCGGAGACCGCTGGCAACATACAATAACCGTCAAAAATATCAAGGACAAAGAAGAAGGGAATGTGTATCCCTCATGCACCGCAGGGGAGCGGGCCTGCCCTCCGGAAGACTGCGGTGGACCGCACGGTTATGAGGAACTCATGGAGATCAGAAAGAACAAGAAGCATCCGGATTATAATGAAAGGGTACGCGACTGGCTTGGAGATGGTTATGACCCGGAAAGATTCGATCTTGAACAGACCGATGACTTACTCCAACAAAGAGACTGGCCCCCAGGATCGCTGGACGATGAAATAGAGGATGACTTCATCCCGTTATCTGAACTGACACAGCCCGACAACGACAAGGTCAAAATAAAGTCTCTGTACAAACGTGAAGAAGAATATGCCGACTACCTAGCCGCGATCGAGTTCACTATCGCCAATCACTTCATTGAGAATCGTGGACTAAAGGACGCAGACGTTATATCCGCGATCAATAACATCAAAGAACACCTCATGGAAGATCTCGACTTCTTTGATACAGACCTCGAAACAGGCATCCTATTAAACTTAAGCTCAGCTTTACAGAACAAACCAATCACACGCCATGAACTCATGCTTGTACTTGGACACGTATTATGGGCGATCGATAACCGCTCCTGGCTAAAAGACAAGAGCGCATATGTGTCGTGGCTTGCCAACTTTTTCAAACTATACAACCAGAAAGAAGCGCAAGAATACACTGCACAGTTTACAAAAAAAGCTAAAAAGCTAGGAGTACCACCCGATAAGATAAAAGCGATGATTAATCCAGAAGAAGACGCCGAGATAGACAAGTTCGAAGACGAGTTAAGCGAGGCAGATAGCATACTATTCTCAGTTCCAGAAGAAAAAAGATTCGACTATGTTGTCGGACATGGACTTGAAGAGCCCGGTTTACTGATAAATTATGCCAACTACCTGGAAAGAAAAGAAGATTACGTGACCATAGAGAAGGTATACCTTAAGATGATGGAGCAGAGCAACGATTTCCCAACAATGGAATTCATGCTGGCCCTAAATTATTCCAACATGGGCAACATTCAATTGGCTAAAACCCATATTAGGAGTGCACTAGAGAAATTTGATAGTCTCCCAAAAGAATCCATACCAGAAGACCAGAAAGCAGAGCTGGTAAGAGAGATGAAGAGAGAGCTAAAACGGCTGGAAAAGAAGATGAGCTAACCGGAAATGAACACCCCCCAGAATCAGATTGGACTACGGATCTTAAAACTGATCCATGGATTAAAGACCAATTATGGAAGATATAATCTAGCCAAGATGATCGGACGCGAAACAAGAGAGGTCTCCATCCCGCAGGCAAAAGCGTTATTGTCACAACTTATCGAGAAAGGATATCTCAAGGAAATGAACATTGGCATCGGCTTCCCGATGATAGTCCTCACATTGACTGAGAAAGGGAGAGAATCGATAGAAAAAGAGGAAGCGCCACTCCTTGACCTCCCGAGAGACCACCCCGCGACATTCTCAAAGGCATCTGACATCGGAATAATAGACAGGATCACGCTGGAAGAGTTCTATAATGTGAAAAAAGAGCTTATACAGCTGGAAAAGAGGGAAGCGGAACTAAAAGACACCATCAAGAAGACAATGATCGAGAAGAACGCCTCTGAGATCAACTCGGACCTGATAGATATATACTGCCGAACAATAGAGCGCATCACTTACCCGAAAGAGAAGATAGAACGATTTGTGCCGCAGGAAATCATTGAAAAGATAAAGACACTGAATAAGAGCGTCATATTAACAACTAGATTCAAGGACACGCCCAGCGCTTAAGCAAAACAGGTAATATAGGGAAGAACCAAAATGTTTAAGTCCCGAATGGATATTATACGTTTTATGGACAACTGCATATTCTGCAAGATAGCCGACGGAACGATACCATCGACAAAGATATGGGAAGACCAAGACTTCCTCGCGATACTCGACATCATGCCAAACACGCGCGGGATGACGCTCGTGCTGACAAAGAAGCACTATGACTCCTACGCATTCGACATGTCTGATGAGGAGTATGCGCGGTTCATGGGTGCGGCGAAGACCGTGGCTCGGATACTCGAGAAAGGGCTGAATGTACACCGCGTCGCGCTTGTCATGGAAGGCATGGGGATAAACCATGCTCACCTGAAACTCTATCCGTTGCACGGCGTCGACTCGAAGTTCAAGGAGATGTGGGCTGCTGAGAAGAAGTTCTTCGATCGGTATGAAGGATACATCTCGACACAGACAGGACCGAAGCTCGAGGCAGCTGAACTGCAGAAAGTCGCGGATGAGATACTCAGCAAGCAGTGAGCGATTTGAATGGCAAAAAAGGAAGACGTCAGAGGATCAAACGGGGTGACCCGGCTGATATTCGTCCGGCACGGCGAGACCGAGGAGAACAAAGCCAAGATAAGCCAAGGGCAACAACCAGGGAAGCTCTCAGAGGAGGGGATCGCCCAGGCAAAGAAGGTCGCGGCGAGATTAAAGGATGAGAAGATAGACTTCATCTACTCAAGCGATCTTGACAGATGCCGGCATACCACCCAAGAGGTAATCAAATATCACAAGGCTCCGGTGGAATACACGACCGAGGCGCGGGAGCGGTCGATAGGAGTGTTTGAAGGCAGGCCAAAAGGACAATTCCAAGAAGCAGAGATGAGACTCCCTGATTACAAGCCGGAAAAAGGCGAGAGCCTCAACGAACTGCATGAACGGGCAAGGAAGTTCATCGAAGGCATACTAAAAAAGCATCGCGGCAAGACGATCCTCATCTCAAGCCATGGCGGACTGGTAAGGATGGCGATGGCCAACCTGCTCGGAATGACCATAAACGACGCGATGGACATAAAGCTTGGGAACACAGCAGTGAGCGTCATCGAAGTCTCATCTGACGGACGCGCCAAGGCAGTATGCCTGAATTGCATGAAGCATCTGTGACCTGGCAGGACCGGTCCATTCCTCGGGATAGAATGGCTCATCACAGAAAAGGCATCTTCGGATACTTGCAGGACAATATCGACTTGATCCGGATCAGCTGAGCCACCAGGTAGAACATATATCCAGAACAGACTGATCCTCCGCTCACAAGGATGCCCTTGCCGACCATGTCGATTATAGTCGGAGTGTCCTTGACGTCAAATGATTCCATCGAGTCACCCTTGCTGTGCTCTATAAGATTGTAAGCGAGCGTGTCAGCCACAAGCTGCGCGTTCTGAGCGCGCTTCCAGCCAGGGATGTTCAAGTCGTCAGGAACGAAACAGAGGGAGTCACCTGCGACAAAGACGTGAGGGTCGTCGACAGACTGGAGGAAGGATGACGTCTTGAGCCCGGCACGTTGATCGTGATGAAGACCCATCGTGGCAAGCACAGGGCTCGAAGACCATCCTCCACAGAATACGACAGCATCGTTCTTCTGATGAGAACCATCCTCAAGGAGGATCGTGCTATCAGCGGCACCCTTCACCCGAGAGTTCAAGCGCACAGTGACGCCCTGACGGATCAGAGTCTCATGAGCGATACGCCTTGCTTTCTTAGGAAGGCCTGACAGAAGATCAGGCCCGCTGCTGAACAAAGTTATGATGGCTTTGCCACGCCTTGGATAATCATGATCGAGATACCTCTGCAGGCCATCCTTCATCCAGGAAGCAAGCTGCACGCCTGTCGGACCGCCTCCGATGATGCCCACTTTGACATCGAACCTGCGCGTGCCTGCCTTGTGTGCCAGATTAGACGCTGTCTTGATCAGCCGATCCCAGATTGCATGGGCATCGCAGACATTTCTCAACGCAAGGGTCTTTGCATCAAATGACTGCGGGAGAGGGGTTGATGACGCGCCGAGCGCGACAACACAATAATCATAGGCGATCTCATGCGAAACGGTATGAACCTTGCGGGACTTAGTGTCGATCGAAACTATCCTGTCCTGGACGAACTCGATGCCGACCTCGTGCGCCCAGGGCTTTAGCGGTACGCTGATGTCCTCATAATTGAGATGGCCTGACGCCATGGCCATCAGAGCAGGAATATAGACGAATCGGTCCGACATGTCGATGCCGATCACCTTGCCCTTGCCGCCAAGACTGCCAACAAGAGACTTTGCCGCGGCCATGCCAGCGAAGCCAAGGCCGCAGACGACTATCGTCGGATAAGGACCGTGAGAGCTCCTTGGAGGAGGACCTGCGACATGCTCTTCTTTCTTAGAACCGTGATCGCCATTTAGGAGGACATGAGGATCCTTGTGGACACCGCGGATCTGAGTGCGCTCATTGAGGCGCTTGACTTCTAGCTCGCGCTTGACCTTGGGCCTGACATTGCCGCCGAGATGGGTCACCCTGACCGACTTCATCTCGCCGACAAAGAAAGGCTTGTCTGTCCGAAAACCCAGATGGACAAGAGGATGCCTGCCGCCGGACGACTTACGAGATGAAGACTTACGCAAGATCGAGGACTTCTTTTTAGGATTACGGGCGACACGCCTAGCAGGCTTGCGACTGCGAGCCGCTGGCCTACCACCTCTTTTCACCATAATAGGATTCCTGAAAAACAAGGTATAAAAGCGTTATGGAACCGAAAACAGTGCAACCGAGCAGGCAATGTCAAAGCGAAGAACAATAGTCCATCACAGCCTCCATCAAGACCACATCAAGTTCCACACGCCGCGGAAGCGCAGTTATCTGAGGGGTCTCTGTGCATACGATATACTTGCAGCCCTCATTTAGCATCCTGCGCTCGAAAGTGCCAAGGATCCGAGGGACTGGATTGAAGAGGATTACACCGTTGTCCGCCTTCTCTTTCTCTATGACGTCCGCGCGATGGATAGGATAATATCTTGATGCGACATCGACTAGGGTGCGGCAGAATGGAAGGGAATCAGGGCTGTCACAGTAGACATAGAAACACTCCATGCCTTCCTCATAATCCTCGTGGATCGAATGCATGAACGAGATATCCTTTCCATTGAGGCAGCCCAACAACAAGGCACATTCTCGCTCAAGAGGATCGCTATCGAACGAGCGGTTCAAGTCTACACCACGAAGATTGTAACGATGGATACCCCTATCGAAACCTGACGGATTAGCGATCGGGAACATCAAGACGCGAAGGTCTGGCCATCGGGAGGGATCATACTCTTCAAGGAACCGCAGCGACGCCCACGGGCCAGCGATCTCAGTGCCATGCACGCCAGCGTTGAAGAGGACAGTCCTTGAGACGTGAGGGCGATCGTTTAGAATGACCGAGACGACAGGATACTTCAGAGTATCATCGGCGTAACCGAGTATATCCAATCCTATGGCCTTGCTATGACATACAGAGTGCAGACGGTGCAGATAGGGTTCCAGCCGGCCTCCAACTTCATCAGCCCTGGTGAAACAGGACCAGGTCAAGTCGTCCAGACCAGCGTATGGCTTTTCCATGACCTGGCGGATGGGCTCTTGAAATAAAAGGGATATGGAAAAAGGCGGAAAGGATACGGACGCCTAGAAAGGTTTAAATATATGACTCAATAAGTCATATATTAGCGGTGAGCCAATGAAAACGCTGATCGATGGCCTGACCGAGTTTTACGGCGAGAACGTAAAATAAGGGCAGCCATATCCACATCCGTGGGAGGGACAAAACTGACCGAGTGGAGATGAGTTGAAATGAACTGCGAAATCAAAGTCGTGGAGTCGATAAGCAAGTACAACAAAGAGCTTAATGAGAAGATACTGAAAGGCACTTTGACCCGGCCTGAAAAAGGAATAGTCATGACCCCCGAGACTTTCAGCAAGGTTTTCAGCCCTGAACGGATAAAGCTTTTACAAAGGATTTACAGGAATAATGTCCGAAGTATTTACCAACTTGCAAAAGATTTGGACAAACCTTACGAAGTAGTATTTAGGAACATCAAGTATCTGGAAGGCGTAGGTTTGATTGAGATCGTCAAAAAAGACAACAAAAGAATCCCGCATCTAGCCTGCAAGCTTTCGATTGATATGTTCACGAGCCAGGGAATAAAAGCGTGAGGTCTGGTAGAGGATAGGATGGAGCTAATAGCGGATCGCAGTATCTATAGTTCAATAATCAATGCGTAAAGTCATAAGATTCGATCGAGTAAATAATCCGATCTTCTGAGACTCCCGGATCCAAAGGCAGCGCGCATATCACCGCTGTGTGATCAGGACAGCGCTTGTCCTTGTACCATTCGAGAGGCAGGCCGAAGACCTTCCTTGAGAGAGAATCGCAATCTACACCAGTAGCCTCGAGGCTGAAGCGCATCTTGTCAGGATGCTTGCAGGGCTTTGCGAGCTTCTTCTGACAGGGCTTGCAGAGACGACAGGCGCCAGTGGCCAGATACCTGCCGCCGAACTCGGACTCCAAAGACCTCATCAGGCGCTCAAGGCGCGGCTTGATGACCGCATTGCCGAGGCGCAGGCGATGATGATCCAGATACCCCGCGCGGTCTAGCTGACGGAGATCGAGGCGGAGCATAACGACTAGCAGCCTACCGAGCTTGCCCTGCATCTTTCGGAAATCCGGCGAGCAAGGAGGACAGGAGAACTTCTTGCTGAAGTTCGGGCAGCCATCGCGGCACATCGCGAAGAAAACATCGTGATTTGTCACAAGATCAGACGCATCGCAGAACCCGAACAAAAGCTCCGCAGCAAGACTATGCGTTGGAGTATGTATCAACAACCCCTTCTTTGAGTGCGATTGCATGATGGATCCAACCCAGTCAACAGGCCGAGTGTATCATGATTATATAATCTTTGTAATCCAACAGCCAAGCCAGATGACATGAAGATCACGATCTGCGGAAGCATGACGTTCGCGCACGTCTTTGGCAAGAAGATACTCTGACATAATCGCTGTACATCGGCATCAGTCAGGCAGCCCCGCTTCAGGATATTTAAGCAGGACAGTGTTGGGCTGGGATATCAACCAGGTCATCTTCGCGAGGCTGATCGAATGGAAGACCACAATAGATTCCTTCTTATTGCATCTGACAGAAAGAGAATGCCCGCTCCTGAAATAGGCCTCTTCCCAAATGTCGTTGATCTTATGGAAGCCAGAGGTGTCCTTGATGGTGAACATCTTCTCAAATAAGACAAACATCGAAGACGCGCGCTCATAGAACCTGATGACCCTATCAGATATCCTTGAACGGTCAGTCTCACGCGACAGCTTCTCATACATGAAATAATGATCATAGGCAGTTATGACCAGCCTCTCTAATAGAAGATCCCAAAGAGATTCATCAGTGCGCGAGACCACACTCTGGGAGTGCAATACCCTCCTGCAAAAGAGTGAATACCGCCGAGTGTCGTCCTCCAACCGGGTTATCTCACTGAGGTTAGAGAACTGTTGCGCACGCAGATCCCGCAATATGAGATCCCGCGCATAATCGATCACGTTGAGCAAGCGACGCAGTATAGCCCTGAACTCCTGAGGCGTCGGCATGGCAGTCTGCCCTACCCTGCAAGTCCCTTTACCCTCATCAAGGATCTCAAATCCGATAAGATTGGACACAGTCTCCCTGATCACCCTCATCGCTTCCGGCTGATCGTACCGGATCATGATCTCTGACGTCCCGCGTAGATATTCGTTCTCGATCAAGATCCTGTAATAATGAGGTATTCCCTTCTTCAGGTCCAGCACGGATTTGGTCTGGGCCTGGCGCTTCTTTGCGAGGATGAGCAGGCCTACATCTTCTTCGACGAGGTCCAGCTCGCCAGCCTTCTCGAGATGGTTCTCCCTGACCCACCGGATAGGCAGAGTGATCGTGTACGCGCTCTTCTGTTTGATTATCTTCCGTCGCATGGATATTGGTATAGGACCGACATTTATATATATTTCTAATGATTCGTATGAATCATATAAATAAGCATCTGACACATACTCCATCGGATGGAACTGAACATCAAATAAGGAAAACTTGTGCGGATCATCGAGAAAGGGTATGCCCCATACAAGGACATATGGGCAAGCCCTGTCGGAGTAAGCCACTACAGATCTGACCTGTCTGACAAAAAAGACCATCGGCCAGCAGGCCTGCAATACACTCTGTTCGAATTGATCGAGAAAGAGACCACGGAACCACGGTGCGAGGTCTTTCCGATGCATCTTGACCTGGATATAGAAGGTACTCATGTGCGATTCGCTGACATGAAAAAAAGCTTCATGGATGGACGCACCGAATATCAATTAAGGATAGTGCAGGAAGATAAAAATGGCAGACTATACATCACCGACCCACGGGTACCAGAGTATAGTGAGAATGCATTGCGGGAATACGCGATGGAACACGCTAACCGCAAGAGGAGATCACCTGAGAACTCCATAGACCAAACTGACAGGATCCCGGCTCCGGACAAACATTAATATACCCCCTCTTCCGGTGACGTAACCGTTTGCGGTACGGTCAGATGACACAATAGTCTACTGACTGAAAAACGATCAGCCAACGACGGACTAGTCCTTCGTCGGGCGCGGTGTGGTAACTGCGCGGGCGTGATTGAACGGGGGTAGACCTGTGAAGGGTGGTAGAACAAAGTCCAAACTGTCTAGCTCTGCCAGCTATTGCGCTAGTAGCTCTTGCGTGAAAGCGAGCGAAGCGAGATTGAGCGATCTGAGTAGAATTCAGTATGGTCGCTCTGAACCGGATGACTCGATTAGTATCGAGTATATTCAGGGGTTTGGAAACCAGGATAGCTTAGTTTTATCTGTGGCGGATATGGACTCTTTGTCAAGCATAGATACTTCTCTTAATCTAACCAGAGGATCGGGGTCCTTTGATGAAAAAGGCGCGATCACCAACAGCCCTCATAATCATATCTCACTATCAAACGCGGAGACTGAAACGAATTCTTCGGACCGCAAACAACCAAGGACAGTCTCCTCAACGAAAAAGAAGGATAGATGGAAAGCCAAGACAGCTTCCAAGCCCGACAAGTAGACGAAAACCTGGCAGAATGGGCAAGAAGCCAGGATGGAGGTAGCGAAAGCTATGCATTTACACCACCTTCTGCCCCGATCGCCTGGAGATCCCACCATAGGGAACACCTCGCAGAGGTCTTAGGCGCACAGCCAAAGGATCCGAGCAAGCTGCAGCTGGCCATCGGCGTGGTCGTGCCGCTGATGTTCATCATCGCGACAATAATGACCCTCGCGGACCCGAGCATAACAGGACTTGTCGCTTATTCAGAGCGATCCATAATCGAACTGAACGCGACGATAACAAGCTCGAGGAATATCACGATCGGGCTAAATGACATACCAATGAGAGTGAGAGTAAGCGGAATGGCGACAGGAAACGTGTCCATCATCCATAGACCCAGCGGCAGGAAAATGTTCGAGACAGCAAGCCCAGGGATTGTGGCTCTGACAGAAGAATGCGGACAAGCCTGCGCAAGACGCGACTATTCTAGCTCGGCGGACCCGCCAAGATACAACCTCACACTCGAGGTCTCTATCGGAGAAGGAGCTGAACTGAACATAACAACTATCGGATACACTTTCACACCCGCGAACAGACAGCCATTGTTCAACAGGAAACTCGCCAACCTCACAGCCACTGCCAAGACAACTACGAAAATAGACCTAGCAGGATACGCGAAAGACCCGGACAACGACTCCATCACTTTCATCGCCACGAACTCGATGCTGGCAGACATCGAGGTGCATGGAAGCATCCTCCAGATAATCCCCAAGAAAAATGCGACAGGCCCCACAAGGTTCGTCGTATACGCATCTGACACGAAATCGATATCAAGAGTGACAGTCAACCTCGATATCAGACAAGACATTGGCACGGACGAGGCCGCAGCGATAAACGCGCCTTTTGAAATAGAACCCGACCTAGTAGAACAAACACAACTGGAAGACGGGACGCCAGTCATAATCGAGCTTGAGGAGCCGCAAGAAGCTCTCGGAGAACTGATCAAGGCCGCAAAGATAAAAGAAGAACAGACCCTGCTTGACACAAAAACAAGCGATGAGAGAGTGAACGTGAAGAGAAGATACAAGAACATCCCGGCAGTATCCGCAGTCATGACACAGGAAGGCCTGCAAGACCTGCTGTCGAACCCGAACATCAAAGCAATCAGAGCAGACGAAGAGTTCTCAATTAGCATCACAGACGAGCTCAAACAGGTCCACGCAGAGCCGCAAGCAAGGATCATGCCCGACGGGACGCGGCTAGATGGCGAAGGCAAGACAGTATGCCTCATCGACACAGGAGTCCAGACCACCCATCCAGACCTATTAGGAAAGGTGATCGGAGGATACAACTCAATAGACAGCCCCGAATATAGCTCGACAGACATATCTGATGACAACGGACACGGGACAGCAGTGGCAGGAATAATCGCCGCGCCAGACGGTATCGCGCCGATGGCAATGATATTCCCAGTGAAGGCGTGCGGCAAGACCGGTTCCTGCAAAGCAAGCGCGATATTATCCGCGATAGATGCATGCATCGGGGCAAGATCGACTCATAACATAACAGTCATCTCAGGAAGCTTCGGCGATGGATTAGCTCATACTGCAGGCGACTGCCCTGACACGCTTGGAGCCGCGATTACCGCTGCGCACGACGCCGGGATGACCATGACATTTGCAGCTGGAAACAACGGTTACCTCGACGGAGTGAACTACCCTGCCTGCGACGGGCGAGCGATATCAGTAGGATCATCCACGCAATACGACACACCGACTAGCTTCACCAACAAAGGATCAAAGACAGACCTTCTCGCACCAGGACAGAATGTCACAACCACCATGATAGGCGGAGGATGGGGAGAAGCAAGCGGGACAAGCATCAGCACGCCATTTGCGGCAGGAGCGGCCATGATAATCGCCCAGGGGCTAGAGCTCACAGGACGGGGTGCCACCCCAGAGGACGTGAAGAACCTGCTGATGAACTACAGCGCCAAAGCGATGGGAATGCCAATGCTCGACCTGTCGGCAGCGATAGCCGCAGCGACAGGGAAGAGCGAGACACCGATTCCCATCAATGGGACACCGACAAGCCCGGCTGGAAACGAAACACAGACAATCGCAGCGGAACAACACGCAGGATCCATCCAAAAACCACCGGAGAACCAGCGGAGACTAACAGGCGGCGCCAAACCAACACCATCTTTCACACCAGCCTTGGGGAAAACAAGCGCGCTAGTCACGAGACAGATCGAGACAGAAGGAAAAGCCGACGTCATAATCGAACTTGAACTGCCTAACATCACAATGAAAGATGGATTCGGCGTGATGTCACTCAACCAGGGCAGAGCGATGACAAAAGATGGACTTAAGGACGCAGTCGGCAGGGCACAGAGATCATCGCTAGAAGGGATGAAGACTGCCTTGAACGGAACATTCGGGACGTTATCATCTGATGAAGACATATCGATCACCGACCAGCCAGAATACTTGCCATTCATCACAGGGACCGTGAGCGCGAGCGGGCTTGAGAAACTGAAATCAACCCGATCCGTGAAAGCGATACACCCCAACCTCATCAGAGAACTGCTGCCCACAATAATAGACCCAGAGCCAAAGGCTTCATTTGACATCAGCCTCCCGACTATAGGGGCATTATACGCAAGAGATACACTAAACTACACCGGACTTGGCGTGAAAGTAGCGATAATCGACTCAGGAGTGGATTACACGCATCCAGACCTTGGAGGATGCACACGCGACCAATTCCTCGCAGGAACATGCGCGAAAGTTCCGACTGGATACGCTTTTTGCAATGCCACCAACTGCGGAAGAGACCCCGACCCAATAGACCAATTCGGACACGGAAGCCACATCGCAGGGATCATCGGAGGCACTGGAGTAGGCGGATTAAAAGGCATAGCGCCGAACGCGACATTCATCGCCATCAAATCATGCAATGCGACAGGAAGCTGCCCCGACGCATCGGTCATCGCAGGCATCGACTACGCAATCTCGCATGGAGCTGACGTGATAACCATGTCGCTTGGCTCAGTGCCGATACCAAACGACGGGTTGGACGTGATCGGGCAAGCAGCATCGTCAGCAGCCATGATGTACTCAATAACAGTGGTCGCTGCCGCAGGGAACTCCGGGCCAGGGACAGGATCTATCGCGACACCTGCCGCAGGGCAAGGCGTGCTGTCTGTTACTGCATCAAATGACGCCGGAACGGCCGCGGTGAGTGACGACACGATCGCGTCTTTCTCGGATCGAGGACCGTTAGCGTTCGGACGGTTCGGCCCAGACATCAGCGCGCCAGGAGTCAGCATAAACTCCACAGTCCCACAGACCAGTCAATGCCCGTATTCAACCGTACTGTGCTCGAATACAGGATACAAAGTCAGCTCAGGGACCTCATTTGCAACACCACACGTCACGGGAGCCGTCGCGTTGCTGCGCGAGCAAGACAAGAACCTAACGCCCGCTGAGATAAGATCCATCCTGATGAGCAGCGCAGCGAGCATAAGCGGGCACCCGTTCGACAAAGGAGCAGGACTCATCAACGCCACAGGCGCGCTGACTCGCGCGACAAGGATGCTAATAGACGGCGCCGAGAAAGGAAATCTAGAATCGATAGCAGGGGAATACGCAGAGTTCAACATCACAATAGTGAACAAGGACTCCGTGTCAAGGACCATCACACTGACAGCCGAGAACATCAGCGAGCCTGATGGCAACAACTCCATAGCAGCATCGTGGGACCTGCCACTGCCATTCACAGCGCCAGGAAACAACAACACCACAGTCAGATTGAGAATGAAGACCAACAGCGGCGCGACGCCTTCGGTATACGGGGGGACGATTATTGCCACAAGCGATCTTAGCGAGACGATGAGAACGCCATTTACGCTGACAGTCCCGCTCTATGGAGACGGAACCATCTCGATGAGGACATCAGACAGCTCCACATCGTCAAAGACCGGAGACATATTCTACTTCAAACTTATATCGCCAAACGCGAGCGGATTCACCACTTACTTATCATGGCCGGACCCGCAATACGACATGGACATGTACCTATTCTCAGAAGGCGGCCTGCTGCTGACGTACAGCGCAGGGCTTGACGACCCTGAATGGGTTGGCGCAAGCAACATCTATGAGAAGAATTACTGGGTCGCGGCAAACTCGTATTATGTGCCATCATCAGGAATGAGCTTTGAGGTGGCGACAGCGTACAGCAGCAACCTGACTATCATACCCAACACCATCCAGGCCAGCGCGGTCGCAGGCCAGACAAAACAGATGACGTTTGCGATCAGGAACGGCCTTGGACCAAAGAACATGACCATCGCGCTGACACGCCTGCAAGACAGCGAGAGCGTCGACACGACAAGGACAGCCCCTGCAGGGGGCAATGACTACTATTCATTCACAAGGAACGGACTTAATATATCTGGAATGAAGACCTGCGACGTAATAATCAACTGGACAGGCGGCGCTGACCTAGACCTGTCATACTACACCTCCAATGACGGCGGCTCGACAAACACGACACGCCTTCCTTCGAGCGCACATGACAACGGAGCGCTTAACCAGACACGCGAAGCATTGATCGCGCACGATGTCGGATTCATGGCCGGTTATTACAGCGAATGGGGCGTAAGGACATACAACAAGAACAATTCTGCGACACAATACAACCTCACAGTAAGATGCAAGAGCAACAAGCCCGCTTCAGAGGCCAGCGTGTCACCATCATACATACAGACAATGAACAACAGCCAGGAAATCAACATTACAGTGAATGTAGACACAACCGATCTAGCGCCAAATTCATCCATCGCCTATATGCTCGTAGCAAGATACAATGACACACGCGAATGGGCCCATTCAGCAGTGACCCTCACAGTCGCAGCAGCCCCCGGCGTCCACGCCGCCAATGGAGAATATGACGGAGGCACGATCAACCTTAGCAACGTGGCAGACATCACGAACATACCAGATATGACACTTGAAAAGACAACCATTGGCAGGATCAGATGGAACGGGCCAATCGACGCGCGCGACGCCAACTTCACCAGATACACCACTATAAGCGCAGGCCTGATAGCAGTGAACGCGTCTGTCCTCCACCGCAGCATAAACAGCAGCGCCAACATCACTTTCTATGGAGCATCATGCGCAGGATATAAACTGCTGACTTCCCGAGGATATATCCCAGACAAAGAGGAAGCGACAGAATCCGGAGACATATGCAACGCGACTAGCGACCCGGCCTGCAGCAGCATCGCATGCAGTGGCAACACCCTGACGTTCCAGGCAGACCATCCCACCACATTCGCGCTGCTAAACGGAATCACCAACTCTATTATCACCACGTCAAGAATAGGAGAATCAAACCTCACCGACGCCAACATCACAGATTCCAGGGTCAATTCATCGGACATCACACTGTCTAGCATCAAGAACGCAAGCCTAACCAGAAGCATCGTGAACCGAACGACAATCGACAACTCCACATTCATCAAATCGAACGCGACTGGCTCCAACATAAACATCAGCAGCGTGAACAACTCTGACGTGCTCAACTCCACGCTGATCGAAGTCAACATGAAGGACTCGGTCGCGGCATGGTCATACATAGACCCGTCCAACATAACAAACTCCACAGTCAACAACAGCTTCGTTGAAGACTCTGAGATAGACAACAGCTCGATATATGACTCAAACGCAACTAACTCCACAGTGAATGCATCGTTACTGTCTCAAGCAGACGTGCGCAACTCCACAATAAAGGGGTCGACAATACACAACACCAGCATCAACAACTCCAGAATCGAGAACTCCACAATATCAAACGGAATCAACATCAGCTGCGGGCAGACACTCACCGAAAACATAAACCTAAGCTTCAACGTGGTCGGGCACACCCCATGCTACAATGCCGGCGCAGACTCAATCACAATCAACTGCAATGGATACACAGTGACAGGCACAGGCAGCGCGCCAGTCATCAATATCACAGGACGGGCAGGGGTAAATGTACTCAACTGCAACTTATTTGGAAACAACGCAATCGCGATCACAAGGTCTAACAGCAGCAGCATAACTAACGTCAGCGCAGGATGGGGAACCATCACTATCTCAGGGGCATCATCGAACAACACCCTACAGAGAGCCTCAAACATCAGCGCCCTCACCATTGGAGACGACGCGTCATACAACCGCATGAACAACATCAGCCTATCCACACTGACAGTGAGCGGAAACTGGAACAACATCACCAACAGCAGCGTGAACCTGACCGCAACGGTCTCCGGAGCCAACAACACCATAACCGGCAGCTCAATGCAATCCGGCGGAAACATCATCACGATCAGTGGATCCGGCCACCTCATAGCCAACAACACAATAAGCGGAAACATCGCCGCAGGACTCCTCTCATCCACCAGGATCAGCGACAACAATATGACAAACGCATGCGTGGGATCAATTGCGGCCGTGCCAAGAAATGACATCACCATCAGCGGCAACAGGCTGCTCGCCTGCACGGGAGGCGCGGTAGCAATCAACTTCGAACCGATCCAAAACACAAACTTCACCGTCGCCAACAACCAGATACTATCATCTGACAACCCCTTGAACCTAGTGGGCGGAAACGACTGGAAAATACTTGGCAACACATTCAACTATTCCGGCCCGATAACCCTGACAAGCTCAAATGGCACTCTATTTGCGAACAACACAGTCAACAGCCCGGTCAACGCGATAGCGATAGACATCTCCAACCTGACAGGTTCAAGCATCAGGGAGTCGACTATAGCTAACGGCAGCGAAGGAAGCATTGGGATAAGGCTGAGATCATCGATCGAGAACGGCACGATGGAGAACCTGGGGATAGACAACAACACAATCGAAGGGTTCACCAAGTGCGTGAGCACTTCGACCGGAGAGGACTACCCCGAGAGGCTCAACGGTACAAGCATATACGGCAACAAATTCCACTCCTGCGGAATCGCGATAGAACTAGAGGCCAATGCCACAGGAGCCAGCGCAGGCGGAATGAGAATCCTACACAACCGGGTCACGTCGACTAGCACGGCGTTGAAGCTTCGGTCTGCTAGCGGAGCAAGGATCGAGAACAACGCATTCAACGCAACAGGCAACACAAGCATCCTATTGATAGACAACCTGAATGCCACTATGATAAACACAACAATCACAGGCACCCTCAATGGAATCTCGATCATAAACACCAGCGGAATTATCACCAGATACCTCCAGATATACAACGCCACCTCATGCGCAGTGCTACTAAACCGCAGCAATGGAGGAATACTAACAAACCTCACTATCAACACCACATCATCTAGCATACATATCACCGGAGGAATGAACCACACGATAAACGAGACGAACGCGCCGCACCCAGTCATCCTTGAGAACGCGTCATACAGCATCATAAACTTCACAGCGCAGGTCAACTTCACGGCCCAATCCCCAATATCGTCTATTGTGAACCTATCAGACAACTATATCACAATAAACTCTACTCTCGCGCCGCAGTTCAACATAAGCGCCATCCTAACCGCATACGTCTCATTCAACGAAGCCGTCCCAGGAATAGACCAAGAAGACGACGGAACATTGAGCACCTGCCCGCTGACGCGATGCACCACGATAAGCCAGACAGGGTCGATATTCGTGTTCAACGTGACCGGATTCACAAGCTATGGAGGAATATCGCCAACCCCCGGATCAGTAATCGTGAACTCCACCATAAACGGAAGCATCGTATCGAACAGCACAGTGAATAACGCGACAGTCACAAACTCGACAATCAACAGGAGCGTGATAACAAACAGCACAGTCCACAACAGCACAGCATCCAACTCCAGCATCATCAACTCCATACTTGGCAACTCCACCCTGACCAACTCCACGCTCACAGGGTCATACGCGAACGCATCGCAGATGCCGATCGCACAGATCCTAAACAGCACAATAATATCCGCTCTTGTCAACAGAACAAACGCCGAGAATAGCTCGATTCGATTCTCCAACACCACATCATCGATAATAAATGCCTCGTCGGTCGATAACTCATCAAGTACCACAAGCAACCTGACCACCAGTATAGTGAACCTATCCACAGTCTCAGGATCGATAATATCCAACAGCAGCGCATACTCATCTAACATCAGCGGATCAATATCGGATAATTCCACAATACACAACTCAAACCTGTCTCTATCGAACGCCAATACAAGCAATATAGACCTGTCCGGACTCTCAAATACCACCGCCTACGCTAGCAGGGTAAACACCAGCTCGACTGCCAACGCCACCTTGATTCGAACCAACCTCACACTCGCCAACATCAGCCTGGCAACCCTCGAGAACAGCTCAGTCCAGAACAGCACCATACTCCACGGCAGAATCACGTCATCCACCCTACTGAACTCTACTGCGAGCAACAGCACAATCACCGTGTCCAGGATAGTGACATCGATAACAGACAATTCCACGCAATTATCGACGAACCTGACGCGGAGCCTGATGAATGCCTCGGTGAGCGAGAACTCCAGGATGACAAACACAACATCAATGGCAAGCAATATCAATTCGACAACAGCAGACAACACCACGACCGCAGACAGCCGTCTTGAACAGAGCACAACCAACACCACACGGTTGTATGGCAGCACCCTTGGCAACTCAAGCGCGATCCGGTGCATAATCAACTTGAGCCAGGCATATAACTCCACACTAGCAAACAGCACGATCCTACTAGCCACAGTAAACCTGAGCGCACTTGATAACTCGAGCGCATGGCAGTCCAACATAACGGAGAGCACAGTCAACAAATCGCTGTCAGACACGAGCTCGATCTACATGAGCGTTATAGCGAACGCACAGCTCAATAACACGGTAAGCGACAACAGCACCGCGTCCAACATCAGCTCGACCAACTCGACGATAAACTCCAGCATCGCAGTTAACCTAACGTTGATCGAGTCCACGCTCATGTCTGCTAACGTCAACAGGACATACGCGCACAACATAACCGCGACCAACTCCACAATAAAGACCAGCACGATCAACAACTCCAGAGCAGAGAACAGCACGATCATAGGAAGCAACCAGACCTGGTCGGATGTCAACAACAGCGACGTGCGCAACTCGACAATCTACAGAGCGAATGTCACCGCATCTGTCGTGGCAGGAAGCACGGCCGTGAACTCCTCCATAAACCAATCCGATGTGGTGAACTGCAACCTCACAAACGTCACTGTGCACAACTCCACACTCTTTGGCGAGACGATCATCAATGACATCGTAATCAACAGCAGGAGCCTGGCCGCATGCGGGAAGGTGATAGGGAGAGACGCTATAATGAACCAGAACATCACGTGCGACGGAGCAGCCCTCATATTCAACAGATCGAACAATAGAGTATCATGCCAGGGATTCCTGATCCAAGGAAACGGGACATCTACAGCCATAGAGATCAGATCAAAACCCAACTCAAGCGCAGACGCATGCATAATAACAAACTACTCCATCGCCATATCTGTAAATGATACAAATGACACCACCCTAACAAATATGAAGATAGACCAAAGCAGGATAGGGCTGCTAATATCCAATTCATCTAACGTCACGATCGGCAACATGACAGTGACAATGAGCACACTGGTCGGCGCGCTAATAGACCCCTCAGACAACATAACCATAGAAAACAGCACTTTCGCCGGAGGCGTGAACCCGATCATCTTGCTAGACACCAACAACTCCAGAATAGCATTCAACCTCATAGAGAACTCCACAGGAGGCCTGAACCTGACAAACAGCTTCAACAACCGCATCCACAACAACACCATCCGCAACAACTCAGTCAACATCAGGCTAACAAGCGGCACGGGCAACATCATATACGACAACTTCCTTAGCGACGCAAAATCATTGCACATCTTCGCCGGAGCAGGCAACAACTTCAACACCAGCGGAGCATCTGGAGGACATGGAAACCGGTTCGACAACACCATCGCGCTTAGGATCTACGACCAGAACGGAGACGGCTATGGGGAGAGAGGATGGGACTGGCCATACAACTCAACGAACAATGGAACAGTCAACATAAACGTGAGTGACTTAGGTCCCATCACAAGCAGACAAGACCAGGCACCGGTGCAAGTCGGAGCGTTCAATATAGTAGAGATGATCTCCGGCGGGACCTACAATCAGATCGACCTTGACGGAGTATTTAGCGATCCTGACGGCGATCCACTCAACTACACGGTAAGCGGAAACAACAGCCTGGGAGTCACAGTCGATGCAGTGACACACGTCGTATACATATCGGCACCAGGCAATTTCACCGGAACTCAAATAGTCACATTCATCGCCAATGACAGCATATTGGCAGTGTCCGCAGGCCTGACCATCAACGTCGCCGCAAGCGCCCCACCGCCATCCACGCCGCAAGGATCACAAGGACAAGGACTAGCCGGACCAAGCGCGGAAGATACAGCAGGAGCAGACGCGGCAGCGGCGGCAGCAGCAGCGGCTGCGGCAGCAGTGACAGCAGCGGCCCCAGCAGTGACAGCCGCAGCAGCGGCCCCAGCAGCAGCGGCCGCACCATCGCCACCCTCATCAGTATTCGCCCCGACAGTCACAGCTGAATCATTCCGAAACATGATCGAGGGCATCAAGAAGACCGAAGACACCCCTGTAGCATGCGGATACAGGACAAAAAAGACTATCGAGAAAGAGGTCGTGCCCACCAAGACCAATCTCACGCAAGTGAAGCTGCCAGAAGGATACAAAATGGCCACCGACCCGTTCACGTTAAGCTGCGACGGCGACTCGCTAGACCTCACACTGAACGTGCCTGCCGGATTCACAGATCTCAAAGCGCTCAGGTGCAAGAAAGACGGCTGCACCAACATCATTGAGAAAGAGGTAACCACAAAAGAGCTTGTATGCGGAGGCAAAACAGTCACCCAGATCAGACAAGAGGAGATCACGCAGCGCAAAGAGTCGCTGGCGCTAGAAGACCTCGGAGTGATAATCGAAGAAGGAACGACAATCACAAATGCAAAGAGAGCGATCCAGAGCGGCAAGAACAGGCTCGAGTTCACAAGAGAGATTCGCGTGCCATTCCAAGCGAAGATATCATCTCCAAAAAGCTCCGTTCCTTTGCCGAAGAACCCGAGCGCGGCGATAATCGGAACGCCGCTGGAGGTGACACTGCGCAATGCGCAAGGGCCGCTCGCGGCAAGGATCACACTGCCATACATCAAACCCGAGAACTACGACCAGGACAGCTTCGCAATATTCGCCCTAACAGATGGAGAATGGGAATACATTGAGAGCAGCACACGCGATGAGAACAACCAGAAGATCAGCGCGGAGACAAACGACCTCCTCAAATACGTCCGAAACGGAGTCGCGCAATTCGCAGTCATCGGAACAGGATGCGCGGCATGCCAACAATCCAAACTAGCACACACATACTCGCATGAAGGCGCGCGCGCAGCCATAATACTGCTACATGGATTCGCATCAAGCCCAAAGACATGGCAATTCCTAATAGACGAAATAGCGCTTACAAACCAGCCATACCAAGTATACACATTCGAGTTTAGCGCATCAAGGCCGATGATGACAACAACCCGCGAATTCATGGACCTGATGGAGCTTGAGAGCGGACAATTCGACACAGCATACATCGTCGCCCACAGCCTTGGAGGGTTGATCACACAAGAAGCCCTCCACCAGTCAGAACTCGCAGGCACCAAATACACATGGCTTCCAAAAGTCAAGAAAGTCGTGCTCATAGGAACGCCTAATGACGGCACCCCTGGAGTTGACGTGTTCCAAAACCTGTTCCAGAGCCTTGTGAATGAGAAGAGCGTCTTTAACCTGTTCAATCTCAACAGCCAGGTGATGGGAGAACTGTCAAAAGGGATGCAAGTCCAAAGGACCCCCGGCATCAGATACTACGCGATAGCCGGGACAAAGCCATACGAATTCAACCTTGGAGCGTTCACAGTCTCTACCAAGGAACTCTTCAAGCTCGTGCTGCCAAACGATGGGATCACTACAACAGCATCAGCGCAGCATGTCGGAGGGCAATACATAAACGACAGCTGCAAGAACTACTACCAGATAAACCTCACGCACACAGACCTTGTCGACAACCCATTATCCAGAAGAGTCATAGAGAGAATAGTCGGAGAAGACCAGTACAAACAGACCGGGACGGCGCTAGGATACAACCAATACCTGAGGCTACAGATCGAGAAATGCGACCCGCAAGAACAGATAGTAATCATCGGAAAACCGATCAAGCCAGCGGAAGAACCTGCCCCGCTTGGATGCAACTGCGGAAACGGAGTGTGCGGAGTAGACGAGACGCCCGAGACCTGCCCCCAAGACTGCTCCGCGAAGATAGAAAGGCCCGCTCAAGAGATCGCGACAGAGGTTGCGGTCTATCTTGTAAGCACGCTGGTGTTGATATTCATACTATACCGAGCATTCAGGATACTCAAGAGGCGCGAGACCAAGAAGTTCTACACAAAGGAAGAACCGTACATCAAGACAGAAGAACGCGTGCAGATAATCGGCGCAGCAGGCATAGAAAACATGGCTGCGCCGCCAATTCGGCCGAAACCATATGGATACGAAACCCTCCCCGCGAACGAGAAGCTGAGAATAGACCTCGCCGACCTTGAAGAGGACCTCGACCGCGTGCTAGACGGGAAACCCAAACGACCAGTCTTCTACCCGCTTGAACTCAAAGAAGAGATAGATTCCATCAAAAATAAACTTGAGATCAAGATCCCTGAGAAGAGAGGCGAAAGAAAGAAAGAAGCGCCTGTCCCTCCCCTGATAGAGACTTCTGAGATACGGAAGAGAATCGAAGAGCTAAGGAACCAATATCCGCTCGCGGGCGGAAAGAAGCTTGAAGCGGCTGCCAGCTCAACTGAAGGCGCCACGCAACTTGGCAACGCGATCAAACGCGGATTGGCATCGATTCGAGAGGAGATATCAAGGATGCTAAGCGGAAGGCCTCCCCCAGCAGCCGAAGACGAGAAAGCCGAAGAAATCCATACAGACAATACTGAAACGCCCGCGCCAAGACCGAAGAAAAGACGCATTGAGCCAAAACCACCTGAAGAACCCGCCTCAAAGAAGCTCGGATGGAAAGACGATGAGAGAGAAAAACTGCTGCAGCTGCTAGAAGAGGCGAGGAACCAGACCAGGAGAGTGTCTTTGGCGAAACAATCCCGAAGGAATGAGGAACTCGCGCGCAAAGAGCCGCCAAAGATCAGCGCGATGATCAAAGGCGAGCTCGACGACCTCTTTGAAGACACCAAACGGCTAATAGACGGCGCGATACTGCGGACCAAAGATAAGAGAGAAGAGAAGAAGAAAGAATGGAAGAAAGAGATCAAACTCAACGAAGCCAAAACAGAAAAAACACCCAGGCGAGAGAAGATAGACCTGAAAACGGAACTGAAACCGGTTCCAAAGACTGAGAAAACCATTCCCGCGAAGCCTGCGCCAAAGCCGATCAGCAGACCGGCAATCCACCCAAGACCCGCGCCTGCTAAAAGTATCATGCCGGCGAAATCACCGCCGAAGAAGAGAGAAAGCAGCGTCTTTGGCGCTGAACTCTCCGGACTCGCAGACGAAGCAGAGCGACTCCTAGGACTCACTGACAAGATCAGCCGCAAGGCTGAGGAATCACAGAAGGCCAAGCGCAAGATGGAGAAGAAGTGAAACGACGATGACGATCATGAGAATCACTGGAATGGAACCAACAACCGAGATGAAAACAAGACCGGTGTCCAAGTCAGAGAAAGAAAAATGGATGCCGCATACCGGGAATTTCGCAAAAAATGAGGCCAAGCCGAATTTTTGCGAAATTCCCAATCACACTCCCAGAAGTGGGGGGTGGAAAGCCATCAGGACTACCCCAGGTACCGCAAACAACACCCGGGAAAGATGGCTTTCCACTTTCTTTTTCAGCACAGAAGTCACCAATCGTCCCGAACAGAGAAATATATAGATGCATTAAATCCGCCGCGGCATGAGGCGGCACGACGGCCGTGCCGCTACCGCGTCACGGCCTAGCCACCACCCCGGAGGGGGCCATCTGGAAATCGCTTGCGATTTCCAGGGGTTTGCTTCGCCCTGCTCGCAAACCAACCCCCGGACCATCGCGCGCCATGCCGCGGCGGGTTGATAGACGAATTGAGAGGCTATCTTTTTCCGGGATCCTCATAGATCCCTTTTGAGGCGGCGATGAGCCACTCTGGAGGGAAGTGGTATCTCATCAGATGTACAGCGACATCTCTTAACGGTTCTGGAACAGTGATCCTGATGGCCCAGTGATTATAGAGAAGCTCATCGATCGACCATCTCTGGCTGGGCCGGAGGTCGTAGAGATTCTTGACACCATCCTTTGTGAGGATCGGAGCATATTCCGGCTTTTTCTTGTGGAGATTGATAGGTATCACGATCGCGATGTCGTCGGCGGTGAGGTCACGCCTGGCCTCGCAATCTTCGCAGAATGCGCTTGGAGCAAGAGACTGTGCCGCGACGTACCCTGCCATACCTTCTTCGGTCTTGACAGACTCGTCCAGATCTTTCTTGTCCACCAGCCGATTGTTATGGCAATAATCGCAGGGAGACTGGCTTATCTCCCGGTTCAGGAACCACGCTATGCCCTCTTCCGCCTTGAGGAGCGCGTCGTGGGACTTGAGCGCGTCGCAGACAGTCATTGCTTTATCACGCTCGATGCCGCGGATGTACTCATCATTGATGCGGCCGCGAGTCCTGAAGAAATTGTTACCTGCGCTCTCCGCAAACTCCGGCGGCTCACCTGGAGGCTCCCTATAGAACACTGTGCCCATGCGCGTGTAGATCTTCATAGCGAGAGACGTCATCGTGATCCTGCCTAGATCAAGGCGGCGATGATACATCTCTGCCACCCGCTCATCGTGATGATGTGTCAGGAGATCCTCAAGTTGTGGATCATCAAGGCCTGGCAGCATCCCGGAGGACGCAAGACCTGAAGCCTCAAGCACCTTGTGAGCGAAGCGCTGGATTATCTGCACGTTAGGATTATGATATATCTTGTTGTAAGCGATGGCGCGCAAGCGAAGGAAGTCAGCGGCGAGGTCGATAGCGTCGCTCTTTATCGCCAGAACAGTCTGCCCATCCTGCTTGGCGAGGACCATGTTAGAGATGAGTTGTCCTGGATCGAGGCGGAATAGAGAGTAAGGCTCCTTCTCTAGGGTGCGCGTGAGTTCCAGGTCACGCAAGAGGTAAGCGATGCGGTCAGAACCGAAAGCGCCTGAGACCACCTGAGCCAGAGGATGATCCCCCCGAAACATTGCCAAGATGTCTTCAAGACGGACGTGAGCCTCGATGTGCCTCGCAAGCTCCTGCTCGCAGATGCGCATCCCCTCTTTCTCATGGTCGAAACCGTCTTTTCTCAACAGGTTCTCAGCGCAGTGGCCCCAAGGAGGATGGCCAATATCGTGGAGCAGGCCATCGACCTCAACCAATCGCTTTTCATAATCGCCGAGACCGAGCGCGTCCGCAATCTTCCCTGCGAAATATGAAGCCATCATAGAATGCTCACCGCGAGTGTGGTTGGCGCCATTGAACGCGTGCTGGACATGGGTGAGCTGGGCGATGCGCAGGATGCGCTTGAACTGAGGAGACCTTATGAGATTGTGATAGCGATGGAAGCTGACACGAGTCATCTTGTACTCATACGGGTTGAGCGAGAGGAATGGGCGCAGTTCGAGGTCGGAGTGAAAGTTGAGTCCGTAACAGTAAGGAGGCCGGTTGAGTATACCCTTGAAACGCTCGCTCATATCCCGCAGGTCCTTTCTGTCCGACGAGATGATCCTTGACAATCTATCATCATCCACCTGCTCTGGATCAGGCTCCGGAACCGGAGGATCGCCTATTGGAGCATCAGCGTAATCCTCGCAGGCTTTCTTGTACTCCGCGACCAAAGATTCCAGCGTCGGCTTGGCTTCCATCGACGGCGGGATTGGAGGGGATTATAAAAGGGTGAGGGGAATGGAGGCGCGGAGAGCCTGAGTAGAAACCATTTTATCCTACCCAGTGAGTTCCAGTGAAATGATAATCGACGTCCCGCTGATACGACAGCCCAAAGATTCAGTCGATTGCGGAATCGCAGGAATAACAATGATTTTGGCGCACCATGGAATCAACAGACCGTTTGATGATGTCAAGAAAGATATAATGACGGACCATACCGGAACATACGCGCCTCAACTAGGAACCTACCTGATCAAGCAGGGTTTCGATGTCGAGATCGTGACAATGCACCCAGGATTATTCACAAAGAAACATCTGCCTAAGGACAGCAATGACTCAAAGGCACATTTCCAAGGATTGATGCCAAAGACGAGCAAGGAACAAGACCGGAAGGTGATAGGCCATTTCATCGAATTCTTATCAGCGGGCGGACTGGTGCGCGCGAAAAGGCCGACTGAAAAGGATCTCCTCTCAGAGATCGGCCAAGGAAGGCCTGTCGGCGCTCTACTGACCACCAACTTCCTGTCTGAAGAAGAACCAAAGTTCAATTTCCACTTCAACGTGATCACCGGAATCGATGTCAAGAAAGTATATGTGAACGACCCAATGTGGGACAAGAGAGGCGGGAAGAAGACCTATTTGATAGAAGACTTCTTTTTCGGATTATACGCGAGCTCATACGGCGATCTTGATAATGGGTGCCTGATAATGGTGCGGCCGAAGGGGGGCATGGCGATACACAATCAGGGTTGACGAAAAACTGGGACTTATCTGGGAGGGATAGAGAGTTCTAATACCCCCGATTCATCACTTGCACTGCTTGACTATCTTATACAAGAATCTCGGACTCAGATCAAGTCTAGGAAACTCCAGAGGCCTCCTTCTTAGCTCTTGCTCCATCTCTACTGGTGAAAGAGCGCAATGAGTGTCATGATAGAAAGCGCCCATCGTCTTTGAGACTTCCTCATATCTGCCTTGTGCCACTATAGCCCTCATCAGGTTCAAGCGGTCCGACGCCAGACTCCCATGAGACATATCCAAGGCCCGTTTGAAATGTCGCTCCGAAGGGACATACTCCTCAACATTATAATAAGCCACTCCGAGCACCACATTCGCGGCATAGGAACTCGATGTGATAGACTCCAATCTCTCATGGACTGCCGGATGGGTATGACCATCCCGGATATCAATCTCAGAGAGAGCGATCTTCGCTACGGGATCATCCCCCACCAATCGAAGGAAACTTCGGGCCGCTTTATGATCCCCGGACTTCAGATTGAGCAAACCCAGGACTAACTTTTCACCGTCTGAGAGCCGCTCGAACATATTATAGCAAACCATAGCAGACCGATTATCCCCTACAAATAACGCCGCTGCGGCGTATTCACTGAGGAGATCTGAGTTGGATAGATCGATGACCTCCTGTCTATACTCATCGACCGCTTTTTTCATATAATCATGTCCTTGATTCTCAGGATCACTAAATGTCCTGCGAAGGGCGTCCACCCGGATATCTTTCACTGTCCGACGAACAGATGCGCTTTTAGAAGAGTGTCTAAACCTGCTTGTATAATCATCAGGCCGCCCAAATGACCAATCCAGCCCTCCAAGTTGAGACCAATCCAGCCCCCCAAGTGGAACAAAACAATCCGGACCGATTCCCTCACCAAACCATCCAAACCCGTGATGGATAGGCCTATCAGGTCTTCTCGCCCCCTCTCCACTATCTTTCTTCGCCATGATACCAAATAGCGCCAGAACCTTTTATAGTTCACTCCCCCCCTAATGGGGAACATTTTAATAGTCCGGCGAGTTAGAGGCGCTGATGCTGAAAGAGAAGCTGTCAAAGATCGGCCTGACTGACGGAGAGGCAGAAGTCTACGAGTTACTCATCGAGAGAGGCGAGAGCAAAGCAGGCGAGCTAATCAAGAGCGCAAGCCTGGCCAGCTCAAAGGTTTATGAAGTGCTGCAGCGATTGGTGAACAAAGGACTTGCCAGCTTCTCAGTCAAGGACGGGATAAAAAGGTATCAAGCGACGCCTCCAGAGCGGCTCGTGGACTTTCTCGAAGACAAGAAGTCACAGATCGACCAGGCCAAGGAAGAGGTGCTGAAGATAATCCCCGCGATAAAACAGAAGAATGAATCGCGGCAGTCGACAAACAACATCAGGATGTATATCGGGCGGGACGGACCGAAGATCGCCATCAAGGAGCTGGCAGAGGCAAGCATGAAAGACAAATGCAATTATGGGTATGGAACTCAAGACAACCCTTTTGCAGAGCGCTATCCCAAAGAGCTCAAAGAATGGTTCGAGACAGAGAAAAGATATGGGCTCAAGACAAAGATAATTTTCGCTGAAGGCCACAAGCAGAGGCAACCCAGCGCGCAGATAAGATACCTCCCTCCCGGATTCCTTTCACCGGTGCGGACGATGATCGCAGGCCACAAAGTATTTCTTGTGGACTTCACCGAGCCGTTCACCACGATAATAATCGAGAACAAGGCCATCGCCCAAAGCTACAAAGATCATTTCTTGATGCTCTGGAAAACCGCGAAGGCCTGATATAGACAACTGCGCAGTTATCGATATCTTGGGATTTGCCCCTCGACGACCCAAACAGGCCATCGAAAGGGTTAAATAGTGGGTTGATGGGAGATTGGGACATATTGGGGGTGCATAGATGGAATTCGATTACTTCACAGAGGAATCTGCCTCTGCAGGACAGAAGGCGCAGCACTACTTGCTTAGCAAATCAGAGAACATAGTGATACAGGCCACAAAAGAGGGATTCTGCCTGCGGACGGAGCTATGGCTTAGGAGCTATCTTGACACGGTGCTGGCAGGGAATGCACTGCCCGGATTCTCGCACCACGGAAAAGTGGATGTCGATGAAGCGACGATAAGGCCAATGATCGACGGACTGTCATATAAGGCATACATGGAACAGAAGCTGACGCGCATAAACAAGGCGCTTGCCATGCAAGGCCAGCGAGTGATGTCATCCATACCATTTGAAGAAAAGGACCGCATCAACGCGTGAACAACAAGCACATAGGTTTTTTATTCTTGGAGTTCTTATTTTGGTTTAGCATCTTAGAAACAGAAGGATGCTAAACAAAAATCACACAAAAATGGCGACCTCGATAAAAAGCGTTGTGATGTATAGAATCAGGAAAAACGCTATTGAAACAAGGCTGATACTGCGCGCGTACTACCTCGCCAAGAAGAGGCACAGAAATCAGTTCCGCAAGTCAGGAGCGCCATACATCTACCATCTGACACAAGTCGCATACTATCTGGCGAAATGGAGCAGAGGACATGAAGTGGTGATAGCGGGATTATTGCACGACACCATCGAAGACACAGGATACACCAAATCAGAAATCAGACGGCAGTTCGGACGCCGGGTAGCGGACCTAGTGGATGGGTCTAGCTGGATCGGGAAGAAGGACGGACCGCGCGACTGGCCCGCCACATACAAGAAGTTCTCGTACTACGCGCAAGCAGACCCCGAGCTTGTGATACTAAAAGCCGCGGACTATCTGAGCAACCTGCAATCCTACAAAGATCCGCGGCGGAAGCTGTACGTGAGCGAGAAGGCAGCGCCAAGGAACAAGACATTCTGGATACCGTTCTTTCGCGACGCGGGACTGCGCAAGTTCGCACGAATGCTCGAGACCGACACAAACAATGCATCTAAGAAGAAAGTCCCGGTGACACTATACAAATACATCACACGCAATGAGATGGCTAAACTAAGAGCTGCTGTCCTTGAGATGAATGGGATAGAGGAATTGGTGTGAGAAAGCAGCCGGGCCCCTATAGTAAAGGACACAAATAAGTGATAAAAATAGTTGTGTCCTTTAGATATAGTGGCGGAGACTGAGTGTTCAATTATTCATGTCCGCCACTATAGAACCGGCTATGCGGGATGGCGCGAATAATGGCGCGATTAGAAGCCTGTTTTCTCGTCCATAAAATAATAATCGCGCCAAAACTATGGCGCGAATATGGCGTGATTGTGGCGCGAATAATCGGCGTTTCTCGTCTATAAAAAAACCTAATCGCGCCATCGGCATGGCGCGAATATGGCGCGATAGTGGCGTGATAATGGCGCGATAAATTCAATATTGGTGGAGTGCGATAAAAAAATTTAAATAAGCTGCCCTGTATAAAGGCTATATCCTTCCCCTTGCGACGTAGGGTGAAAGGATGGGCACGAGGTCCGCTCATTATCTGAAACGAGGACTGCCAATGCGTCGTTGAGGCAGCTAATGAATCAAACCGCGATATATACTCAAAAACAAAGTCTTGAACCACTTTCGGAACCGAAATCCTTTTATCTGCCATACCCACGGAAAAATTACAACATGGACATGACAGGAGTGTTGATCAGCGCCTTAGCAGGAGGGGCTGCGGCGGTCTTAAGGAAGGAGCCAAGCAACCGTAAGGTCATACCGGACTACGCCGACGCCCTGATTGGTGCCGCCGGAGGCATGACGCTGGCCTACTACTTGCCGGTATACTATCCAGGGTTCACTCTAATATCATATATCTGCTTCACGCTGCTGTGCGCCATGAGCGGGTACGCGCTCGATGACCTGGCCAGCTCGGTCGCGTATCTGGCGACACTGCCGGGAAAGAAATCAGCGAGGCGGAGACGCAGATGAACGAGGCGCTGCAGATGGCGGTCGGCTCGGGCGGAGGAGCGCTCATCCGGGCAGTGATAGGGATAATCAAAGCATTGGGAGACAGGACGTTTGAATATATAGATTGGAGAAAGCTCATCGCGAACACGGCAGTCGGGTCGATATGCGGTCTGATCGTCATGATAGCCCTAGAAGCGATTCCCTTCTTAAAAGTCAACTGGGAATACAGGGCGTACATCGCGATCATCGTAGGATTCGCCGGGAGCGACTTCTTCGACAAGCACTTCAAGAGCTTCGGGCTCACATCAAGCTCCCTTGGCGCCCCGATGATCGGCCAGCCTCAAGAATCAAGCTCGATCAGCCCACGCCAGCAGAAGGCGCTAGACTATATCAGATCCAGTGGGTCGATAAACAACGACCAATACAAAGAACTCAACAAAGTATCCGACCGCACAGCTGTGCGAGACATGCAAGACCTCAAAGACAAAGGGAAGGTCAAGACGCAGGGCAAGGGAAGGAATGTGAAGTATGTGCTGCCATAAGACCCCTAACTATCCCGACCATACACTCTTTTATACCGTACCGGAATCCCCCCGCTCAGGTGATGAACATGGGATTACTACACAGCGTGCAACCAAAAGACCTCGAATTCCTGACAACCCTCGACAAGAAGATGAGGACGTGGCATCCCTTGGCCCAGAGCCGAGTGTACAGCGAAGGAGGGGATTACGATTTCAATGAAGTGAAGATCACAGAGGAAGAACTCCGAGGGGTGCTCGACGCGTGCAAGAGAAACGACCTCGTTTTCTATCCTAAAAATACCAACACGGGATTCTCGCTGGGATATTTCGTCGCAAAGACACTGATGCTGCCAAGCGACAGGCAGAAAAGCCTGCTTGACCGGATCAAACGGAACACCTGCCCGGACATAAATCTCGGCGTGTTTACAGACCTCCTGACGTGGAACGAGACCCTGTTCGGGATGATAGAGCGCCAGATGCCTGCAGGATACGACGGGGCTGAAGGGTTCAAGAGATTATCAGACCACTTCATGACAGAAAAGAACCTGAAATTGGCGAAGGCCGCAGGTATCACGATCATAAACGATTACACCAGGCATCAATATTGAGGACCTAACAGGAGCAGAGAGGAGGGGACTCAAAACCCCTTCAGCAACCGCAACAACTCCACCGCCTTCTTCGGGCTTCCACGACCGACAGATCCGTGACCGATGCCCAGCCCATCGACGGGAGTGTATAAAATATAACAGAAAATTGTTGATAGTATAACATAATCAGAGGTGTTACATTTAATAGAAAAGTATTTAAATGATAACACACCATCAGGATTGATGACCACGATCGATAACCACAAGGCCATCCTGCGCGAGCTCCTCGAGGATATCGATGAGAAGATCAGGAAAGACATCATCCTTGAGAGGCAGAAGATCCTCGGTTTCGCCCTCTCTGAGGCGTCATCCCACATGCTAGCCGTGCTCCTCCTCAAGAACAAGCTTGTAAGCTCCGGATTCACAATCAACCACCGCTACTTCTGCTCTGAACAGAGAGCGAGAGAGAGGCTGAAAATGGACTTCCCTGGAAAGGATGAGATTATCCCGCTCCTCGTGAAACAGGAACAGGCCAGGGACAGGCTATGCTACGGCAGGGACAAGAGCAGAAAAGAGGTGGAAGAGGCAATAGCCAACATCAGCAGGCTAAAGACGATAATAGAAGATAAACTGGGTGAACCATTATGAGACAACAAGACCTCATCTCACTGGCATATGACTACCTATCCCTGCTCACAGCCAGAGTAGGGACCGCGAAGATAAGGAGAGTGGTGCTCTTCGGTTCCGCCGCGCGCGACGAAGCAGACAAGGAAAGCGATATAGATATATTCATCGACACGACAGACAAGATAGACCATGAAGTGGAGAGAGCCACAAAATCGTTCGATGTAATACGTGAAAGCCGATGGGACATAAGGGGAGTGCGCAATCCATTAAGGCCTATATGCGGAGACCTAGAGACAAAGAGATGGGCTGAGCTACGCGAAGAGATGGAAGACCACGGGATACTCCTATATGGACGGATGGAGACCGGCGCGCTCAAAGAACAATACCTTGTCAGCTATGACCTGCAAGGGATGGCCCAAAACAAAAAGATGAAACTTATCAGGACGCTGCATGGATACTCCACCAGAAAAGACGGAAAGACCTATTCGCATAAAGGCCTTATAGAGAAGACAGGAGGCGCTCGCATCGGACAGAACGCGTTCCTCGCGCCGACTTGCTCGAAGAAGACAATCGAGGAGACCTTCGACAAGACAGGAGCCAAGTTCCAGATGAGAAAGATGATGAGCAGATGAACGGCGCAATCGACCATCGTCTCTATTTTCCCGACACGGCGTCAGCGAATACATTCCTTGAGCAACCTCAACAACTCCACCGCCTTCTTCGGGCTTCCACGACCGACAGGGAAGTAGCAAGGGATGACCTCGGAAGAGGCATATCTCGAGCGGTCGTTGTCTCCGAAGGAAACCTTGAACGTCCCCAACCTCTTCTTCGCCAGCGCTTGTGAATGATAATCAGCGAGCTTGATCTTCCGCCCTGTCAAGCGCTCGAAAGGGATAAGACCCATCGCCACTAGGTATTTTGGCTTGACAATCTCCAGTTCACGCTGGAGAGCCGGGAGGAACAGATTGATCTTCGCCGAATCAGGCAAGGCAGCGTCAGCGCCGGTGGACTTGACGACATTCGAGATGTAGATGGAGTTGGAATCCAGGAAATCCCTCACCTTATCCGTGAAGCGGACAGACCATCGCGGGTTGGACTCGATATAAGAGAGCAATCCATCGTCGAAGAGCCCTGCCTTGTGGAAGACCCTCCAGACCTGCTTGGTGCCGATGAACGGGAACCTCGGCCCAGTCCAGGAAGGATCAGAACTGATATTGCGGCGGGTCGGATTGATGAAGACGAACATAAACTCAGGATTCTGTTCACGACCTCCACCGTAGATCGGAGAGAGGCCGCTGCCCGGGAAGTTATCCTTGTCGATCTTGTCGACGTGACGCCAGAGGCTCTTCAGATCAGAGATATGATCGAGCATATGGAAAGCAGCGCAAGCTGGTTAAAATAACTTTGTCAAACCGATCCTAGTGCGCGCAGAAACATTTATATATGTCTCTAAACCATAATACTATGGTCTAACATGGATAATGAACGCCTGAACATACTCAAGCTCCTGATAGAGAGCAAGGAAGAGACATTCAGCATCAGGCAGATCTCGCTCCATAGGAAGATCAACTACAAATCAGCGTACATCAGCACCCATCAGCTAGCGAAAGAAGGGATAGTCGCAATGAAGAAACAGGGCAACACGACAGTATGCTCATACAACAACACATTCAACAGCACAGTGTTCCAGGTCGAATACCAAAGACAGCAGGAACTGTTGAAACGCCCAGATTTCAAGGTCTTGCACAACCGCCTGTCAAAGGTGAAAGAACAGTTCATACTCCTGCTCTTCGGCTCCTACGCCAAGGGAAAAGAGAAAAAAGGATCGGATATCGACCTATTGCTCATCTCAGACGACCCAAAACCAGTCGAAGCACAGATCCGCCTCATCCCCTTGGACATCCATCTGACACACATAACCTATGACAGCTTCACAAAGATGTTAAAATCAAAAGAGTTCACAGTAGTGTCAGAAGCGCAGAAGAATAACATCCTGCTCTTCGGAATAGAAGACTATTACCGGCTGATCAACAATGCTTGATGATAATAGGATAAAGGAAGCGGAGAGGAACGTCAGAGAATACCTACAGTCAGGCATGCTCGAGAAGCATAAACCCGACAAAGACATCGAGAAAGTCCTCCTCGACAACTCAAAGGACAGCATCGAGATAGCGGACTTCCTCGCAGAAAACAAGAGATCCGACCTGTGGATCATAGTCACCTCATATTATTCGATGTTCTACATGGCCAATGCGGTGCTCCTCAGAGCAGGATTCAAAGTCGGGGACAAGATCCCCCATAAGGTCACAGCCGACGCCCTCATCGTCTTTGTCAGAGACAAGCTGAAGAAGAGTATCATAGAAGAATATGAAGAAGCGCAAATCGAAGCTCTCCCTGGAATAAAAGCAGACGAGATAATCGACGAATTCGACAAGGAAAGAAGGAAGAGGGGCATACTCCAATACGAGACCACGCAAATAGAGAAACATTCGAAAGCGATTACTTCTTTAAACAGAGCCAAGAGCTTCCTCTTCGAGATGGAGAAGCTGATGGAGATCCCATGATGACGAGTCTCCAGAATCCCAGCTCATCGCAATACACTAACAAAACCCAATCCGTCACCCACATGGACCTCCCTGTCGCTGACAGTGTAGGGAGACAGCATCTCTTTCAGGCCCGACAAAGGGATATACCTCAGATGCGCAGGAGAATTCCCGAGGCTTGGCGGAACAAGAGTTATCAGCTTCCCGCCAGACCGCGTGACCCTCGCAGCCTCTTCTATCGTGAGAGCAGGATCAAAGACATGCTCAAGAGTGTGGGACAGGATCGCTGTGTCAAAAGAACCATCGCGGAAAGGTAGTCCCTCTGAATATGATTTCACTACATGGAAAGGATACATCGAACCAGCCGCTTGCCAATAAGACAGGCGGCAGCAGCGATCGATAAGATCCACGCCCACAACTTCCTTGCCTTGCCTGGCGATCTCCACAGCGAAGAATCCGTCGTAACAGCCGATATCGATCACTCGTCCGTCTGCCTCGCGCTTCAAGAAGTCGAGCCTCCGGACCACATCCTCGACGCCCTGTCGGGCCAGATCCCGCAATGGAACATACTTATTCTTGTATAAAGGCGCCAGGGATTCCATCCTGGAACGCAGCCGCTCTTTAGTGCCGGAGCTAGCCAGCCAGTACCTGACTACTCTACTTATCAGCCCCATGTGACAAGCGGTGAGCGGGGCGTTTAAAAAGATGGGCGGGGCTGCCGAGAGGCAAAGGACCGGAAACCTTATTAACCATATTCATATAAAGTGAATAATCATTCATTTTTATCGAAAAATGATACCCAAGAACACCGCGAAGATAATCCGCCTGCTGCTGCGCAGGACAGACAGGATAGGCCTGAACATCAACCAGATCGCCAAGGCGTGCGAGATAAGCGTCGGCAGCGCTTTCAAGATACTGAAAAGCCTGGAGAATGACAGGCTGGCCTCCTGCCAGAAGATAGGGAACGGCTCTTTCTACTCACTCGACCTTGGCAACAAGGAAGCGGTGAAAATCTGCGAGCTTCTGCTCCTTGAAGAGAGGCGGAACCTCAAAGGGTACGCAAGGCTGTACGCAAAGGACATAGAGACATTTGGCAAGGCGAAGATGATAGTCCTGTTCGGGTCGGTGCTGAGAGGCAACCGATTCAACGATGTCGACGCGCTGTTCGTGACAGAAAGAGCGAAGGAGGCAGCTGATTTCTGCGACTCGCTAAGCGCAGCACGTACCAAAGTCATATCCCCCCTTATAATCCCCATATATGACCTTATACGAGAAATGAAAAAGGGCGGAGGCGTAGTCGGCTCCATAGTCAAGGAAGGAGTCATAATAAAAGGGGAAGACTCCTTTGTGGAGGCGATAAGAGATGGCAGGAAGGATCACTCGATTGGGATGGTGCCTGAAGAGGGGAAAAAGGCTGCGAAGGACCAAGCCAGACCCACTAGAGGCAGGAAGACACATCAAAAAAGCGGATCATAACCTAAATGCAGCAAGATACAACATCCTCGGCGGCTTCTCGGATTGGGCAGTCTCTCAGGCATATTACGCGATGTACCATGGATTATTGGCGATCCTGGCAGCCAAAGGCTATGAATCCCGGAACCATGAATGCACATTGACAGCGGTCGAGCACCTCATCGGAGCGAAGGAGACCGAGCTGACTTTAGAAGAGCTGTACTTCATAAGGAACGCAGGCCAGAACACAGACCTGGACGCGAAATCGTTACGAGAGACCTTCCAATATGGGACAAGAGTCACGGTCGAGAAAGAGCTCCTAGACCGGCTCCTTGGCAAGGCGAAGCGATAGTCGAGAAGATCGAGGCCGGACTGCCGACAGCCTAGAGCGCCAGGCCAGTATAGGCGATCCCATCACACCTGAAATTGATAAAACCCAATCCCTACTAGACCAAACCCATCCACAAACTAGGTATGCTCCGCTCGTGCTTCTCCTTGAAGAAGAAACCCTTGCCGCCATCGGCTGTCGGGCGCTCCACCACATTGACTCGCGGGCGGTAATGGTCGATCATGTCGAAGTTTGCTGTGGTGATGTTGAAGTTCTTCGCGCCGAGATTCCGAGAGATGGAGAGAGCCTTGAGAAAGACCTCAGGCATCATGACCGCGCAGCCGACATTGAGGACCACGCCTCCAGAGCTTTGGTCTCCGCCGAGATGGCAGACTGTATCAGTGAACTTGAGGAAGTCGTTGTATGTCGCGAGGCCTAGTCTTGCGCCATCGCAGGCAGGATGCTGATGGATGATATCCGCGCCGATACCGACGTGGACCGTGTAAGGGATGCTCTTCTTCAAGCACTTGTAGGAGACGCTGAGGTCCTTTAGAGGGAGGTTCCGGTCTTCGATCATCTTGCCGTGGGCATAACCGTAACCTTTCTCGGCGTCCTTGTTGATCGCCTCGTTTATCCAGCGGCCAGTCTCCTCAGCCATGCCAAAAGAGCCGTCCTTGATCCTTGCGGCGACGTCCTCGCTAGTCTCGCCGCCGAAAGCCATCTCGAAATCATGGATCGAAGCAGCGCCGTTGGTGGCGAGATGCGTGATGAAACCCTTGTCGATGAGATCGACGATGTATCTCGAGAGACCCTGCTTGATAGCGTGGCCGCCCATCATGAAGATTATGGGCTTATTAGCTTTCTTAGCAGCCTTGATCCGCGCGATGAGATCCCTGAAGTCCACACTATCTATAGGATCAGGGATGCTGGCGAGCGGCTTGACATCTGACAAGGATACCTTCGACGGGCGAGACTTGAGAGGGTAGGTGCGGATGCGGGAACGGTCGAACATAAGAGACTGAAGGAGAACGTCATATTTAAATCCCAATATATTCCCAATGAGTAATATGCCTAAAGCGATTATCCCTCCAGAACAGAACGAGACGGAATCGCAGACCCGGATCACCAAAATCAATGTCTCCCTTGAAGAGGCTGGCTGGAAAGTTCGAAGCAAGGCCATGGTCTGGGAAGAGGCAGATACCTTACAGTCAGATTTCAGGAGCGGAAACTACCTCACCCATGATGACACTTATGAAAATGAACAACAAAGCCGTTACGCAGATTATCTCCTCCTTGACTCAAAAGGTAATCCGTTGGCGGTAATAGAGGCAAAAAAGACGACCAAGGACCCAGTAACCGGGCAAAAACAGGCAGAGGGCTACGTTGACGATATCAAGAAACAGACCGGGAAAGACCTGTTTATCTTCTTCACAAACGGTTATGAAATCTGGTTCTGGAACAGGCCATATGAGAACCCGCGATTAGTGAAGGGATTCCATAGCCGAGAAGACCTTGAGAACATCCGATTCCAGAACGAATCAAAGAAGGAGCTGTCTGACATACCTATCAGGACTGAAATCGTCAACCGCCCTTATCAGATTGAAGCCGTGAAAAGAGTCCTTGGAGGAATACAAAAAGGCAAAAGAAAATTCCTGATAGTCCAAGCCACTGGAACCGGGAAGACAAGGGTCGCGATGGCCTTGATTGATATATTGAAACGCTCGCATCGCGCAGAGCGGATCCTATTTCTCGCAGATAGAAAAGCCCTGAGAGACCAGGCATTTGATGAAGGGTTCAAAGAATGGTTGCCTGAAGAATCCCGGTCAAAGATATTTGGAGGAAGCCTTGATAAAAACGCGAAACTCTACGCTTCTACAATCCAGACATTTATGGAATGTTACAAGGAGTTCTCTATCGGCGCTTTTGACCTGATAATCTCTGACGAAGCACATAGGTCGATCTATAACAAATGGAAGGAGGTGTTCACGTATTTTGACGCAATCCAGATCGGTTTGACCGCAACCCCCTCAGATCTTATCGAAAAAGACACGTTCAAGTTCTTCCAGTGTGATGGGCAGCAACCGACCTTCCTGTATACATACGACCAAGCGAAAAAAGAAGGGTGGCTATGCGACTTCAAGCGATGGGAAGCGCAGACACATTTCCAGATCGAAGGAGTCAAGCCATCAGACATCCCAGACTCGATAAAGGCAAGACTAGCAGAGCAGGGCCTTGACGAGGAGGATATGGCCTGGGATGGGTCCTCCATAGAAAAAGAAGTGGCGGTGGTCGGCACGAACGAGGCTATCGTCAAGGAATTCATGGAGAACTGCATCAGAGACGAGACTGAAACACCTGCAAAAACTATAATATTCGCTGTGTCAAAAAAACATGCGAAAAGGATCTGGGAAGCTTTCGAGCGTCTCCATCCAGAATATAAAGGCAGACTTGCCCGGATAATAACCTCGGATGACAGCAGCGCGCAAAAGTTGCTGAAAGATTTCAAGACCGAAACGTACCCGCGGATAGCCATCTCGGTAGATATGCTAGACACAGGCGTAGACATCCCAGAGGTATGCAATCTAGTATTCGCCAAACCGGTCTTCTCCAAGATAAAATTCTGGCAGATGATCGGACGTGGCACAAGGAATGACGAAGCATGCAAAAAGAAAGAATGGATGCCTGGAGGTAAAAAAGAGTATTTCCTGATATTCGATTTCTGGAACAATTTCGAGTTCTTCCAGATGAAGCCAGCTGGAAGAGAAGAAAAACCGACTGAAGCGATCGCTACCCGAATATTCAGGACACGGATCGAACAATTGAAGGATTTCATAAGCCAGGGAGATAAGAAGAGAGCCGACGAGGTCAAGAAGAGAATAAATCAAGACATCACGAGCCTTCCGCTGAAATCCGCATCATTGAAAGAACATATGAACGATATCGAAACCGCACTATCAGACGACTTCTGGGATAACGTAGGGATCGAACCAGTTAAATTCCTATCAGAGAGGATCAGACCATTGATGAGGTTCCAGACAGATATCAATCTCAACAAGGCATCGTTCATACTGAAATGCGAGAGGCTCGGACTGGCAAGCCTACGCTCAGAAGAGCAAGGCATGGAAGAGCTAAAGGAGGGTATTGTGGCAGACATAAACCTCCTGCCAAAAACTCTCGACAAGGTCAAGGACAAGAAAGAGATGATATCCCGGGCGGTCAGCAAAGAATTCTGGGAAAAAGTCTCATATGATAACGCACAAGAGTTGATACGAGAACTCGGACAGGTAATCACATACAAGAGGAAAGAGGTCAAGAAGACTATCGTGCTGGACATAGATGATGTCGTCAAGCAACGCCGACTCATCGAGTACGGCCTTGAACCAAAACAAGAGTATGTCGATACCTATATCGAGAAAGTCGAGAGCCATATCAAGGAATTGGCGAGATCTGACACCACGATCAAGAAGATAGAAGCCGGCGAGCCGCTCGATGAAGAAGACCTCACCAAACTCGAAAAAAAGCTCAACAGCCCAGAGCTTTTCATAACCGAAGAAGTCATGCAGAAAGCGTATGAAAAGAGCAAAGGGACGCTGGTGCAATTCATAAAAAAGATACTCGGCCTCTATGAGTTCCCTGACCCCAAGAAGCGGATCGAAGAAGAATTCAAGACCTTCATGATCGCGAACAACCAGTCTTACAACGCGGACCAGATCAATTTCTTACGGGCCATACAGACAGTCTTCGCAAAGAAGAAGCACATAGAATACGCCGACCTGTTCGACCCGCCATTCACGAACTTCGGGACACAGGCACCGGTACCCCTATTCTCCAAAGAACAGCTCATCGACATAATCAAGCTATGCGATGAACTGGAAAATGAAGTTTTTTAGATATTTGTTTACAAATCTAGCTTATTTGTAAACAAATAGATATTTATAATAGATTCACTAATCGGCCTATATGACTTCACAAGAGTGGACCACCATATCTGTAAAGGTGACCAAGCAACAGAAGCAACTCATCGAACGGATATGCGAAAAGAATGGCAAGTCGGTCAACAAGCTTCTGAGCGGAATGATAGAACGGGAACTCAAACCTATGAGTGACCCCTCGTGTTTCCCAGAAAACCAGGGGATACCCCTAATCGGCGAGAACCGATTCTCCTACCTGCCTGAGAAAGACCAGTTCATCTGGAAGATAGATCTTGGCGTCCACGGATCCTCAATACTCAGCGAAGAAGTCACGCCCGCATACCTTAAGAGCCTGTCCTCTGCAGTAGCGGAAGGCATCAAGCAGAGAGAGGATTTCAACGATAAACTGAATAGGGGCGCGGTCGTCCCGAAGAAACTCATCAAACTTGGGGTGAAACGCCGATGTTAGCGCCTGAACTGAAATCAAGGATCAACAAACTCTGGGACAAATTCTGGGCAGGAGGACTGGCAAACCCGCTGACAGCGATAGAGCAGATATCATACCTCATCTTCCTCCGACGGCTCGAAGACCTGGACGACCAGGAAGCAAAGAGAGCCGAGGCCCTGAAACATATCCACGCGTCGGTCTTCAAAGGCCACGAAGACTGCCGATGGTCGCACTGGAAACACTACAACGCTGAAGATATGCTGGTCCACGTCAGAGATAAGGTGTTCCCATTCCTGAAGAACATACAGAAGGGAGAGGACGGCGAGTTCTCAAGGCAGATGCAGGACGCGATATTCCTGATACCCAAACCATCACTGTTACAAGAAGCGGTCAGTATAGTAGACGAGCTGAACATCACCGCACGGAACCAGGACACACAGGGAGACATCTACGAATACCTACTGTCTGAACTCAACCAGGCCGGAAAAGCCGGGCAATTCAGGACCCCTCGCCATATAATCAGGATGATGGTAGAGATCGTGAATCCACAGTTTGGAGAGAAAATATGCGATCCGGCGTGCGGAACAGCCGGCTTCCTGATAAACGCCTATCAGCACATCCTGAAGATCAACACATCGCCCGAGACTGTCAAGTATGATGCAGAAGGCGTGGCATACAATCTTGTCGGGGACAAGATAACCGACAAGAAACAGTGGGAGGCTCTGCGACGGAATACATTGTATGGGTTCGATTTCGACCCGACGATGGTCAGGATCGCCTCCATGAATATGATACTGCACGGGATAGAACACCCCAACATCAAGCGGTTCGACACGCTATCCAAGGCATTTGAACACATAGCCACATATGACGTGATACTCGCCAACCCGCCATTCACGGGAAGCATCGACTCCTCTGACATAAGCGCGGAGTTCAAGCTGAACACCACAAAGACCGAACTGCTGTTCTTAGAGCTGTTCCATAACCTCCTGGAGATCGGCGGACGATGCGCGGTGATAGTCCCGAACGGAGTGCTGTTTGGATCATCCAAGGCACACGTCCAGATAAGAAAACTGCTCCTTGAGAAGTGCCAGATGGAAGCGGTGATCTCCATGCCATCAGGGGTATTCAAGCCCTATTCCGGCGTAGGGACCGCAGTTATAGTGTTCACGAAAGGCGGACAGACCAAAGACGTCTGGTTCTACGACATGAAATCAGACGGGTTCTCCCTCGATGACAAGCGAGATCTCATAGACGGGAAAGGTGACATACCAGACATCGTCGAACGATTCAAGAACAAGCAGAGCGGAGAGAACAGCATAATCGTCTCATTCGAAGATATCAGGAGCAATGACTATAACCTGTCCATATCTCGGTATAAAGAAGTCAAACACGAAGAGGTCGTCTATGAAAAACCTGAGGCTATCATCGAACGGGTGATGAAGAGAGAAGAGGAGATCACTAAAGAGCTTGCCGAACTCAAACGGATTATAAAATGACACTCAAAGAGACAGAAACACTGGAACTCAAAAAATCCACAGCAGAACTAAAAGACGGCATAATCTCAATAGTTGCCATTTTGAATAAACACAACAAAGGAATACTCTATTTTGGCGTAAAAAACAATGGCGAACCAATAGGGCAATCCATATCAGATGCTACACTCAGAGAGATCTCCCAAACAATATCCAGTAACATAGAACCAAAAATATACCCAGAAATCCATACCGAAAGCTTAAACGATAAAAAATGCATAAAATTGTCATTCGAAGGCCATGACCAACCATACCTAGCATATGGTAGGGCCTACACTAGGGTCGCTGATGAAGACAAACAACTATCAGCCAAAGAACTAGAAAACCTGATAATGCGCAAAAACAGCGAACACCTAAATTGGGATGGAGAACCATGCAAAACAGCAAAAATCACAGACGTAAACACCAACCGAATCAAAACATTCCTAAAAACAACAGGGAAGAAATACGACTCTGTACAAAACGTGCTAGAAAAACTCCACCTACTAAAAGGATCTTACCTGACCAACGCCGCAATAGCACTATTCGGCAAAGATCCAGACAAATACTTCATGAATGTCTATCTTAGATGCGCCACCTTCGCCACAGAAGACACCACAGTGCCACTTGACATGCAAGACTTCCATGGCGATGTATTCAGCTTGATAGACAAAGCAGAATCGTACATACTCAAAAATATCCACATAGGTATGAGATTAGAAGGCTTACGAAGAGTTGATGTGCCTGAGATCAACAGAGATGCTATCCGAGAAGCGATTTTGAATGCATTTTGCCATAGAGACTATAAAAGAATGGACTCGGTGGATGTCGCCGTGTTCAAAGACAAGGTAGAGATACGAAGCCCAGGACTATTAATAGACAATCTGACCATAGAAGAAATAAGATCGAAACAAGTATCTGTAAGAAGGAATCCACTGATCGCACGCATCTTCAAGGAAGGAAACCTAATCGAAAGCTGGGGAACAGGCATCAAGAAGATGATGACCCTAGAACCCACCCTGCAAATGGAGGAGTTAGGCTCTTACTTTATCGTCAGATTTCTTAGACCGAGAGGGGCAGAACATTCAGGAAAGGTCCTAGAAAAGGTCCTAGAAAAGGTCCTAGAAAAGGTCACTAAAAACCAGAAGAGAATCCTCGAAGAAATATCAAAAAACAACACCCTAACAAGCAGAGAGCTAGCCAAAATCGTAGGAATCTCCGAGAGAAAAATCAGGGTAAACATCGCCAAACTCAAGACCAAAGGACTACTAAGAAGAATAGGACCTGACAAAGGCGGACACTGGGAGATCATCAAATGAAACAATCTGATCCGCATAAGGCAGTGTGTAGGGTATGCAACAAGAAGTCCAAGGAATCTCCTTGCGAGAACTGCGCATATCTGATAAAAAATGGCGCAAGCGAAGAAACCATCAAAAAGATGCTAGGAGACAAACGAGTCAACAAGATATGGGAAGAGAACAAAGAAACTACGGATTCAACACATTCTGCGAAGGCATAAACATGACACTGGATATAATCATGCCGCTGCTGGACAAAGAATCACAAAAGAAAATCAAGGCAAAAATACTTATGATGATGGAATCGAGATACATGCGCAAGGAGAAGAAGAGAAAATGAATACTACCCCTATTGCTCTAAGTAAGAATTTTTATGTTCTCACTAACGATCAGACTCATCAGGTATTTGACAAAAGAGATAAAAAATCTCACCCTCTTACAGAATTAGAGACCAAGATTATTATCTATGAAGATAGAGTTAAACATTGGTTTTTGCAGATAGCGGAGAATCTGAAGAATGATAATGAAGCTGGATTTGTAATTCTTTCCATAGCAATAGCTTACATAGAGGGAAACCAGCAGTTTAGGGATGGAAAGAGTAGTGCTCCTCAGTTTAAAAATGGAAAGCGTATTGCCGGGAAGTCAGAGAAGTTCTTTATTAAGGGGATGAGAAGAATTTTTGACAAAGAAGATGTACCAAAGCCCATACTTAAAAGTTATTATGGTCAAATACGATGCGGACTTTTTCATGATGGGATGACTAAGAAAAATGTAGTTATTTCCTGTGAGTTCCCAAATCCGATCAGCTATACTGGAAGCCAAGATGGACAGAATGGTGTGATTATGATAAATCCGCATAAGTTTCTCGATAAGCTCACAGAAGATTTTGAGGGATATATTTCTGAACTGAAAGCCGGTTCTGATACTGAAATTATTAAGAATTTTGAAACAAGGTGGCAATTAGAAAATGCATAAATTACCTAAAAATTGGGAATGGAAAAAATTAGGGAATATCTGTACGAGTAAAGCCCAATATGGTTCTGGTGCTAAAAAGGCAGATTTTGATGGTAAAGTGAGGTATATAAGAATTACAGATATTGAGGATAATGGAAATTTAAAAAATGATGAATTTGTCTCTCCCTCTTTGACAGAGGAGGAGTGCTTTTTAGAAAAAGATGATTTACTTTTTGCACGTTCCGGTTCAGTTGGTAGAACTTATCTTCATTCCAAAAATGATCTAAAGTACCAATTTGCGGGTTATCTTATCAGGTTCAAAATAAACCCCAAGATTGCTGATGCGAAGTATGTTTTTTATATAACTAAGTCAAAATACTACTTAAGTTGGGTTGAATCTTTAAAACGAAATGTAACAATCTCAAACATAAATGCAAAAGAGTATTCTTCGTTAGAAATCCCCGTCCCCCCTCTACCCGTCCAAAAGGAGATAGTCGCAATCCTCGAACGAGCAGAAGCACTCAAACAAAAAAGAGAACAAGCCAACAAAGACACCAACACAATAATCCAAAGCCGGTTCTACGAGATGTTTGGTGATCCGATAAAATCTGATAAATGTGAATCTTTACCAATTTCTGCGGTTACCAGCTTTGTTTCTTATGGGTTCACACGCCCTATGCCTCATTTGGACAAAGGAATTCCCATTATAACCTCAAAAAATGTTTTTTCGGGGTTTATTAACTATGATCAAGTGGACTTTACTGATGAAAAATCCTTTTCGGAATTATCAAAAAAGGATCGCCCGATAATGGGCGATATCTTATATACAAAGGATGGCAGAATTGGGGAAGCTGCATTAGTGAAGATAAACTCCCCTTTTTGTATAAGTCAGGCAGTGGCTATACTAAGACCTATCCCAAACAAGATCAACCCGCTTTTCTTTGAGTCCTTACTAAATTCCGACAAGTTCAAAAAAGTGGTTAACTCAATGGCTTATGGCGTTGCATTGAAACATATCTCAATAACAAAACTAGGGGCATTAAACATCGTTGTCCCCCCCATTGAGCGTCAAAATCTATTTGCTTCATTCGTTGAGATGGTATGTTCACTAAAACGAAAGCAGAATGATGTGAACTCGGAGATTAATGTACTTTTCGACGCGCTGATGCAGAAGGCGTTCAATGGGGAGTTGTCTTCGGGGTGAGCGAATAAATGACGATCCTCTACATCGATACAAACATCCTCCTGAACGCCGCCTTAGAGGAAAAGAACCTGACCGGCAAAGACCTAGCGACCCCCGCCTCCCGCCTATTCCTCGAAGCGCTCACCTGCAAATACACACTCCTTATATCATCATGGACTATCAAAGAAATGATGAGAAAGATACCAATCGAACACATCCGGTCAACGATGGCGATATTGAACCCAAAAATCAGACAATGCCCATATGACCAACAAGATGAAGCGTCAGCCCGCGCCAGATCAAAGGATAATTTTCCTGATGCATTACATATAATAATCGCCGAAAAAAAAGGCGGATTACATAATCACTCGAGATCTGCATGATTTTCTTAAGATTGGGACACGGATCCCGATAAGAACGCCGGAGTCACTTTAATCCAACTTGCTCGAAGAGCCACTCTTGGAATCTCTTATGGCCCAGTTCCTTCTCTTTTCGAGTCAGTTCCGCTATTCCCGCTTTTTTCTCTTCAGGAGATAATTCTCTCGCAGAACCCTGCAAAACCTTAAGTTTCCGACCGATCTCATCGTCAGGGAGCTCATATTTAGGAAGGGCCTCATATAATGAGTCCATAGATTCCAAACACGTCTCCTTCAACTCATTCAACCGTTCGAAGAAATAGTCTTTCAACAGTTCCTTGTCGAAAAAACGTGTCAGTGAATCATATAATTCATATGTCGCCACTAACTGCCAAACGTTGTTGAAATTCTCAATCACAATAGGCTTCGATTGGTTGATCTCATCAACTGAGCCATGCCTTAGAATCTGTAACACGCTTGAACAGAAATCATCCACCAAAGCGATTATCCATGAATTAAACTCCTTTCTCTCCAGATTGAATATGAAATTGTTTAGAGCCTCACGAATCTTGTTCTTATTCTTAGGATCATTATAATCGAAATAGGTCAAATAGTATGATAAATCCTCCTTTACCAGATAGAGAGGTTTCTTCTTCTTCTCATATTGATGTCTTCTAATCTTGTAGGAGGCATCACAGCACCCACAATATTCCTTGCATACCCCTCTAATGTATCCCACCTTCGGAGTCTCATCGATCGGAGGCCCATAATCCTGATCCGAATCAAATGGGAGCATAAGGATCTCTCCGTACAGATACCAGCCTCTAGGAACCTCAGGGTGAAGTTCTTCAATCACATCCACTGCGATCTTCTGCATCAATGTCTTCGACAAAGGTTTGTCACAGATAGAAGGCCAGACTTTGAGTACTGTCGCATAAACCTTCTTGATACGCTCTTTGGACTCCGCGCTTAACGGAATCGAAAACAGGGTGTCTGATTTGTAAGACCTCATCTTCTGATAGACTACTTTTCCGTTCTCCTCTAATCGCCGAAGCACATCTATCTTAACAAAAACTTCAACATGCCGCTTGACACTATCGTAACTGACACCTGCCTCTTTGGCGATGTCCTGTATGCTCATAGATCTACCTGCGTGCGAAGAAAGAACCTCCAAAATTTTCTGCGACACCTCACCTGCTGCGCGCTTGCCCATCGGTCTCGGATGATTTCGCAAGCGGTAGTATATATACCTTTTCATCAATTATCTAAAAGTAGAGATTGGTTGTATGGATATAACGAAAAGATTAAATACTGACTCATATTTAACGAAGATGCGCATATACAACGCGCGGAGAAAACGAAGATGCAAAAAATCATTTTGGGGGGCCTTGCAGGCTCAGGAATCGTTGCGACACTGATAATATCAGGAATCGGATTGTATGTGACTAACGTCACAAAGGAAATTGGTATGATCGCAATATCCGGCGGAGTGGGAATAGGAATCCTACTTGGAATCCTTGGAGTGATCGGTGTCCTGAAGCGGGTGGCAGGATAAACAAGAGAGGTCGCCATTAAAGAGAGGGGAGAATCATCCGGAATCGAGTTATCGACATTCTGTCGACAACTGAAATACCCTCAGCAGCGGTACCACAAAAAAGACGAAAAAATAAAAAGCACCCCTCACGCTCCCGGATGGTTCAACGGCTTGTATATCAAAGGCCAACTCTTAAAAGCAGTAAGTCCTATTGCCACTCCAAGATTTTCTAAAAAAGTGAGCGTGACAGGCAGCGTAAGATACCTCTTCAAGATAATTCTCCTTGTCCGAGGAGTTCGGACTACCAGAGTCGGCACTTAAGGCGATGGATCTCCATAACACACATGAAAATGAAGATGCTTTGAATCCTGATATTTTCCTAGGTTAGTAAGTATTCTACAGGATCCATGTTCATTGTTTACTTTCTTCGCGACCTGTTTGATTACTTCCAAGATCTCAATCACAAGGGGACTATCAGAAATAGTGAGAAGTGATTCGATATGTTCCTTTGGAACAACGACGATGTGAACAGGCCAGTGAGGCTTAGTATGGTAATATGCCAGAACATTGTCAGTCTCTAATATTTTATTAACCGGTGTTTTCCCACTGAACACTTCATCACAATAAAAATCATCAGTCATGGAATCCGTTATTCGCATTGATTTTTAAATATTGTGCAGGCCCATCTCCGTAGCCAGGAGAATTCTTTAAGTGAATCCCAGATGTGTTGAGAAGGATTTAGAGTTCGCCACAGAACAAACCCTCAAACAACTTATAAACAAGGATGCCCACCCCAATCACTGAAACGACATGGACCAGGAATCAGCTTTAGTGGTCTTCCAGGACAAGAGGATAAGGAGGACGTGGCAAGAAGGAGAATGGTGGTTCTCAATAGAAGATATAGTCTATGCGTTGACTGATTCTAAGGACCCAAAACAGTACATCCAGAAGATGAAGCAACGGGATGAGCCCCTATCCGAAGGGTGGGTACAGATTGTACATACCCTTCCTATGCAGACCGAAGGCGGCGTCCAACTGATGAACAGCGTAAATGTCAAAGGAGCGTTTAGGGTCATCCAGTCCATCCCATCTAGCAAAGCCGAACCATTCAAGATATGGCTTGCCAAAGTAGGATATGAGCGGGTCCAGGAGATCGAGAACCCGGAACTGGCACAGGAGAGGATGAAGGAACTCTACGAACAGAAAGGATACTCAAAAGAATGGATCGAGAAGAGATTGAGAGGCATCGCAGTACGGCAGGAACTGACAGGCGAATGGAAACAGAGAGGAGCGGACGAGAACAAGGAGTATGCCATACTCACCAATGAGATCAGCCAGGCGACCTTCGGAAAGACAGTCGATGAATACAAACAGCTCAAAGGCCTGAACAAAGAGAACCTGCGCGACCACATGGACGACCTTGAACTGATATTCACGATGCTAGGGGAAAAGGTAACGACCGAGATCACAAAGAAAGACGACGCGCAAGGATTCCCTGAATGCAAAGACGCCGCGCACCGAGGCGGACGGGTCGCAGGCAGCGCCAGAAAAGACGCCGAGAAAGAGATAGGCAGGGATATCTCGACACCAGAGAACTACCTCGACGCGCCAGAGAAAGAGAAAAGGAAGAGGATAGGGAAATAGTGGATCCTACCCACAGATCATGGCGAGCATATCACAGAAAGTCATCTTCAATAATTAAGGGAAAGGATATTCTCATTCACGAGTTCTAGTGTTACAGGAGCCATATACACCTAGAAACCCCTATCTTTTAAATACCTTGCGCGGTAAAGCATCAAAAGACAATATGACTATCACCTAAGTGATCACTTAATCGCTGAATAATAAGACCGAATAAATAGGAGGAAACCACAATGGCAGCCACACCAAAAGACCAACAGAAGATACAACTAGACTATCGGATCGACAGAGACGCATACAACCAGTTCGTCAAAGCATGCAGCGCCAAAGGATACGCCCCGCAAGTCGTAGTAGAGAGGTTGATGAAGAAGTATATAGAGACTGGGCAGATGTAGTTTTACTCGAAAAGGGGACAATCGGGAGCCAAAATGAAAATTGCAATCGACGGCAAGAGTTTGCACGATATCAAGATGAAGCTAAAGAGCAGCAATACCTCCACTACCCCCCTGATCTCCTACCCAGAAAATCGCATAAAAGCCAGCGTCAATAAGGAGATAGTGACACTGATGCTTCCTCCATTGCTGGCACTCGAATTATTCAGGTTAGGGGTTCTACAATCTAAAGAACTACGTTATATCAGTCAAACTCCAGGGAAAGGATTTGGGATCCTTCCGCTTCGAGGATTTAAGACATCCAGATCAGTTATATGACGACGGGCTTGTCGAGGTCATGCTCGCTAAGTACCAAAGGACATGAATGATGACCAAAATCAGGGCGGAGTGAGCGAACGAACATATTTATACATCCTAAACTGTCGGAGGGGCTAATGGAATGCATACCAAAAGATAAGCTCAAAGAGATCGTGAATGAACAGGAATTATCTGAACTGCTCCTATACCCCGCGATCTTCCCAAACGCTGAATTCATCCTCGAACATGAATTCCCGGAATATCGCGTGATTGACGCGTATTGCGTCAACCCTGAATGCAAATGCGAAGAGGTAGCATTGTATTTCACGAAAAAGCAAGGCGATGAGCTTAAACACGAATTTTCCTTCGTGTTTGAATATATACATCATGACGTGCTCGCCTGTGACGATATCCCAGATCATGAAGCCGCCGAGATAATAAAAAAGATTCCCACTACAACAATTGACGATATCAAGAAGAGACGCGAGCAACTCAGACTTGCTGTACTCGAAGAGATGTCGATCAAACTAGAGAGCCATAAAAACACAGCGAAAAGGAAATTAGGCCGTAATGAACTCTGCCATTGCGGCTCAGGCATCAAGTACAAGAAATGCTGCCTGAAGATGGACATCGAGAAGAACGGCAAACCCATGATGATCCTGGACCCTGAATCAGGTGAGGAAGACAGCTTCTGGCAGAAAGGCTCGTTCGCCCAATCAGTCAGCAAGGAGGATATGGAGAGAAAAAACCGCACGATCCACATGAGCCATGATGAAGATATGGACTTCGACTGCAAGAAGTGCGACACTAAGATATCCGCGCACAACAAGGACTGGCATGACGGCATGTGCGACGAGTGCTTCGATAAAACCTACTTCAGGGACCGATAAACAAGATGGACATCCTGGAAAAAATCAGAAAAGTCGAGGCCTTGATCGAGCGCGCCGGGACAGAAGGCGAGAAGCAGTCAGCAATCCAGGCCCGAGAAAGGCTACTGAAGTCAAAAATTGATGAAGAGCTAGAATATACTATCCACATACAGGACATGTGGCATAAAAAGCTGTTTCTCGCAATCTGCCATAAGCACAATCTGAAACCATATCGGTATCATAGACAGAAATACACCACTGCGATGGTGCGGATAAGCAAATCGTTTTTAGACACCATAGTCTGGCCTGAGTACCTTAGATTCGCTAAAATACTTGAAGAACTCGTCGATGAGATCACCGCAGAGGTCATCTCCAAAATCCACAAGGATGAAACCGAGACCGTGATAGATGGAGAACTGAGCGGGCCGGACAGCAACTAGAGGGGACTCCATGAACAAAGAAGAAGCATATGATTATGCATACCGCCTTTATGAAGATGGAAATAATTCTGAGGCGATTACCGTATTAGAAGGGCTTTGCCGCGAACATCCAGAATTTCTTGACGCATTGAATCTATACGCAGGCTGCCTTATCAATATCTCTCATTTCATAGACGCAACGAGAATACTGATGAATGCTGAAAAAATAGACCCCGAAAGTCCGGAGATAAAATATAATCTGGGCTATGCCTTGCTATGCGCAGGCCGTGTCTCAGATGCGATGAGATACTTTGAAGAGTCGTTAAAGATGAACCCCCAGACAGAGGCCAAAAAGATGGCGGAACGCATGCTCAAGGAACGGCAAGACTTTGAAAAGAATATTGAGAACAATTACCCAATCTCTTTGGAAGAAGAGTTTGAATGCTATGATAATTTCCTCAAGGCCCAGAGATTCCTATATTCAAAGAAAGAGGAAAAGGCCATTGAGATCTACATGAAAATCCTAGAAAAGAAGCCGGATCATCCTGAAACGATCCATAATATCGGCACAGCTTACTTTAATCTGAGCCAGTATGAGAAGGCGCTTGAATTCTTTGAAAAATTGGGAAAGAAGGATTCATTAGCGCTCGCTAATCTCGCGATCACCTATTCGAAACTCGGCAATACAAGAAAAAAAGAAGAATGCCTAGAGATTCTCAGAAGAGAAAAAGACGATCCGTCAGTGAGGGATGCAGTAAGAATCATCACAGCCTTAATTGAGATTGGTGAACAATCCATCGCTAAGGATATCCTGAACAGACTCAGAAAAAAGACACAACATCCCCAACTTGAATTCTTGCATGCAGTGATACTGGCGAAAGAAGGCGATTGGAAGAACGCAAAGAATCTGTTTCGGAAGTTAAGCGATCTTTCAGATAGATGCATCGAATACTACGAAGCCACAGACCAGCTAAGCCAAGGCAAGATAACAGAATACGATTTTAAACCAGGTCTCATCTTTTGTGATATCCAATCAATCTAAACAGGTGGAACCATGAAAATCGACGAGGTATACAGCGAGAGAGTCATCGAACGCGGCGAAGACTACATAGGCAATGTGAAATCATGCATCAAAGCGAACGGATCACTCTTCGCCGAAGTGCATGGAAGCCGCTTATACAAGACCAAAGTCAACCTGGCAAGCCTTGAAGGGGAATGCTCATGCCCCTACCAGCATAACTGCAAACACGCAGTCGCAGCATACATCTACCACAAGAAAGGGCACAGCGTCAACGCTGATGATTTCCTCAAAAACCTTGAAAAGCTCGACAAGAAAGAACTCATCCGGATCATCACGAACGTCCTGCCGGGCAATCCGGAATTGGCCACCGACTACGTCTTTAGGAAAAAGACCAGCTTTGAGTCATTAGTCGATGATCTAATCGAAAAATTCACAATAAGAAAGATGGATCAGATAGAGAAGAACCTCGACCGCCTCAATTTCGAACAGCTCTATAATATACTGGAATTCATTGAGAAAGAGGCGGACACGATATTCGAAAACGCCTCCGATGAATTCGAAGGATACAACGGGTACGGATATGACGATGAAGGCCAGTTCCTTGACGAATTCACCGAAAAAGTGACAGAAGAAGCCATGAAAAGAATAGACTCAAAAGAAAAGCTAAATGCCGCGATACACCAAAGACTCCTCCGCGCGGAAATGATCAATCATGCCGAGCAATTCTACCACCGCAGAGACCAGATCAAGAGCCAGATCTCCCGGCAAGAATACTGCGATTTCCTGCTAAACTGCAAGAATCCTGACGTCAAAGAGCTCAAGGAGAGCATTGTACCTGAATCAATCGACCGCCTCCCGCGCCTACCACTGAAAAACCTCCATCTGGCAGAAAAGCTGGCCCCTCTCCTTAAGAATGATGATATCTATTTCATGATATCATACCAGAAAGAAGATCTCTTCGGGATGATCCGGCGTATAGACCGATTAGACCCACTCATAAGAAAATACCTGCCTATACGCGCATCCAAGATAGTTGATATGATGAAAAGAAAAAAGACTGCTGACAAGAAAACCATCCGTATCTTATTCAATAGGAGACATCTTGAGGGCTACACTCCAAAACAGATAGAATACTTAGCCAAACAGGTAGAGAACACCACGATACTCCGGGATACTCTAGATATGAGCCGGAAGTTCTCAAATGCAATCCCGATAATCAACAGGTTGGCCCATCTCGGGATCGACATTAAAAAGATATTCCAAAAGGAAGACCTCCTGGAAACAAAGCATTGGACAGAGATCATTGAGATCATAAGATACATCAAGGACAATCTCGGAAAGGATTATCTCGCTAATTTCATCAAGACGCACAAAAGAAGCTTCGCTACCTCATCAACACTCAAACACAACCTAAAAAAAGAAGGGATATGCATACAAGACAGAAAAGGAAAATTCGAGGTAGATATGACATGATAACCAACAACAGCCCAAACTGCCGCATCTGCGGAGGAAAGGACGCTGAAAAAGACCTATGCCTATTATCATGCCTCTGCTCGATAAGACAACCAAGGCCAGAATGAAGCACCGGATCGACAGGATGATAGAACTGAGAATAATGCATAAAGAGAGCAATAACAAATCACATTGATTATTGAACTACAGATAATGCAATCCGCTATAACATGAAAAACGGAAGAAAATGACAGCCTCCCCGTTAATGGACGTGCTAGAAACCCTCCTTGCCAAGGAAAAAAAGACCAAGGAATTCAGAAAGCGCCTGCGATTGAGAGGAAAAGTCACGGCGAAAGCAATGACCAAGAGTAACAACATCAGCCTGACTGTCGAAAAAGACAAAGAGGAATACAAGTTTACGATACTGAGATCCCACAAGGAGCGCTATTCGCTCGCTGAGAAAATACGCACAGGACAGAGCGTATCGATAGACGGCATCCCAAAGTTCAAATGGATCATATGCACACGCCTCAAGATCCTCGAGAAGGGGATCGCGGAAGGAAGACAGGAGAAGCTAGCGGGATTCTTAAACCAAGAACAAACACAATCCCTCTGAGGGAAAAAATGGATAAAAACCAACAACCCAAATTCAGACCCATGCGAAACTGGCTGCCGATCATGATAGCACTGATCGTGTGCTCTTCAGCTGTGATTACCTCCTGCGCGAAAGAGCCGCAGACAAGGATACTCTCTGAATCAGAAGTGAAAGCGCTAGGAGTGGAACCCATCGCCGACACGGAGCCCGCTGCGCCGAAGGCGACCGCCAAAGAGAAGAACCAAACAAAACAACCAGAAATCACTGACCAAAGCGGACAGGAGATCCCCTCCGAAGAAACCCAAGCGGCTCCATCAAGCGAGAAGAACAAGACATCCTCTGACGAGAACAACTCGACATCGGAAACCTATCCTGCCGAGCCGGCGCAAAAGCAGAGGGAACTCACGCACAGGCCCAAAAGAAAAGATGGAGCAGAACTCCTTTACAAGCCCACATCCCCCGCCAGCGCCCAGAACCCTGCCTTCTCTCCAGACGGCAAGGAGATACTGTTCACCTTGTTCCACAACGGATACAACGAAGGCCCAGCAGGACTGTATAAGATAGACATAGAGACAGGGGAAGTAACCAAGATATTCGAGGAACCGAACCAAGACGCAGTGAACCTGCCTGGATCGAGCTGGAACAAGAACGGAAGGATTGCGTTCTCATCAGACAGGCAGGGAAGAGAATCGATATGGACTGTAGGCGCAGACGGAAAAGACCCTCTGCGGGCAAGCTCGCCGCCATCCGGGAAATACCACATCGAACCAAGCATGTCACCAGACGGGAAATGGGTGGTGTATGAAGAGAACAACGACACCGAAGAGATAGGCAAACGAGGCATGATATACAAAGAACTCATCGGGGGCGGCGAGAGAAAGAACCTCACAGACGGGCCAGGCAAAGGATACGACGACAGACAGCCAAACTGGTCGCCAAAAGGAGACAGGATAGCGTACCAGCGAAGAGTCGGAAACAGCGATGAGTGGAACATATATACCGTGGATACCGAAGGCGGAGATGAGAAAACAGTAACTACCTACGGAGAAGACACAGACGCGAGCTGGTCAAGCGATGGTGAGCGGATAGTGTATTCATCCACTGACGGCGGCCTTGATTCACCTAGCATATTCACCATACCTGCGGATGGCGGAAGCCCGACCCGCGTGACTGAACAGAAAGGAGACTCTGACTCGGCACCGTCATACTCACCTGATAACCGGCGGATAGCCTTCGAGTCACACAGGGCGGATAACGAAGAATCACCTGCATCGATATGGATAATAGAGGCGTGAGCATAGAAGCGACTGGCGCCATCACCTTTCATGACAATATTCCATCCAGACTTTCTTGAAAAATGGAAGGCTCAACGTAGAAATTATGAAACCTACAGCCGGAACAATCGCGTTAAACCACGGAGATGGAGCATCGATCGACCAAAGGAAGACGACCACCACCGCATAAGTCATCAACGCGATGAGCGACCGCCTCGTTACGCTCGTCTCCCAGGCCTTATCCGCTTCGACCCGCTTATTCCTCTCTTTGATCCGTTCGAGGTCTTCTCTCATCACCGATCAAAGGAGCGTCGGGCCTTAAATGCTTTGCCCTGGCTGAATCGCCATCAGGATTCACCTTATCTTTGAAGTCATATCCCTCCAATAATCCCTAAGAGGAGCGCCTGAGCCTCCAGACGCCGGCGTCCTCGCAATAGCGACCATGCGCATCCGACCGTTAGATGGATCATACACACAGTCATATCCTTTGAGGTTCGAAGGATCGAGACGATAGGCAAACAAGTCACACATGGTCTTTTGCGTGGCTGGATCGACGACAGCCACCCCATCGTAGGCCAGGGCAGTGACATCGATGAAACCATCGAAGAACACGTCTCTCTCAAGGACCCCGAAATAGTAACGGTTAGGACCGTGGAGGATGAACAAGCCGCTGAACTGGCTGATATTCGCAAGCGGATCCTGGAACTGCTTCCTTGAAGCAGTGTCCACAAAAGAGCGCAGATTAGCCATCGGCTGGGTGATCTGAGTCTCTGCTGACATCTTCAAGACAGGCTTTGACACAGGAGACGACAACGCCGCCGCGCCACTGGGCGTTGAAGAATAGGATGTCGATGAGATGATCGATTGCAGGCCATGATTGTACGCGAGCGCCTGACTCGGGCCCGGATTGGAGACAAAGAGGCCCAAGATGCTCTGCCACAGCGTAGCGTACCAAGCCTGCGAAGAGCAATCATGGAACCGGCCGTCATCGATCGCGGCAGAGTTGCATGTGGTCTCTTCGAGGCCCAAAGCCTTCAGGAAACTACGATCAGGATCATCAACAGGGATATTGAGCGAAGTCCCGAAACCAGTCTTAACCCCGCCGATCCGGATCACACAGAAGTTATTGACGCAAGGGATGACCGCCCCGTCACGCACACAGCCGGCCTCGATAAAACTCTTCAGAGATCCGGCGCCAAGAGTCAGAGGATCGTAATCGACGAAGTTGAGAGCGTCTTTGTAATCACCACAGAACAGAGCATAATCATTGGGAGACTGGATCTGGGCAGAGTCTATCATCTCAAGAGCCAGAGCCTTGGACCGGCTAGTCCAACTGCCTTCTATACACAAGTAATCCATGATATACTGGCCGTCAGCCAAGCAGACAGGCTGACCAAGGGGATTGTCCTTTGAGGAGAAATACCGGCCTGGCAGGTAGTTGCTGGCCTCAGAACCTCTGGGGTTCCACAAGCAATCAGTAGCGCGCGGACAGAATCCACGCCCGAAACGATCAGGAGTGTACTTGAGCGAAGTGGCCTGGCAGCATATCTTGTTACGGAAACTCGAGCCGCAGGCAGCGATGTGCGAGTCGACCGTGTCAGCCACAGCGCCCAAACAGACCTCACTCGAGCCGCACTGAGACCCGACCATCTCCACCCTGCATGTCAGTATCGAATTCTTTGATGAAAGACAAAGAGGGGACGGGTTGGGGATCGTCGCCGCCAAGCCAGGCAATAGCACATGATCGTCGTCAGTAGAGTAGGCAAGCAAGAACGGCTGCGCGAGATTCGACCCCCCGCATTGAGTGCTCAGCTCGCCTGAACCCGAGGCACAGCACATGGAGTAAGGATTGGCCTGCTTCAGATCCGTCTTGAAGATGTGAGATTCCGATGGATCGGACAACGCGTAGACAAATGTCTCTCCTGGGACGCAGCCGCCCTGGCGGAGAGCGCACGACAAGTCAGGCGCGGGATCACTCACGGCAAAACCCATGATGGCACTTGAGAAGGATCGACCGCTGATGGTAAATGGACGCGACGGGCCTGGATAGAATGAATCATCGATACCTCCCCCTAGGACAGAGAGCACCGCGGAGATCGAGACGATGACCAGTATAGATACCATGAATAAGGTCAATCCAGAGATCTCTATATGTTCAGTCTTTGAACACCCCTTGCTTCCTAGAGTAGCCATTGGAATCGCCTATGTCTGATTCTCCAATTCACGGTATAATAAGGTTTCCGGAATCCATGACTCCGGACCGCCCAGAGAAAGATCAGCAACCTCCATTGGCTGGAGAAATGAAAACTCACAAAGTTATGTTTCTTCTCCAATTTTGGGATGAAAATTGCCCAGTTTCTATAATTATTTATCGACGATAAAAGCCACTAGACCTCCAATTTTGGAATCTGTCCCACCACAGAAATATCAGCATTGGTAGTTTATAGGTTCGGAGCGGAAGGCCCCGAAGCGGGCCGGAGCGAAGGACCTGCCCCCGCAGGGCTTTATCTGGGCGCGACAAAGAGGTCATATCAAAATCTGCCTAAAATGGGAGAAGAGCTAAAGTTATATATATATTGAGCGTACGGAAAGATAATACGTGAAAATAGTCATCAACTTAGACAAATGGCACGCATACGCCATAACCCTCCTCCTGACCATAATCGCAGGAGCATTCCTCGCAGCAGGAGCAGCCCCAGCAGGCGTATCGACACACCAGACACTATTCACAGACACGATAAAAGGGAAAAGCGGAGATAATGTAGCAGTGATGGGCAATGTGGGGATCGGGACCACCATGCCCCGGGCTAAACTCCATTTATACGCTCCGTCCTCCAATTCATTCATGGACATCGAGACCGCGGGACCATACGCATCAGGATTACTTATAGGCGCCGCGACCAGCAACTCAATGAAAGAGGGCCAGATACAATACACAGACATCTTCAGGATAATCAATCGGCGCTTCCTGACAGACAACACAGACGGCGGCCGTGACATCATGACGTTCCAGCCTGAGGGCAATGTAGGGATCGGAACGACCAATCCATTGACAAGATTGCATACTGAAGGACAACAGATATCGACATTCACCGGGACCGCGCGAGGATTACTCACTTTAAGCGCGCCATACAATGTAGGATATTACACGCCGCTGGATTTTCTATACACCCCAGGAGCGTATCCCACAGCAAGAATCGCCGCTTATCATGACGGCGGCGGTTCAAAACTCGTATTCGGGACTTCATACAATTATGCCGCGGGCATAACCACCACCGCCATGACAATAGATCAATACGGCAAAGTCGGCATCCTCCAGACAAATCCGCAGCGGACACTACAAGTAGGCGGCGACATATTGACAGAGGGGGATTTCTACGACGGAGGGATGCCTGCGGTGAACGGGGGATGGGACGTGTGGATGGAAACAGGCACAGGCAGATTCGGAACAGCTCCAGCTAGCAGCAGAAGATACAAAGAAAATATCGAAAATTCTACACTTGGGCTGAATGATGTCATGAGGTTAAGACCGGTGCTTTTCAACTACAAAAAGAGCTATGTGAATGACAGCACAAGACACGCAGGCCTGATCGCGGAAGAAGTCAGCGAGGTCAGCCCGATGCTTGTGCAACTAAAAGACGGGCGGGTAGAGGACGTGAAATACAAAGAGATCACTCCTTTGCTAGTCAAAGCGATCCAAGAGCAGCAAGCGCAGATAAAGTCGCTGCAGAACAGGCTGGAAGAACTCGAGAAGAGATAGCGACGACAAAAAAAGGGATGCAAGACCAGATTTGACCGGGTAGAACCAGATTTGAGACTATCCTCACCGACCAAGAGGACACTCGCAAAGTTATTATAGTGATAATCCGGAAGAAAACATGTGAAAATAGTCATCAACTTAGACAAATGGCACGCATACGCCATAACCCTCCTCCTGACCATAATCGCAGGAGCATTCCTCGCAGCAGGAGCAGCCCCAGCAGGCGTATCGACACACCAGACACTATTCACAGACCTGATAAAAGGGAAAAGCGGCTCTTCAGTTGCTATGATGGACAAGGTAGGCATCGGGACGACGAACCCCACAACACCCCTCGATGTCGCAGGATCCGCAAAAGCGACCCGGCTCATATCCCAAGGCAACACTGGCGCGGATCTTATCGTGATTAGACCCGGCGATGACCTCAACCCGGCGTATCCAGCGATAACATTAGGAAACGCGGCATGGACCGCCTGGCCATTCCAAGTCCTGAAGAACGGAAACATCATCACTGCCGGCAAGATGGGGATCGGAACGACAACCCCCGAATCCCAATTGGATGTCAGAACAATCACATCACAACCGATGGCATACTTCGAAGGAAAAGACCTGCGAGCCCAAGCGCAATACCCGACCAATCCAGACCCAAGTTCCTACATATTCCTAAAAGACCTGGACAGCACAGCGTTGTGGGGACTCCGAGTCGGCAACACAGGAGACTTCGCCATACACCAAGCGAGCGTGGCCGACCGGATGACCATATTGAACAATGGAAATGTCGGCATAGGCACGACCAGCCCGACCGCAAAACTGGATGTCGCAGGAACGGCAATACTCGATTACCTAGCAGTCGACCCACAGGACACAAACATCGAAGGCGGAGAGATCCAGCTTCGAGGCGCCGGGAGCAATGGAGGATTCCAGATAGACAATTACGCAGGCAACGCAAGGATACACACACTCGCATCAGGAAAAACATTCCAAGTGCTAGGCGGAGGGATCTACGCAGAAGGGCCCATACAATCCACCAGCGGAGGGATCAAATTCCCAGACGGGACAGTACAGAACACCGCAGCAGCAGGCGGATTCTCGCTGCCACCTGGCGTCACGATACAAGGCACAGCAGGAAGGAACTATTTCCGCGACACTGAAAACGCCGGAGACCTCCGAGTCGGCGCCGCATGGGGAATGCCAGGAATATACGCAGAGACCGGAGCGGGGGTTTTGGGAGGAGCAGGAGGCGCGAGCCTGCAGAACAACGCACTAGTCGTGAAAACCGACGGCAAAGTAGGCATCGGAACGACAACCCCTGCGTACAAACTCGACGTGAACGGTGACATGATCAACGGCTGGTTCAGATCAAGAGGACAAACAGGATGGTACAGCCAGGATTACGGCGGCGGATGGTACATGATCGACCCATGGTGGATCCGCTCAGTCGGCTCAAAAAACGTCTGGGTAGACCAAGTGATAGGATCAAACGCAGGACTCACAGTAGGATACGGCGGGCAAGGACCTCCGAGCACAGGAGCTATAATCGCGGGAAATGTGGGGATAGGGACATCTGGACCATTGTCTAAACTTCATGTCTACAGCACAGGCAATACCATCTCGGGAGTGCAAGGAGGGGTCCAGTCATTATGGGGCATGGAAGCATTGTCTAACACCAACGCGATGCAGATAGGCAACCTCAATGGCGCGGATCTGAATCCATCTATCTTTCTAAATAGTGGAGGGAATGTCGGAATCGGCACGACAGCACCCACACAAAAGCTCGACGTAGCCGGAAATGTCAAGACAAACGGCATCGTATTCTCTGACGGCACGACACAGACCACTAAAGCGATAACCGGCATCTGGATAACCCCCGAAGGCACACACGTCCCCGGCGGAACCGGATGCCCTTCAGGATATACCCAAATAGCAAGCTTCGCCGACTGCGGACAGGCTAATTGTTACGGCAACCAACTGGTGTGCGTGAAATACGGATAGATAACTGAAATCACTGCGAGATCGAGATGATTCCACGATCTCCAAAATCTAAGAAGATTTTTATAGTCACTACCCGGGAAAATGCGCCATGAAGATCCTAATAAATCTAGAGAAATACCACGTCTACGTGATAGTCCTGGCACTCGTGCTTCTCGTAGGCGCATTCCTCGCAGCCGGAGCCGCACCCGCTGGGATATCGACACACCAGACGCTATTCACTGACACGATTAAGAGCAAAAGCGGATCTTCCATCGCGATGATGGACAAGGTAGGCGTCTGGACCGCCACGCCACAGTATCCATTAGATGTGAACGGGGCATTCGCCGCCAGGGACAACGTAGAGATAGGCCATATTCCCGGCGTATCAGGAGGGATATTCATAACAAAGAGCTCCACTTACGGCAAGCCCGCGGTCCAAGCAGTGACACCAGCGTTTGGATTCGATCAACTCGCATTGAACCCAGGAGGAGGCAACGTAGGAATCGGGACAGCTTCTCCAACAGAGAAGCTTGATGTGGCCGGAAATATCAAAGCCACTGGATTCTGCATAGACACCAACTGCAAGACAAGCTTTTCAGGCGGAGGCGGCCTGCTGGCGATCCGATCATATGCCTCAAGCGCCACCTGGACAAAACCATCAGGACTCGCATATATAATAGTCGATGTCTGGGGAGCAGGCGGAGGAGGAGGCGGAAGCAATCCAGGCAGTGCTGATGGAGGAGCAGGCACATCATCATTATTTGGTCCTTATGTATCAGCAAGTGGCGGCGAAGGCGGAAGTGCCGTCGGAGGATATGGCGGCGGTCGCGGCGGTGTAGGCACTAATGGAGATATCAATCTCATAGGCCAATCTGGTCAGTTAGCCTGGGCTGGCGGCGGAGGCATGGGAGGATCTTCACCCAATGGCGGCGCTGGCGGCCAAAGTCGATGGTGTTCATACTGCAATTCACAGGATATGGGTATAGTTCCAGGCGGTGGAGGAGCCGGAGACTCCAATATGGGTTCCCAAGGCGCTCCGGGCGGCGGCGCAGGAGGATATTCAAAGAAAAGAATAGACGCTAACGCACTGACTGCAACTGTGCCAATCACAATAGGTGATGGCGGCGCAGGAGGCAGCGGCCACGATGTCGGTGGCATAGGCGCCAATGGAATGGTTGTTGTCTATGAGTATGGTTGAACAGGCAAACACGATGATCTGAAACTCGTAAAATTATCATAGATAGGAAACTTTGCGGATTTTCTCACGGTATGACTCGTTGTTGCATATACAATATATCCCCAAATGATATCTTCTCAACAGGCAGTATGATGAAGTATGAACCTCAAGAAAACACTCGTGACAATTGTTGCCACAGCGATGCTGTACGCCGGAGCGCCAGGAATGGCAGAGGCGTACAGACCCGTTAGGGGGAGGACACTAGAGACATACGTTGAGACCAAAGACAAGACCGACACACCAGCCAAGATATGGGCATTCTTCAAGACCAGCATCAAGTACGCAAGCGACAAAGAAGGGAAGTTCAAGAACCACAAAGGAGAGGAAAGGACGCTTGGCAATGACTACATGCAAGACCCGATCGACACATACCTTCGAGGCAAAGGCGACTGCGATGACTACGCTGCGCTGGCGCACGACTGGCTCAAAGAAGCAGGATATGAAACAAAGATGATCTCATACTTTGCCAAGGGAAAGAAGACCGGGCACGCGATATGCGCAATCAAAGACGACGGAAAATGGAGCTACCTCGGATGCGACAATTACAAAAAAGGGTATACCCGCATCGAAGAGCTTGTCGCGAAGAACGAACCTAACTGGGCGGTCTACTACGAACTGACACTAGACCAGACGCGACCGACAGGAGATCGAGCATCGAACGAAGTCTACCGCAACGAAGCGGCGAAGAAGGAATGGGAGCGTTACATCAAAAGCCAGAAGTGAAAAAACGTTTAATCCTCCCTCGCGGAGCTCGGTAGGTTAAACGTTTTTTAGGCGGGGAGGATGATCAAGAGTAATCGCTTGGAGTGAAACGGAGCAAAATTTGGGTGAGGGGCGAGCCGAGCCCCGAACGGAGCGAAGCGGAGTGAGAGCGCAGCGTGGCTTGAGTTTTCAAATGGGCACTACCAATCAAGATACTTATTCTGTATTAAAAATGGAAGAATTTGCTCTTCAATTGAGACCGGCATTTTTATTCCAATATCTTTATAATTTTTTGGGATAAATTTACATTCTTCTAATTCAGGATCATCAAGTTTAATCTCTCCATTTAATTCTACTAAATATGATGATAATTTAACTATTGCATTATCAAAAGCGGCAGGCGCTTTAAAATCTCCTAATTTCTTTATTACAGTTGCATCGCAATGTATTTCTTCTCGAATTTCTCTAACTAATGCTTGTTCTTCTGTTTCGTTCCCCTCCGGTTTACCCCCCAGGTTGGTCCAAATATCTCTCCCAACCTTGCGAACCATGAAGAACTTATTATCCTGAATTACGATTGCAACAATTTTATGAATTTCTTCCATAAATTATGTTAATTCTTAATTATATATAATATTTGTGCCCACTTGACACTGTCTATTAAACGAATGATATAAATAAATATCCCCTTCTTTCTCAAGAACATCAGGTGATACCGGTGGGTCAATCATGCATATTTTGCCATTCATCGAAGGTGGTCTGCAATGGGCTTCGACGCAGAAAAGTACGAACAAAACAAAGTTTTCTTTGTCGATCATGCGACCGGCAATTTGTTGAACCTGATGGTTTTGAGCGGATGCGTCATCGGCCTGAAGTGATTGCACGCGCAGTACATCAACATGAAGACGGGTTAAGTCTCGCAAAAGTAAAGAACCACCTGTGGCAACATGACAACGTGAAGGTCTCACGTTGGACAATCAGCCAGTGGAAGACAAAGTACAGTCTTTTTTTAAAATCCGCTTCACATGGAAGTTCAACCAAAAATCAAAGGATGAATCCATCTTGATGAAAAAGTGGTGCATATAGGCGCTCGACATTGCTATGATCTCAATGCGATTGATAGCAAAACAAATTATGTGCTCGCCCACCTTTTCGTCGAGAAAAGAACACTTTTGGCATGCACAACATTCTATGAACAGATAAAAAGAACATGTTATACGCATAAACCATCAAGGAAAGAAAACACATCATTCACTAAGATGACAGTGTCAAACTGGAGTAAGACTTATTAATCCATCTTGATTCCACAACCTCATGCCCACAAAGATAGACTACCAGGGATTAGGCGCAGGCGAGAAATTAGTAGCTTACTGCAAAGAATCACCTCAAGAAGTCCTTGGACGAGTCTTTCGGGAGTTTAGGGTCTGGGAATATAATGGCCAACAGAATCTACTTGTGCCGGTCTGGCCAGGACTCATCATAAGAAACACTGAAGCGTCTGAACCAGGAACCACAATAACCGGATCTATTGATTCTCTGGAAGTCTTTAGCTCTATTCCAGACAGATTTTATCCACCAAAACATAAGAACCCTTTGACAGATGACGATGTGAGAAGAGAAATAGCAAGACACATCGCCACCGGGTTCACCTACCGCCTGGATGATGATCCTAACCCTAAAAATAACTATATGGTAAGATTCGACGACCCTGCCGAGAGAAAAAACAGGGAAGAAATATTTTTAGAGCTTGATATGAAAGCGGAGTTTTTACTACAGGCGACGTCTGTCATGTTAGGAATTGGAAGCAAAGACGGATTAAGAGATCTTTTCAAGGAGTTCTACTGGAAGATATAGGCGTTTCAGACGCCATGACACGCCTACAAATCCTCAAGGATTATTTTGAGGAAAATCCGTTCTCAGGGTTCCCGCCCAGTCTCCTCACCCATCCCTCGATTGCGTTTACCTCAACAAGGTCGCCGTCCTTGAGGTTTGCAGTCGCGAATCGTGTCCCGATGACGCAGGGGATGCGCCGCTCGCGCGAGACAATGGCGGCATGGCACAGCATCCCGCCTTCGTCCGTGACGATCGCGGCGGCCTTATCGATCGCGGTGAGGATATTCGGGTGGGTCTGCTCGGTGACAATGATCTGGCCGGCCTCCATCGTGTCCATTTTCTCCAGGTGATGGTCCGACTCATCAAAGCGAAAGGTGATGACCCTGCCTCGTGCGGTTCCCTTGCAGGCGACCGTTCCATGGAGGATATCGGTTTTCTCGACGGGTTGGATGTGTTCCTTCGTGAACGCAAGCGCGTCATCGCCTTCGAGATGGAAAATATCGCCATTGGTCAGGATGCTCACGTAGCCCCTCTTCCTCCTTTCGATGGTAGGGGTAGGGACCTTTTCCCCGTCGAGCACTAATGTTTTTACCTCGTCGGCATTGTAAAAATAGAGTTCCTTTTTTGTGATCCCGATGCGCCTTACTATCTCATTGAAGAACAGGCCCCTGCAAAAGAGGCCCTGCATGAAAACGTATCGCAGGCGTAACCGCTCATGGCCCAATGACCGGAAAATGTCGCTTAACTCGACTGCTTTTTGTGGTATGCCGTGTTTTTGGATGATCGCCAGACGGTCTTGACACACCTCGTTTTTTATGGTGAATAACAGTGAGCGCAACAATCCCGGGTCGATGCGTGAGTCTTCGCCCTTTATGGATTTGCTCAATGATAAATCAAAGAGTTGATGGCCTTTTTCTGTCAGCTCAATTATCTTGTCTGGACTCGTAAGGATGGGAATCAATGCCTTCGCGTCCAAGCCCGATGATGTCAGCTCTGCTTCAAGTTTCTCTTCGATCAATTGGACTGCTTCTTGCTCTGTGATGGCGTAGAATTCAAAGGCATTGGCAATTTTTTTGCACAGCTCTTCAAATGCCTTGAACAATTCTCCATTCGATAGGGCGGAGAGGTCACGGGCGACTATGTCTTTGATATGATCCAATAACCTCTGTTCAACGGTCTGTTTGTCTTCAAGATACCGGCAAAACCGTTCCCTATCTGTAAAAAATACAAAGCCGCCGCCTGCAAACGGCCTACAGTCCCGATCGGATACATAGAACGACGCGGTGAACCCCTCCTGACTGACGATAAACGCATCCTCGACGCCAAAGCCAAACAGCTTTTTTGAGCTGTGGCCCAGATGCTGCAGCGAGAAGCGCTGGTCCATCACGGGCAGGTTTTCCTCTTTCCACATGCGTGTGTATCCAATCTTGTTCACCTATTTGATCCTTTCATCGCGGATTAAACGTTTTCCTGAAGCTTTTCCTCGGCGGCCTGGACAATCCGCGGCGCAAGCTCTAACCCAAGAGTGAGCAGGTCGCGGACTTCCATTGCCTGTGCTTCCGGGGAGCCAGCCATAGCCATGTTGCCGTGCAAGTCGAAGTACGGGTACTCGTTCGGCTTTTTTCCGGCAGGTGTATTTCCTTCCATCGGCGCGCCAATCTCCCCTCGGACCCACGCTATCGAGCCTGCCGTGTCATCCAGGTCACGGGTATAATATGGATGCTCCCGGTACTGGGGGTTGTACCGGTCCAGGGCCTTCAACCAGGTTTGGTGGTGGGGGTTTTCCTTCGGGTCCAATCCTGCCTGAGCAAGCTGGATATCCCGGACATGCCGGACGGCGTAGAGCCCCATGTCAGCAGGAAGTACATCTTCTGGAGTTACGGTCTTGCGTTGGTAATTCTCAGCACGTTCAATGATTTTTCTAAGGCGTTCCCGGTTCTCTCCCATGCTGTCGCCGTAGGCGTTCTTGAGCGCGGGGACCAACCCCTGGCCCAAGGCGTACTTCTTAGCCGGATCGATCTCTCCTTTGATTGGTTTGAAATATGCAGGATGCGCGCCAAGGCGTACACTGATGGGGATCTGTTGTGGGTTAACGTCTGGATCATTTAAATAGTTTTCAAGGATGCACTCGAGTAAACCGCTCCGGCTATTGCCGTAGCAACCGCCCGTTACGGTGTATATCGTTTGGTTCTGTGTGGTTGGAGTCATTGTCTGTTCATCTCCGTTAGTGGTTGTGTTGACACCCAAAAACGGCTTTGGCCGCCGCTTCTGGGATGATGAGATTTGTTACCTTGGTACCCCAAAAGGCCTCAAGATATATCAAGGTTTTGATCAATTCATTGCGATTTTTAATAAAGTATTTAAATAAGAACATCATTTTAACCTTAATGCCTTTAAAACTTGATATAAAGGACCGGAAAATCCTGTATTATCTGTCCCGGGACGGCCGCCTGAGCGATACCCAGCTCTCCAAGATGGTGGCCCTGAGCAAGAACGGGGTTGCCTACCGTATCGAACGCCTCAAGGAGGAGGGCGTCATCGAACGCTTTTCTGCCATTGTCAACTTGCAAGCTGTGGGCTATACCACCGTTGCCATGATCTTGAAATTCAACCAGGATATTTATAAGGTCCCGGAACTGACCGCCTATTTAAGGGACCACCCGTTTGTGGCATGGGCGTCAGTCATTTCAGGCCAATGGGATATTTTCTGCGAGTTTGTGGTCAAGGATGTGACCGGCCTTTACCGCATGGTCCAGGGGCTGGTCCAGCATTATGGGGAACGGTTGGCCGACTATGAGGTGTATTTTTCATTTGACGTAATCCGGGTCGAGCACCTTGTCCAGGATTTTTACCAGGACCTTGATGTCGAGGAGATCCTGCCAAAGCCGCCGGCAGAAAAGCCGTACCACCTAGACGAGACCGATGGCAAACTACTCCATGCACTATGCAAGGATTCATCGCTTTCATACCTTGATCTTAGCAAGCGCCTCGGACTGAGCCTCGTCGTTACAAGGTACAGGATTAAAAAACTGCAGGAGCATGGTGTGATCGTCAAATTCTACCCCGAGATAGACCTGAAAAAGCTGGGATATACCGAATACCTGTACAAGATACGCCTCAGGAACGCCTCGTCAGAGCGCATGCGAAGCCTCTTTTTTTCCATTAGCAAGAACCCGTCGATCATTTATGCCTTTTTTGACGTCGTTTCAGCCCATCTGTTCCTCATTTGCGCATACAAGACCATCGAGGGCATCGATGAGCTGTCGCGCGCCTTACGAAACGCTTATGGATCCTTCATCGCGACGCAGGAATTCTACCCGTTCAAGGAGCATCTTCCGTTCATCCTCTTCCCCAAAGGGCTTGTAGGCGCTCGAAAGGATAGCGGGAAAAGGGAGGGCTCGCCCCCATTTTCGAGATCGTACGTAATAAGTGTGATGTAGTACCGAAATCGGTATATTGTAGTTGTTGTTTCTTTTGATGTGGCTGGGTGGGTCGAAAGGAGGCCCACAGGGGATAAATGGAAACTCCAAAACAAAAACATCTACCAAGGATTACGCGCAGTCACCATATGAGACACCCGACTTATTACGTACGTCCGAAGCAAGTTATATTAACCACCAATCTCTAGATCAGTCCGATGGCTGTCCCGACAGACCCAGATAAAAGAATATACATGTTCACAGATGACATGAAGTTTCTACAGAAAGCGATAGTCCGTCACCCAACACAAGAGAAATTCCTGGCGCTAAGAAGACTAGCTGATGCCCACTCACGTCCAGGCTGCTGGGATCTGCCCGGAGGCAATGTCCTCTTTGGAGAGAACCATCTGGACTCGCTCATGAAAGAGATAATCGAAGAAACCTCATTAAAAGTGAAGGATGCGCGGCCGATCCAAGTCTCCACCAGATTTGAAAGACAGATTTATCACCTGTTCATAGGGTATTCCTGCAAGGCCACATCTTCAAAAGTGAAACTCAGCGATGAACATCAAGAATACAGATGGGTCACAAAAGATGAGTTCCTAAAACTTGAATCCGCCGATTTCCTGATAGGCCTGGTCAAACATTCACTGAAATGATGCGGCAACTATATTCGACATACAGATTTCATGCGGGATTCATATATCCGACGTCCTGAAATAATCCGTCAAGAAATCGAGATATTTCTCACGGCGGAGAGGATCGACCAGGGGCTTGCCTCGCCAGCCAAGGTTGATGACCGCCGCGTAGAGATCCTCGCCCTGAGAGAGGACCATAAAGTGACTCTGGTCGCACATCTCCAGAAAAAGATCTCCAATGCTAGACATCTCACCAGCGCAGGACTTCACAGTAAGGCGATACTCCAATCCACCCAGGTCATCCTCAGCCATCACTTGAGCCTCTTCAAAGACAGGAGGCATCCCAACACCGAACTTATGGATGTGGAGGAGCTCATAATCTCCATCGACGACGCAAGCAGGCAACCCCTCCCTCAACATATTCAGGAAAATATCTTTCATGACCTATATAATGCACTCCACTATATAATGACACCGCCGTGTGGAGGACATATTAGGCATGCGGCCATGGGATCGACCCAAAAACCCTTAAACTGCGTTGAAATGCCATCTGGCATGGCGACAGCAAAAACAACTTTGACACCGGATGGACAGAAAATGCACTACTCCGTCGGAGCGGTGATCGAAAGGAACGGCCTGTACCTCCTGATCGACCGTGCCAAACCGCCTTTCGGATTCGCGGGCATCGCGGGTCATGTGGATGAAGGCGAGTCGGCAGAACAGGCCATAATAAGAGAAGTGAGGGAAGAAAGCGGCCTTGTCGTGAAAAGATATTCCCTAGTCAATTGCGAGCGCCCACCCCCGGTGAGTCACGATGTCGCTGTTGCTCTT